>DUOD01000045.1 GCA_012838995.1 Clostridiales bacterium
AGGGGCCCACCCTAAAAAGTGCCCCTTTTACGCAAAATAGACCTTTTAACGTCAGTTATGAACCGCTTTGGAACATAGACCGTACTTCCTGGATATCGCTCTGGTCCGCCTGGGGACCGGGCTTGTAAAATCCTTTTTGCTCCGCCAGTCTATATAGATTGTACTGGGAAGCCTCGCAACTGTTTCTAATCTGTTGAATGGTCTGCCTGAACTGCTGGTTTTGAGCCTGGGATATAACATTGGCATAACCGGTCAGACTGCTGTTTAACATGGATAGCACGTCATTTACCATATCCTTATCCTGCATTTTATTACCTCCCTATTGCAAAAAACTCATTAATTTTTGTTTGGTATTTTGGGCCTCCTGGGCCGATTGTTGGAATATCTGCTTAATTTGCGGGTCGGAGGCCTGCTGGGCATAGGCCTGCAGCTTTTGATATGCCGTCTCGTGGGACCCGATGAGGTGCCTTAAATTTTGAAGTTCCAGTTGGTTGAGTTGTGCCATATTTAACACTCCTTTCATAATATATCCTCTATAGTATTATTTTCAAAAGGATGGCACAATATAGATGGTATTTTAAGGGAAGGGGACATAATACCGAAACCATAAAAAATAAAGCACCCATAGGTGCTTATATTTATGCCTTTTTTAGGACCCGTTTTCGATTGCCGCAGCCTCGGCCCACTTTCCTTCCGGCTTTCATGATAATCTCCCTTGCCGACTTTAGACGGGCCAAGCCGTCCTCCATGCTGCCTGCTTTACCCGGGTACAGGGCATAAAGCCTTCTGTAATCCGGCCGTCCCATATTAGGCATTATCACATTGGCCCCCGCCTTCAGCCCTTTTTGGTAGCCGTTTTTGTCCATCGTTGCCAGGGCGGTGGTGGCCGGCATGTTTATATCCGGCATAAGCAGCCTTGCCAGGGCCATCATCTTTAATACCAGGGGCACCTGTCCGCCCTTCTCATTTTCCAGAGGCGTTAAGGGGCAGGGGATAAAGGGTCCCATGCCCAGCATATCTATATCCAGCCTTTTGAAAAACAAAAGATCCTCCGCCAGCATTTCCACGGTCTGGCCGGGAAGTCCAATAAGACATCCGGTACCCACTTCATAGCCCAGCTCTTTTAAGTAATAAAGGCATCTTACTCTGTTTTGGAAACTCATACCCGGGTGAAACCGTTCATAAAGCCTAGGATTGCTCGTTTCAATGCGCAGCAGATACCTGTTGGCCCCCGCCCTTTTCAGGCAGGCATATTCTTCCTTTGTACGTTCGCCGATGCTTAGGGTAACGGCCACGTCCATATCCTTGATATCGCTGACCACCCTGCACAGGTCATCTATCGGGTAGGACCCGTCTTCACCGCTTTGCAGGACAATGGTCTTAAGACCCCAGCCCACGGCACGCCTGGCGTATTCCATTATCTCCCGAATATCCATCCTGAACCTTTTTATGCGGTTATTGGGTGCCCTTAGGCCGCAGTAAAAACAGCTGTTACGGCAATAATTGCTGAACTCAATTAAACCCCTCAAATGAACTTCTTCGCCCACATACCTTTTCCTCACCCTATCGGCGGCATGGATTAAGGCAGGGCTATCCCATTCCAAAAGCCTTACCAGACCGGCCTTATCCAGCAAGTGGGTTTCTTCGAGGGTATCCAACAGCCTTTGCATTTTAACGCACACCCTCCCTTAAAGCCTGATATCCCTTTCACCCTTTTCCAGCCTCTTTAATGCCTTTACCATAAAACCCTTAATCTTTTCATTCTTTATACCGTCAACGTGTTTTTTAATGGCCTTCTCCCCCGCGTCCCTGGTTTGATGGCTTGCATAATCTAGGAGGTATTCCTTTAGGGTAAGAATGGCATTGGGCATACAGAAATTATGCACAAAGCCGGATTTTGCCGCCTCCATAAACTCCTCTCCCGTCCTGCCCGCCCGGTAACAGGCGGTACAAAAGGAAGGTAGGCTGCCCATTTCGCAGGTTTCCCGGACAACGTCGTCGAGGGTACGGGTGTCCCCCAGTTGGAATTGTTCCTTATCAGGGAGCATATTTCCCATGGACTTGCTATAGCCCCCCACGCCTATCCGTGTGCCCGCATCGATCTGGGAAACGCCCAGGGGTATAACCTCCCGCCTTACCTCAGGCCTTTCACGGGCGGTCAGTATCAAACCGGTATAGGGCACCGACAGCCTTAATATGGCCACCAATTTTTTAAAGTCCTCATCGCTTACGGCATAATCAGGATTTGACGCATAGGGGGTACCGATGGCCGGTTCTATCCTCGGAAAGGATATGGTATGGGGCCCTACGCCGTTGTATTTCTCCTCCAGGTGGATGGTATGGTATAATAGCCCCATCACTTCAAACCTCCAGTCGTACAGCCCGAACAGTACACCAATGGCGACATCGTCAATACCTACGTCCAATGCCCGGTCCTGGGCATAAAGACGCCATCTGTAATTACCCTTTATGGTATCTTCGGGATGCATCTTCCGGTAGGTTTGATGATGGTATGTTTCCTGGAATACCTGGAATGTACCTATACCCACTTCTTTAAGTTTCTTAAGCTCTTCCCGGGACAGGGGCGCACAGTTTATATTGGCCCTTCTGATTTCTCCGTTACCGCACTTGGTGGCATAAACCTGCCTGATGCTTTGGCATATAAAATCTATATCGGTTTCCGGCGATTCACCGTAAACCAGCACCGTCCTTTTTTGTCCCTCGTTGATCATAACCCTTACTTCCCGGGATATCTCCTCCATAGTCAGCGTCCTTCGGTCCACCTTATTATTACTTCTTCTAAAACCGCAGTACCTGCAATTATTGGCGCATTTATTGCTAATATACAGCGGCGAAAAAAAGACTAAACGGTCCCCGTAAATCTCCTTTTTTAGTTTGCCGGCCAGGCTAAACATTTCGTTAATGGTTTCCTCGTCCTTGTTTTGTATTAAAATGGCGGCATCTTCGGGGTCCAGCCTTACCTTTTTCTCCGCCTTTGCAAGCACCCTCCTAACATCTTTTTTGGACGGATTTGCCCATTTGTTAAGTTGGGACCATATTTTATCATCGTCGATAAAATCCCTTTCCATGCGATCGTATTCTTTGAAATACTCCTGATATTTTTGTAAAAAACCCATGGACCATCCCCCTTTTATATTTTGTTTGATTTTGTTTAATCAAGTCCTGTTATTGGTTTAACTCATCTTTGAAGGGTTCAAGCGCCCGATCCAACATGCCGTGAAGATAGGCCAGTATGATGCCGTAGTTTATCATGGGCACGCCCCTATGTTCTGAAAAAAACTGCCTGTATTCCATCTCCCTTTTATTGAGCATGCACCCACCGCAGTGGATTATCATGCTATAGGGCGAAAGATCCTCTTTAAAAAAGCCCCCGGAAACATGATGAAAATTAAGCTTCTTCCCGGTCTTTTTTCTAAGAAGAGCGGGAATCTTTACAGTGCCGATATCGTCCTCCTTCCGATGGTGGGTACACCCTTCTGCCACCAGGATATTATCACCGTCTTTAAGCCCCTGTATCTGCTTAACCGCCCTGTAAAACAACCCAAGGTGTCCCTTATTCCTCGCATAGATAATGGAAAAGGAAGTAAGGGGTATGTGGGGAGGCAGCAATGTCTTTACCTTGTCAAAGATTTGTGAATCGGTTATAACAACATCGGGCGGCCGGGTTAGTTTGTCTAAGACATGTTTCAGCTGAGTTTCTCTGACCATCAGCCCGGCAGCGCCCTTATCCAGGATATCCCGCAGCACCTGTTGCTGGGGCAGTATAATCCTGCCCTTGGGCGCACCGCTGTCAATGGGTGTGACCAGAATAACCAGGTCGCCGGGTTCAACCAGGCCGTCCACCAAGTGCAGCGAAGCATGGTCCTCTTTTTTAAGGTCTATCAATCGGCGGATAAGGTCCTCAACCCCCTTCCCGGTTTTGGCGGACATCTTAACAACGGGTATGCCCTCAATGACGGATATGCCTTTTAAAAAATCGCAGTTTTTTGATATGTCGCTTTTGTTTACCACCATGACAAAGGGTATCCTTTGCTGCTTAAACTGCCCGGCCAGCCATTCCTCCCGATTGCCCCACCCGCCTTCTTCAGTTATCACAAGGACGGCAATATCGGTTTTTCTAAGTACCTCCCTTGTTTTTTCCACCCTTAACCTGCCCAGCATGCCCTCATCGTCTATGCCCGGCGTATCGATAAATATAACCGGGCCCAAGGGCACAACTTCCATGCTCTTGTATACCGGATCGGTGGTCGTACCGGGTACGTCGGACACAACGGCTATTTCCTGGCCCGTCAGCGCATTTATCAGGCTGGACTTGCCGGTGTTCCTCCTGCCAAACAGTGCTATATGCAGCCGGTTACTCCGTGGTGTACTGTTCATGTACTATTAACCCCCCTTATAAACACAAAAATCCTTTACCAGGAACACAGAAGAATTCCTGATAAAGGACACACTAAGCCTTTTAACCAAATTCTCCTCTGCCCTGGAACCATCCTCGGCATCAGAATACAAACTTTTTCCCTCTCCCCCTCAAGGAGTTTCCCTCTTAGGGTCAAGTCGGCTGTAAAATATTAACTTTTGCCAAGCTGTTTGATTAACGTTTCTATAGTAATGATATACCCTTTATTCATCTGCTGTCAATAGCGGACAAAGGCCATCCGGCCGATTTTTTCTTTTATCCGTTAGAAAAATGTAACCTGGTTACCGCCCCGGTCTTTTGACTGGTTCAAATAATCCTTGGCGATTTCATAAAGCCGTTCAAATCCCTGGTGGAAGGATGTAAGAGACCTGGACGATGCAACGCCGTGGCTTACCGAAAAGGATATGCTGTCCTCATCGGAAGTTGGAACGGTGGTTTTTCTAACCTCGTCGGTGATGCGTCCGGCAACGACAATGGCATCTTCCAGTTTGGTATTGGGAAGAATAATGGCAAAACGATCTTCGTCCAACCGTCCGAAGGTATCATAAACTCGGATGCAATTACTACCCAGAGCGGCAAAGGTCTTCAATACCCGCTGTCCTGTATCGGTGCCGTAATTATAATTTATCAGCTCAAAGTTATCTATATCGGTCATAATTACCGACAGCGAGCTTTGATCCCCCCGCCAAAGCCTGTCCATTTCTTTCTTTCCCTGTTCCATAAAATAGTTTTTGCTATATATGCCCGTTAACCTATCATATATTGAGTTTTTCTCCAGTTCCTGCTCCAGTCGTATATATTCCGTGCTGTCATTAAGAACGACAACCTTGCCCTGCTGCCGACCGCTCTTGTTATATAAAGTTGAAAGGGTGACATCGAATATCCTGGGCGAGTCGTCGTTTTTTACTCTTAGGCTAACCCGGAACCGTTCTTTGTCACTTTGTATTATTTTACGTATTTTCCCGGACGCGGATATTTTATCGGTAGCTTTGGAATCGTAGACGGAAATACCCTCTATCCGCGCTGCAGCGGGATTGACATACACGATGGAATCTTTGGCATCCAGTATAATTACACCCTGGTCCGTATTGCTGATAACCATATTCCAAGCAGCGGATATCAGCCCGGAGTGTTTGGGTGGCAGTAAACGCCGGGGTGGTGTAGGACCGGAAACATCGTGTAACATATTTTATATGCCTCCCGAACTTTACTATATATGTAAAGTATACAGTAAATGTCCGGCCGGGGTAAACAAAATCAGGGAAAATGATAAATATTTCCTACTCCTATACCTAAACGACTTCCAAAAACACCCGTACTATTTCAGGATCAAACTGGGTGCCTGCGTTCTTCTTTATCTCCTCAAGGGCGGCTTCCTTGGATATGGCCTCTTTGTACACCCTTTGATGGGTCATGGCGTCATAGGCATCAACAACCGCAAGGATACGGGACAGCAAGGGAATTTCCTCACTCTTAAGGCTCAGGGGATAGCCCGTACCGTCCCAGCGCTCATGATGGGTTAATATATACCGGGCCACCGGCTCCAGCTCAGGGGATGACATGGCGATCCTGTACCCGATCTCGGGGTGTTTTTTCATGATTTCCCACTCTTCATCATTCAGCTTACCCGGTTTGTTTAAAATATCATCCCTTATACCCACCTTGCCGACATCATGGAGCATAGCCAGAAGTTCCAGCTCGTCAAGGTTTTTCTGGAAAAGGTTAAGCTTTCTGCCTATCTTTTTTGATAAATTGGCAAGCCGTTCGGCGTGTTCCTCGGTCTCCTCGCTTCTTTCGTACATGGCGGCCATAACGGCTGAAAGGGTTGCGCTATGGGAGCTCTTGCGGTTAAGAAGCTTATTTTTATACATAAGCTCTTGGGCATCGGTCATTATATGGCCAAAATCCTCATCTGCCCTTTTCTTTGTGCCGTATCCCAGAGAAAGATTGATGCTGTCGATATCACTTGTAATGGATTGATTATACAAATTAACGGCATTTTTTATTTTTTCCAGTATTTCCGCCACTGTATCGGCGTCTGTGTAGGGCAGCAATATGCCGAACTCATCGTCACCCGTCCTTGCCATAATATCCCATTCCCGACAGCAGCTCTTTAAGATTTTAGCCGTTTTTCTAATTATACTGTCCCCTTTCAAATGACCAAAGGCGTTATTAACAAGCTTAAGACCATTTATATCTCCGATAATAATAGACAAAGGCAGGGATTCGGGTTTATCAAGCCGTTTAATTTCTTGTTCAAAATATTGCCGGTTGTATACACCGGTGAGTAAATCGTGGTTATTAAGATATTGAATCTGCTCTTCTCCTTTTTTCTGGAGGGTTATATCTATAATAATCCCTTCAAGGGCTTCAACATTCCCCGATTCATCATAAACCCCCTGTCCCAGCTCCAGCACCCATTTATGCTGTCCGTTGGCCGTGGTAATTTGATATTCGTACTGAAAACCTGATTTCATCTGGATGGCCCGTTCCCATTCATTCCACAGAATTTCTCTGAATTGGGGCCGTATGACATCATTATATGACAGCTCCTTGTTATACAGAAGACTTTCCGGATGGTACCCGGTCAGGGCATAGCAGCCTTCAGATACAAACTCCATGGTCCATTCCCGATCATATCTACATCTATAGGCCATACCCGGCAGGTGGGAAAGCAACAGCGCTTTGCTACGCTCGCTCTCCTTCGAAGCCGCTTCGGCTTCAACCCGTTTTGTTATATCCTGAAGAATACACAAATATTTGCCCAAATGTTGGTCCGGTAATTGCAAGGGCGCGATCACCATATCCACCCAGACGTGGGAGCCGTCTGGTTTTATATAGCGTTTTTCCATGGAATAACCGTTAATTTGGCCGGCCTTTAATTTTTTGAAGTTCTCAATATCCCTTTGCACATCATCGGGATGGGTGATATCCGTCCACTTTACAGCCGTCAATTCCTCAACTGACCTTCCCAATATCTTTTGAAACGCCGGGTTAATCTCCGAACTGTAGCTGTAATCCCTGCCGATGGCAAGCCCGACGGGGGCCTGTTGGAATATGGTACGGAAAAGTTCTTCGCTTTTTTTCAGCTTTTCGCCCATTTTGGTTAGGATTCTGTTTTTTACCACCAACCTATAAATAAGAATAAAGACCAGGCAGGCACAAATAACAACAACAAAAGCGTGAACAACATGCTTGTACACCTCTTGGTACCACTGTTTTGCCGAATAATCAATACCCAGCACTGCAATAATATCACCTTTTAAGTCATCCTTTATTGGAACCAAGATACTTATCCACCTATCGTCCTGGTCTGTTATGATTTCCGATATAAAGGGTTTACCGTCTATGAAGGGACGTTCGCCGATTTGGGGGGTATATTCCCGGCCAGGAGCAGAATAACGGCGGCTGCCCGGAGTCTCGGAATCCACCATAAAAAGCCTTTTCCCGTTCCTTTGGGTAAAAAGATAAGCATAACGAATATGCTCATCCCGCTGTTTAAGCCTTTGGAGACTGTCCTTTAGCTGTCGGTATTCGGGTTTATCTATATCATTTGGATGGGCTTTTAATTCAGCAACCTGTTGGGCCGGTATAAAGGCTTCTGCCGATTGTGCCAACATAGTGTGATGATGGCTCGCTTGGTTTTTATAACTGTTCCACGTATCCCTTATATAAAGTCCGCCGACAACCAAAATAACACCCGTCAATACAACCAACAGCCAATGGCGCCTAAAAAAATAAAAGATACGTTTATTGAAAGGCTTTTTCATTCCCTTTCCCCCTCTCGGGCAAAAATATAAAGCGATAAACCCGGGAAACAATGTTTCAATATATTATATAACCTTGCACTACCTATTCTAACAAAATTATACAATTAATAGGTTTTTTGCATAAAAAATCCTCCTTTATGCCCAAATATGCAAAAGGAGGATGACTAACAAATATTGGTGTGCATTTATTTTTTACAGGCCGTACCTTTTCTAATTTATATACTGTCATGCTCGCTAAATAAACCCTCTGTAAATTCATCATAATTGATAACCTTTCTAATCTATACACTGCCATACCTAGGCTTTATTCCCTTTAGTATAAAACCCATTACAACCATGGCAAAGCCGATGGCCGTAAAATGGCTTGACCCTTCACCGGTTTTGGGCAAAGGCCCTCCCGGGATCTCTTCATCGGGTATTTTAGGCCCTCCCGGAATTTCCTCGTCAGGTATTTCAATATATTCATCGGACACTTTTACCGTTACCTTTAGTTCTCCCCTATAACGATCCCCAGGATTTAAGTTCCCCAAATCAAAAAGGATATCTTCCGGCTCAGTGGAAATGGTACAGGGTATCTCCTCGTCCTCTTCAGTCATACATTTTGCATATACTATAAACTTTGTGACCAGATAGGAACCCTGGAACTCGTTGCCGGTTTCCCTGCCCGGAAGATATACCTCATAATCCATGGAAAGAGGCTGACCCGGAGTTATAGGCCCTATGAGATCAGTGACATCCACCGGCTCTTCCAAACCGCTCAACTTGCCGTCATAAAGAACGGTATCCCCGGTTTTTACCGTCAGTTTCAGTTGGTTGAAAAGATCCCCCGGCTGTCCCGGCTCGGGATTGCCGGCCACCCACTGCTGGCCCAGACCAAGGCTGACCGATGCCCTTTCAACGGCGTAGGTATAACCGAGACCCAGGTAGGTCACCGCCATACTCAACAGGACTAGCAAGACACCCGTAATTATCAACACGGATGGGCCGTTTATTCCCTTGTATTTTTGCCCGGTATAGGGCTTTAGTAACTTTTGAAACATGCATTCACCCCTGAAAGGATCGGCTTATACAGACAGGAAAAAACCTATTGGGAAGGGCCCCCTACCGGCCCTTCCCCGTTACTTACCAATAGCCTTTGGCATAGCATGGTAATCTATGCAATGCATTGTGCACATAGCTTTAATACACAATTTTAATTATAAACAGTCCTTGTTCCACTCACCACGATGTCGGGAGATATCACTGCTATTCTTATTGATTGTGATAAGTATCGAATTCATCCCAATCCCACTCATCGGAATGAGATGCCTGGATAGCCTGGAATTTAGCCGTTAAAACAAACTTCTTGCCTTGATATTGATTGCCGGCCTTAGGTCCGTCCAGTTTTACCTTGACCGTTAACTTCGCAGTCCTTGCCGCTTCATCTTCTGTTTCATAGGTGCCGGAAATCCTTTCGTTATAATACCAGATATTGGGGTTTTGTGGATCCTGCGTCCACATGCCGCCGGCTTCGAAGGTAATCTCCATGGCGTCATCTCCCTGGGGCGTCCATTCTACCCACTGATCACCTACCTTTTCGTACCACTTGGCTTCAAAGATACCGCGAAGTCTAATACCTTTGGTCCCCTTATTAATGATGGTGAATTCCTTCTCCGCCTCATCGCCGGGGTTCCAGTTGTTTTCGTCGAAGCCCTTGGTATTAACTTCCTCATCCGCCTCGATTTCCACCGTACCTGCGGTAAATTCGTTGGTGAACTCCTCTGATTCGGCGGTAAACCACGCATAGGTGGCGCCGGCCAACAGGCCCACAGTGGCAATTACCACAAATACGCTGACAAAAAGTTTTCTTGCCATTTTTCTTCCCCCTCATATACAAAGTTTTTTATTTAATAAAGTCCTCCCGGCGGTTATATGCCGCCATAACAACCCCCCTTGCCGGGAGTTGTCTTTGGAGTTTACTTTTAAGGCATATTTTGCAGACCGGACTAACTGCCCCTCCAGGGATTATCCGGCCAGATATAATCTATGGCTCCATGGGTGGTCTGAACGGCCTCCGCCTCCAGGGAAAAATCGATGGTGCCTTTAAAATTTTGGGACAGACAGAAGGTAAAGGATATGTATATGCATTCTCCTGGTTGTACTATTATAGGCCCTTGGTCAGTGCCATAGTACCACCAGCCGTCATCACCCTTAACCCAGTACGGCTCTGATACCTCTGCCAGGTCCCATTCCACATAATTATCCTCGCTGTATTCCATGACATACCCCGTAACATGGATAGCGATGCACACCTTGTCACCATTCTCAATATTTCCAAATTCAACTTTACGCCTGGGGGCCACTAAACTGTCATACACATATGACGTGGTAAAGTTAAATTTGTTTACCATTGGGTCAAACTCACCTTTAAAATGATACTGCCCCGGCGCATGTGAGGTAGGTGGTTTTTTATCCGTATAAATTTGGTATTCATCGACAAAATAGTCATCGTTCATATTAATTCTTATATAGAGCTGAGATCCATCATCCCATATATAGGCATGGCCTCTAACATGTTCTTGCGCCCCTTCTATTAATTCTGCCTTACGGGGATTGGATTCAGTATACGACCCTTTTTCATACTCTATATATTGACCCTGCCACCCACCTATCCGTATACCCTTGAGCCACGTGGAGTAATCTCTGCCAATTATTTTTTCATAATCTATATCAACCTTGGGTTTAACCCGTATGTAGCTTTTCTTGCTGCCGGTATTTTCAACCTTTAACTTAACGGTATTGCATTTCCCCGGTTTCCATCCGCCGGAGTCGGAGACGACCTCAGGCTGGCTGATTTTGACGGTACCGGCGGTGAATACATTTTCCATAGTTTGGGATTCAGTGGTAAACCATGCCGCGGTAGAACCTACAACGGAAAATATCATTACCATAAGAACGAATATACATACCATTATCCTGACTTTCATTGCCAAACCCTCTTCTCTGCTATGCAATCCTAATTAATACTTACAAATACCCGGTCAAAAATTTATGCATATCCGGATATCTCATCCTTGGAATGGTAATAACCGCCCTCTTTACCTGCGTCCTGTTGTTTCTTTTCCGCCTTCTTCCTTCTGGTATAGTTATATATGTTATAAAGTTCGTAGGCGATTAATAACCCACCGGGTATAAATATCATGCACACCAGGCCTATCCTTGTTTGAGAGAAGGTTATTAAATAGCCTAAATAGGGTATATACGCCCTTACCTTGCCCACAACGTTTTGTGCGGGCACCGGATTGGGATCGTTAACATTGTTGGCATCCCCGCGGGTTGTAAAGGTCAGTTGTTCACCGTCGTTTATCTTAACCACCCTGTGGGTGGTGAGGGTCTTTGCGTCACCCACTCCTTTAAAGGTAATAATATCCCCTACGGCAATGGTACGGGGGTCCACCTCCCTGACAAAAACGATACTGCCGGTGTCGAAGGTGGGTCGCATACTGCCGCTTATTACTACATACATATGATTGCCCAATATGGAAGGCACCCCACTTCCTAAGCTGCTCTGCAACAGGAAAAAGGCCACAAAGGCAAGGAGTAGTAATAAAACAACCAAGAAAAACTTGCCTATTGCCCGGACTATCCTACGGGAACCCTTTTTACCGTTCCTGTACGTCCTGTAGTTCTTTTTACTGCGGCTTCCCGCAACCAATACCTGGGAAAAGTCAGCGGCTTCAGACGCATCTTCCGAAACATTATCCTTTATCCCTTGGGCCGCCGACAACCCGTTAACGGTGTCGGTTGCGTTATTGCCAGTGGGTGCGGTATTAACGGCAGGACCCACGGGCTGCCTGTCCCTTTCAATGTTTGCCACGCCTAAGGCCCCATTACCCCTGTAAACCCCGGCAGCATTGCCGTTGTTTGCCCTTTGTCCCCAAAAACCGGCTGCCGTCTCCTTGCGTCCGGTACTTAACAAGGCTTTGGTCATCCTCGCCCTAAGTTCGTTTTTATTAAAGGGCAGGGTAATATAATCATCGATATAAACCCCCATCTCAGGATCCAATTTGCCAAAGTCCTCCGGCTTTGCGATTAAAAAGGTGTATATGTTAGGATTGTTTTTCTTAATAGCCATCAACAGCTTGGCGCCTTCCCCATAAAAGGAAAGATCGATATAGGACATTACCGCATCTATACAACAGTTAGCGGCAACATCCAATGCCATGGCGGCCGACATGCATGAAATAATGTTGTCTTTAGAAATAAATCCTTCATTTATGCTTTCCTGTAAATCCCCCAGGGAGGTCAATTCATTGCTAACCAACAGTATTCTCATAGTATTCTCACTTCTCTACTCATGTATTGATAAAGTCCTCTATATTTGTCCTCCTCGCCGTCGTACCGGGTGGCAGGACGTCATATTTTACTTTGCTTCACTTTGGGCTGCCCCATCATTATTAGTTGCGTCACGTGCCTTATCATCATTGGCTTTGCCGTGGCTTGTCGCATATTCAGTAGTTCCCCGACCGGCAGCTTCTCCACCGGCGGCTTTACCGGGTATTGCCGTATCATCTGCGGTTTTACTATCGGTTGTGCCATCGCCGGTTTTGGTATCTTCCGAAGCTCCTTGACCGGCGGTTTCCCCATCGGCAGTTTTACCGCGGGTTGCATCATTATCGCCTGTTTTGCTACGGGTTGCCACATCTTCCGCAGTGTCGCGGCGATCGGCTTCCCCACTTGCGGCTTTGTCGCGGGTTGCCGTATCTTCTGCGGTGCTTCTTCTGGCAGCCTCTTCATCGGCGGTTTTGTTATCTTCCGCCCGGGAACCCTTTTGTTGATTAAGGGCCGATTTCTCACCGGTTGTCCCACCGGTCGGTACCAAATCACTCCGGTCTTTTTGGGAAGTAGTTTTCGCCGAATCTTCGGTTAAACCACCCCTTACATCAGCTTCCGTTAAATCATCTTCGTCGGGCTGCAAATATTCAACCGAATATTCTTCCCCCACTATTTGAGCCGCATCCCCTGTTGTATATATAAAACTGCCTGACTGGGATCTATCGGTAAAATAGGCTAAGCTTTCATAAAAGCTTGCTTTGGATATTGCAAAGAACAAAATGAGAACGGAAACAACTGCAATTTTAACGACGGATAGGATTGGTGCACGGGTTCCTTTCAGCCCTTCAGCTTTATTTTTATTTTCAAGGAAGTCATTATGCTCTCCCATTGCAACCCCACTTTCCACCCAAAAATGAAACCGTCTTAAGTACAATATTATGAATGGGCAATGTATCTTGGATGATGGATAAAATCAAAAAAACCGACCATAGTGGTCGGTTACGCCTTAGCTCCGGTCAGGTCATAAGCGTCCAGTAAGACCTGACTTTCATAGCTCCCACGAACTTTTTATTCAGTTTTACTATAACTTTTCCATATAGTTACACTACTAGCAACATTATATTGTTAGAAAGTGGGTTTGTCAATACTAATTTTTAGAGAATATTGGTTTTTTAAAACATTATTTGCCAAAATATTTCATTTTATTGTAAAATATATATAAAAAAAGCTGTTTTTATGACAAATATTCCTTATTTACCGTACAACTCATTTTTGAGGAGAGAAAATATGAATAAACTGTCTCTGGTTTTAATAATCATGGGTATCATAATAATAATTTTTCCAGTCATTGGCGATCTTAGGGAAAAACAAAGGCAGCAGCAGCTGGTAGATGAGTTTTATATGCAAAATAGTGACCCCTCTGCCCTATTGGAAAGCTATAGGCAGGTTAATGATATTTTAAACACACATACCGAAGAGAATGCAAGCCTTCATTACAGTATCGAGGAAAATAACGACGCAGATCAATCCAACCGCAGCTCCGATGAAAAAAGCAAAAATCCCCCGGCAAAGCCTCAAGTCAGGGGGATACTGGTTATAAACAAGATCAACCTTAGACTCCCCATCTTTTACGGTACCTCCCAAAGGGAACTGGCAATGGGGGTAGGACTGGTTAAAGGAACGGCTAAAATCGGTGAAATGGGGAATATGGTTTTGGCCGGCCACAGGGGAAGAAGCTTTGGCAGATTATTAAACCGCCTTAATGAGTTGGTTTCAGGGGATGTAATTGTGGTGGATTCGGGCAGTAAAAATTACGTGTACTCGGTCTATGAAAAAGAAGTTGTTTATCCTGAAGATACCCACGTGCTATACGGTCCCAAGGACCAAAGGACTTTAACCCTCATCACATGCCATCCCCTTCACCAAACAAGCCATCGTTTAGTAATAAAGGCAAGGCTTATTGATTAATATTCTTTTTTCTTTGTATAGGCGCTTTTGTCCTTGATCATGGACGTCTTTTTACCAGCCGCCTTCATTTGTGCATCGTATGAAGTGTCTATAACCACCCATTTCCCTTTACTTTCTATATATACTTCATTCCAGGCATGGTATCCTTCCACGCCGGCGGCATATCCCTTTACCAGTTTGGTAGGAATGCCTACGCTTCTAAGCATCCCGGCAAATAATGATGAGAAATCGTAACATATTCCCTTCTTAGTGCTAAAGGTTGTTTTTATACTGGGTACATAATTACTGGGCAATTTCCCCAACTTGCCGGCATCATACTTGATATTGCTAACCACGTAATTATATATTTTCTTGACTTTATCCATGTCATTGGAAGAATTGGCCGTCAATTTCTTGGCGGTTTTGATGGCCGCCATGGAATTATCCCACTTTATCATCTTGACAGAAGATAAGTATGCATCGTATTTTCCTGAGGTTTTTACTTCAATTGTCTCAGAATGGATGGTGCGATATTGGCTGCCGTCAACATGCTGCATAACCCGGATTTTATATTTACCGTCACCCATCTGGAGGGGGAATTTCTCCAATTTACCGTCGGCGGTAAGGTCATAGGCATACCTTTGGCCGTCTTTTTCGATTAAAACCTTATAGCGCTTGTTATCAGGCTTTTTGTATTTTACCCCTACATAACCGGACTTAATGCCGCTGGTATCAATGACGGGTGTTGCGGATGTTTGCTGGGTCTGTTTAGTTTGCTCGGTTTTTTGGGTCTGTTGGGTTTGCTTAGTCTCCTGAGTTTGCTTGGTTTGCTGGGTTTGTTTAGCGTGTTTGACTTGTTGGGTTTGCCCAGACTTGTTGGCCGTGTCCTGGGACTGGGTTTGCTTTGGCTTTTGTGTCGTTTGTTGGGAACTCACCTTTTTATTCTTCTGTTCACTCGTTTGGGATGAGCTTTGCTGCGTTGATGCCCGCCGTTCCTGTTGGGGCTGGGATGAAGATTTTTGGGTTATTTGCCGGGGCGGCTGCTGCTCTGCCTTCTTGGTCTGGGTCTGTAGTTTGCTTATCTTCTGCGTGTCCTGTGACTCTACCTGCCGGGATTGACTTGACTTTTGATTTTGGTCCTGCTTAAGGCTTTGATCCTGTTCCCGGACGGGCCTTTGAGCAGGCTTGTCCATTTCCTTTTCGGAAGTACCTATCCTTGAACCGGCATCCTGACGGGCGGCAGTTTTGGGAAAGCTTTGGTCCCTTGCTCCGGCTGAAACGGTGGACGGTCTATTCAGACTGGATACATTCCTTGCCACTGTCTTAACATCGGTAGATTGGTCTCCATTATCGCTGTAAGAGAAGACAATATTCGGATTATTCACGAGATAAAGAAAACCTGAAAGCAATACAAAGGCTGCGACGGTGATGATTAAAATTTTGCGCATGAAAAAAACTCCTCCTTCGGTAGCTCGGCTGCCATTCTTTCGAAAGGCCCTATGGCTTTGCGTCCTTGCCTTTCGGCAAGTTTGCCTTTATCGGTTGAAAAGTTTCTGCGCACTTTCCAAACGAAAATATTTATTTGTATTTATTGTAACATTATACCAAAAAATTGTCAACAATTGTGATAAAAGAGATTTTTTGTAAAATTTCAAAAAAAATGGAGCCTATTAATGCGCTAAAGTGCTCCTTAACCATATAACAAAATCAACCATGCCCCAAAGGAAAAAAGGCTATTTCATGCATCAAAGTATTCTTTTACAAACCTTGGAACATTGTCCTTGGCATTTTCATTGATGGTTACCACCTCGGCGCCCGCCATCTTTGCTATACCGACAAAATTACCGGCGGTAGATGTATAGAAGGACGTACCCACCACCAAAAGGGTATCAGCCTTAGCAACGGTATCCACCGCATCCTGGTATCGGGCTATCAGATCACCGTACAGCACCACATTGGGCTGAAGGATTTCTTTGCATTGGGGACAATAAATGGAATTGTAAATAACCTTAAAATCATATTCCACATTGCAGGCTTCACATTTTACGGTTTCTAAATTACCGTGGACTTCAATAACGTTTTTGCTGCCCGCCCTTTTATGGAGCCCGTCTATATTCATGGTTACCACATCCACCCCATACTCGGCCAGGACAAGATGGGCCCTATTGGGTTGTGCCTCCTCCGACACCTTTTTAAACATTTTAAGGTTTTCATAAAACTCCTTGGGATGGCTGTTAAAGTACCACCGGGTAAGCTTGTCGCGAACACCCTCCATCTCGTTAAAGGTAGGGATACCGCTTTGTTTTGATATCCCTGCCCCGGTAAACGCAACCAAAGTCTTCATTTAATCGCCTCCGTTATATTTTATAATGGGTTTTCTTGCCCATTCCAATATCAAGCCTATTAATTACTCCCATTTAAAAAACTTTACTGCAAAACCGCCGGATACTACGGCAATGCTTAGCAGGATAACAATTTCTTTGACATGGTCGGACAAATGCCCGCCCAGCCAAATACCCTTCAGCAGGCTGACACCATAACTCATGGGCAGCACCTTAGAAATATTGATGATGCTTTGGGGCATTATTTCAATGGGTATGGTGGCACCGGACAGAAACAACATGGGGAAATAGACAATATAGGCTATGGTAGTGCACATTTTCATATTCTTTGAAAGACCCCCTATGAACAGCCCTATGGAGAAAATCCCCAGTAGGATAACGATAAAGGCAACTATTGCCTCTAAAACATTGCCATAAAAATGGAGATCAAAAACTACTTTGCCCAGGGCGATTAATACCACCAGCCCCAAAACGGTCATCAAGATGTTGACAAAAAACTGGGAAAGCAATATCTCTACGGGTTTGACCGGCGTTACCATGAAGCGCCTTAGAATCTTTTTCTCACGGTATTGGGCCAATGTAAGGGGAAATGACATTAAACCCGTTACGGCGATAATCATGTTTGTATAACCCGGCGTGGATACATCCACCGTACCATATCCTCCCATTATTTCACTGGGCCGGTTGCCGTAAATTGTGCCAAAGAGTAACAGCATTAAAACGGGAAAGATGAGTGCAAAAAAGAGTGTAATAAATTCCCTGTTGATAAGTTTCCATTCTACGGCGGTTATTTTCCACAGCCTGTTCATAACTCTTCCACCTCCCAGGCCTTTCCCGTCAGTTTAAGAAAGGCCTCTTCCAGCCCGGGCCTTTTAATGTCAATTTTTCTATAATAAATCCCTTTGTCTTTTAAAAAAATTACCAAATCCGTCAAAACATCTTCTCTATTGGAATAGACTTTAAGCCTCTTGCCTTCTCTTACCACGCTGCTAACGCCCTTTATGCTATCTTTTATCATTTGAGTTATATCCCCGTCGGTTTCAAATGAAATAACATAATCAATACCGGCCAGGTCAACAACATCATCCACACTGCCCAATGCAACAATCCTGCCTTCGTCGATTATACATATTTTATCACATAAAGCCGACGCTTCTTCCATGTAATGGGTTGTCAAAAAAACCGTTCTGCCTTCATTTTTTAATTGCTTGACACAGGCCCACATCTCCCTCCTGGATTTGGGATCAAGCCCTGTTGTAAGTTCATCCAAAAAAACAACCTCGGGATTGGGGATGAGCGCCAGGACTATGGCAATCTTCTGCCTTTGTCCGCCGGACAGCTGGGACATATAACTTCTTTTTTTATCGGCCAGATCAAATCTTTCCAGCAGCATTTTATAGTCAAGGGGGTCTTCATACATTGATGAAAAGAGTTCGCAAATCTCCCATACCCTTATTCTGTCCTGATAGGCAGTCTCCTGTAATTGTACGCCTATCCTGTCGTACAATTTCTTAAAATGGGCCTTAGGATCGTGCCCCAAAACCCTTACCCTTCCACCGTCCCTTTGTTTGAGTCCGATGACGCACTCGATTGTGGTTGTCTTACCCGCGCCGTTGGGCCCCAGCATACCGAAAATACTGCCCTCTTCCACCACGAAAGATATATCATCCACAGCAGTTACGGACTTATATTTCTTAACCAGGTTTTCCACCTCAATAACATTCACGAACTTGACCCCCCTGCTTTATATTCTCACTTGATCCCCTTGCCCCATATTCTAATTAACCCCACTTTTTTATATTTCCAAATAAAAGTTGTCGACTTTATTTATTTTTATTCTTCAGTTTATGCAGTAATATGCTAACCTTTTCCCTCTGCTTTATCTCTGCTTCTTTATCGACGGTAAATTCCACTTTTAGTATATCCCCTTCCTTTATGCCCTCCGGCAAAAGCCTAACCGGGATTTCCACCTTTATTTCCTCGTCCCCAAACAAAACCACAGCTTGTCCGTTTTCCAACCTATCAATAACAGCCCTCATAATTACCTCCCCTTTTACAAAAATATGACATACTATATTTTTATGCGGCCTTTTGGATTGCTCTTCCTTCCCGGTCAAAGGACACCCATACATCATAGGTTCGTCCGTCGGTGGTTATCACCACGGTACCGTGGACATCGGTCCTGTATACCTCAGTCCCTTCTTCAGCCAACCTTTCAAGCACTTCATCATGGGGATGGCCATAATCGTTGTCCTCTCCTACCATTATTACCGCAACCTCCGGTGACACCGCCTCCAAAAAGGCGGTGCTGCTACTGGTACTGCTACCGTGATGGCCCACCTTCAAAACTGTGCTGCTTAGGTTATAGTTTTTCCCCAGCACCTGCTCTTCTGAATACTGCTCGGCATCGCCTGTAAACATAAAGCTTATATCCCCGAAGGTGAGTTTGGCCACTATGGAAGCATCGTTCAAATGCTTTTTAGAAGGTTTGGTGGGATGGAGAATTTCTATTACAGCCCCGTCACCCAACTCCTTTTTCATACCCGCCCTGCCTTGGGTAAATTTAATGTTTTTCTTATCTATGAGGGTTAAATAATCCTCAAAGGTTTTGGAAGTGTGAACAACCGCCGGATCCACCACTTCCTTAACCTCTATGCTTTCTATTACGTTGATAAGTCCCCCTATATGATCGGAATGGGGATGGGTGGCAATGACCATATCCAACTCATTAACACCTTCGGCCTTTAAATAATCCACCACGGCGTTGCCCCTTTCCCCACCGTCGATTAAAATGTTTTGGGTGGGCGTCTGGATAAAGATACAATCCCCCTGACCCACATCAATAAAATGTACCTTCAGCTGACCGTCAACTATTCCTTGTTGGGTCTGATCACCGCTAATATCTTTAATTAAAGAACAGCCCGTAAATCCTAACAGTGCCGCTATAACAAAAATAATTATAATTTTCCTCATTTTGTCTACCACCTTCATATATAATATGGGTTCTTTGGTTGTTCGGGGGATTTAACCACCTTTATATAATATGCATAGATTTTGGGATGTCTTAAATCCAAGGACTACTGAATCTTATAACTTTTTTATAAAAATATGTGCCGTATATCTGCCGGGAATAACGTCCGTCGGTGTGGAATCTATACTATCTTTATATAATAATATGATCTGTATCACCTTTAGAATAGTGTATTATGTATTAAACAACCAAGGGCAAATACAAAAATTACATGCCCAAAATCTCATCCTTCAATTTGTTTATCTCCTCTCCGCCCTCCAGGATTTCTACCTCAATTCTAAAGGTTTTTATTTCGCCGGGTTGTATATATTGAATGGTTTTTTCGGTTTTGGCCTGTGCTCTTCCAACTACATAACAGTTACAGGGTTCAATACCCAGCACATATTCTCCCTCGCCCATCTGTTTCCACTGGGTAAGGTTGCTTAACTGCCCCTTATTAAACCGGATAACAACCCCCAGCCCAAGCCTTTCATTAATTAAAGCGGCACAGGTATTTCCCTGGGAATCGGTCTTTAAATCGTGATAGAATACCTGTTCTTTATAATCCGGGGTAGGTTTGTGGAACAGGTTGTAATCCTTAACCCCCTTTTTGGCTTCCTCATTGGCTGGCTTTACTTCCCCGGTGGGTGAAATAAAAACCGCATCTTCGTCCAGCAGCGGATATCCCAGGTTGAAATGGAACAATATCATAAGGGGTTCTTTTCTAAAACCGTAGTTTTCCACCTTATTTTCAATAATAATTTTATTTTCCCCTACCCTACAGGTAATTTCCCGGTCCAAAACCAAATTTTCGCTGAAAAACTTTGCCTCCCGCATTCTTCCCCTGACCTTTATTATGGGCTTATCCTTTTCCCATACAACGTCCGAGCTCACGTTCTCGGCAGGAGTGTTGGAAATACGCCCGTGCTGGCCAAAGGTTTCTCCGTCATCTATGCAGGGCAGGCCCACGTTCAATAGCCCGCAGGTCGTAAGAAAGCCTGCAAAAAAGCTCCTTAAGAAGTTGAACCCCGTTTCGTTATAATACTGGGGGGACACGATGCCCGTCTTGCTTATGTAGCTAATATTATTCCCTTTATAGGACAACCAGGCAATATCCAAACATCTGTCAGGAAGCACTGTAAATTCCAGACCGGCCCCGTTTCTTACATCAACCGCCCTAACCCCCTGGGCCCTGCCGCCGCTTAAGGTATATTCCTTAACGCCAAACATCTGGGTAAAATCCCCCACGTATTTTAGAATATTCCTTTTTGTAAAATCAATCTTACACATGCTCCCATCTCCTTTTAATTTAGTATAAGATTTCCCCGTGCCCCGTTTTCGGGAACACCGTTTTAACGTTGGGTATATGCGGTATGGCCGTTATACAACTTACTATGTATATTCCCTATTCAGTTATAAAATCCTGCTCTTTGCATGAATTTTTCAAGTATGTACCTGCCGCCATGTGCCTGCTGCAGTGTCTTTATTGGCCCAACCGCCCCCATAATGCTTGTCCGTAATTTCCCAAATAATCCCTTTGAAAAACTCTTTTAAGCTAGGAAATAATCCGTCAGATGGAGACATCCCTCCACCGCTTATGCATCAGATGGACCTTTATTCCGCTAAAAACACCCCACTTACATAAAACCATCATTTTATATAAAAATGCCACTTTAAAATAATAATAGGACGGGTATTTTTGCCCGTCCTATTTACAGCCAACCGAAAAACAATACATCAGTGTTTCAGGCTGATAAGTTTGTTGATGGAACTTCTGTCTTTGTGCAGTATTTCGCCTACCAAATCCCTCGATTTGTCGTCGAGGTTGCCCCTTAAAACCTTCTCAGCCATGTTTACTCCCTTGGTTTCGGCTTCTATCGCTTTCTCTAAAATTTCCTCCGTATCAGTTTTAAAACCCAGATCCATGTTGGTATGGATATCGGCCATCTTGCCTTTCATACCGAGGTTCTCATGGGGCCTACCGCCAATGTTCTGGATGTAATTGGCCAAGGTTTTTATATTTTGTCTATGCTGCTCCTGGATTTCTTGAAATACCTTTTTCGCCCTTTCATCCTCCATTCTATGGATAAAAGTATTGAATCCTTCAACTGCCATGTATTCACCCTGCAAGAGCTGATTAAGAGACTGGATGACTTCTTTATTATCAGCCATTTTGCACCCTCCTTCCATACTTATTTTTGCCCTTGCAATACTTTTATTCTTCCATCCATTCTAAATACAAATACAACCCAATATAAGGTTGTAAAATATAAGAGGCTGATATTCACCAGCCTCTTATATTTTACAACCACCAAGGGCCTCATCATATCATTATCCTCGTGCTCCAGTATATGACAATGCCATACATAATCGCCATAATGTTCTTTGAAATGCATAATAATCGATGTTACTTGCCCCGGTTCTGCCCTCACCACATCTTTACGACCCCTTTCATAATCCAAGGGAGGAGTTAAACTGTCTAAATCGAATTTATAGTTTCCATTCTCATCAAAATCATCCTCAGTAAATACTTTTCTGCCCATTATTTCGAAGTGTACCAAGTGAAGGTGAATGGGATGGGGGAAATCAAAATGGTTAACTAAATGCCATATTTCAATGGAATCCAATTTGGGCTTTTCAGTGGCAGGATCATCCCACATCATATTGTTAAGCAAATGAAGTACTCTGCCGTAATGGTCTGTAGTTTCATCTAGGTGCATGGTCCTCTCTCTGGCAGCCAGGGCAGGGTTAATTTTATGAAAAGGCATTAGTTCCTCCGGGATAGTACTGTTATCCGGACATGTCAGTTCATCATCCACGATGAATTTCATTTTAAAGAAATATATAGAAGATATTGGAGGAATAATAGAAATACAACCACGGATGCCTTCATAATCAATCCCGACTCGGGATATCAAAATTACCCAGAATTGTTATAAGTTTAAAAATACACTAAAGCCTTTATATTTTTTATTGTATAATGCAGAAGAATTACCCAAAAAATATGCTCCTCCTTATGGTCGGCATTTATTAATGTCTGCGCCGTAATAAGGGGAGCATATCTTATTTGTGAGAAGGTGCTTTTAAAGTTTATAAACTTTTTTCTATAGTTTTATTGCAACACTTGCCCCTTCTTCAATAGCTTCTATTGCTTTTCGGGGTTCCAGGGCATCGCCTATTACATAAAGCTCCGGCACTTTCCCGTCCAGTTCTTGTTTTAGGTTATTTACCGATTTTGCTCCTACTGCGATGATAATGGTATCAAAACCCGTAAGGGATATTTCTTTTCCGTCTTTTTCAGCCTTAACACCGTCCGTTAAGAATTCTATAACTTTAGTATTTGTATACACCGTGACCCTTTTTTCCTCCAGCCTTTTAAATAGGAAATACCTTACGGCTTCCTGAACGTCCCGGCCTATCTCAGGCAACATTTCTACTATTGTTACCTCATGACCGTGCTCACTTAAAAGATCCGCTGTTTCGCTTCCGACCATACCGCCTCCGATAATCAAAACCCTGGTACCGGGGTCTTTCAGGCCCAGTAATATCTCGCTGGAAGTTACAACCCTGGGATTGTCCACCCCGGGAATATCCAAAATATCAGGCACTGCACCCGTGGCTATAATCACTACATCGGGATTTTCCTCAATTATTTGCTCTGCCTTTGCTTCAACCCCAAACCTGTACTCCACCCCGTATTTTTTGCCCATATGTGTATAGAAGCTGATGGCTTTAGCAATGTCCTGCTTTGCAGGCGCAATGGCACCCACCCTGAATTGGCCCCCGGGGACGCTGTCTTTTTCAAAAAGGATAACCCTATGCCCCCTGGCAGCGGCAATCCATGCCGCTTCAAGGCCACCGGGACCTCCGCCCACGATGACAACCTTTTTCTTGCTTGTGGCAGGCTGTATTTTCATTTTACCTTCTCTACCGCAGAATGGGTTAACCAGGCATGTGGCTTTTATTTTATTGGGATTGAAAATATATCCTATACATCCCTGATTACATGCTATACAAGGAGATATTTCATCGATAAGCCCGGCGGCTACTTTATTGGGAGTTTCGGGATCAGCAAGCGACTGCCTGCCCCAGGCGAGGAGATCCGCCTTGCCGGTCAGTATGGCATCCTTGGCCAGTACCGGATCATTTATCCTGCCCACACCGATAACCGGCACCGACACGGCCTTCTTAATTTCCTCCGCATCCGGCAGAATGTATCCCGGGGGAACATCGGCCGGCGCCACAATATACTGCATGCTACCGTAAACTCCAATGGAAACATGGAGTGCATCCACCCCTGCATCTTCCATAACCCGGGCCGCAGCCCTTGACTCTCCTACGGTACGTCCGCCCGTTACCTTTTCATCGGCGCTCATCCTAAAGATTATCGGATACGACCCTCCTACTTTACGCCGTATGTCCTTTATTATTTCAACGGGGAATCTTATCCTGTTATGAAACATCCCTCCGAATTCGTCCACACGTTTATTGGAATGGAGAGACATAAACTGGGCTATAAGATAACCGTGGGCACCATGAACCTCCACTGCATCAAAACCGGCCTCCCGGGCGCGCATTGCAGCGTCCCCGAATTTCCCAATCAGTTCATATACCTCATCCGTTGACAGTTCCCGGGGCATTTCCTTTGATACCAGGCATGGTACCGGTGACGGAGCTACCGGCTGTTTGCCCGTGATTTGCGAAGATGTCTGGCGGCCGGCATGATGGAGCTGTACGGCTATTTTAGCTCCATACCGATGAACGGTATCAACCAGTTTTTTAAATCCCGGAATGAAACTGTCATCCCAAAGACCGGGCTGATAAGGTATGGCTTTACCCAAGGGATCGATCGCCGTTATCTCAACAATCAGCAACCCCCAACCGCCCTTTGCTCTGGCTACCCAATAATCGATAAACTGCTGACCCACCGTTCCATCAGGATTCGCAAGGTTTGTGCCCATAGGGGGCACCACAAATCTGTTTGGCACTTCCATGTTACCGATCCTTATGGGTGAAAAAAGCACTTTGAAATCCATAACATCTACCTCCGTTTAATACTAATTACACCGTTATTGTTTCCTGGTAGATGTTAAAAAATGCAAAAAAGCTAATAAAGGTAATACGGTTATATGCTTTATATTCATTCAGCCTCAACAAATGTGTGCATTGCCGACCATCCGCTAAAGCTTTTTTAGGCTCACAAACAAAGAAATGTATAAATAGTGCTTTCATAATACGTTTTACATTTCTTTTTCGTACTTGCATCTGTAATAGACACCATAAAACACTACGAACAGATAACCGGCTACCAAAAGAAGTAATACCGTTAAACTAACTCTTAATAAACTAAAAGTAAACATCAAAACTCCAAAGACAAATATCATCATATCGTATGCCTTAGCCTTTGCAAGGTTTCTAATCATCACATTCCGTTCGTCATTTTGTGCAATTTTGATTTCTTTCGCAATGTTTGGATCCTTCTCAGCCGCTTTTTTATTTAATATGGCCCCCATATTATGGCCGAAAATTCCAGCTCCTGCGCCGATGAAAAGATAAGGTACTACAAGCATAACATCTTGGGGACTGGTGATCATTTTTACTAAAATAAATCCCACACCCATTAATACCAAACCACAAACAGTTAACAATACATTCTTTTTCATTTCTTGGGTTCCTCCTCATAAATAAAAATTTCTTCGATACTGAGGTTAAAATATCGGGCAATTTTAAATGCTAATATAATAGATGGGTTATACCTACCGTTTTCTAAAGAACTGATGGTCTGCCTGGATACTTCCAAAGCATCCGCCAGTTCCTCCTGACTGACGCCTTTCGCTTTCCTTAATTCTTCCAATCTATTTTTCATATTCATTTCTCCCTATGTCAAGTTTGCTTTACATTTTTATTATGCATCAATATTATACGTATGTCAAGTTTACTTTACATCAATGCCAACAAAAGGTATAAATCTATTCTTGTATCGTTTATATCTTCATGTTCATCATATCTAAAAGCATTTGTGCATCTGCCATTGAATGCTAACTTTAAAAAAACAGACAGGATACCCAGTATCATGCTTTCTTCTTATCTTGTAACAATATATAAAACCCATCATATCATGTACTAAAAACCCTGATTGTTATGAGGTGTTGCAGAGTGAAAACAAAACCTTTTATTATTTTGTCTATCATCGTTACAGCAATTGTTTTATTCTTCGTGTTTTACAAAGGTCCCATCGTCGTACCCGATGATTATCCGACCATACAGGAAGCTGTAGATGCTGCTTTGCCGGGAGATAAAATATTTGTGAAAAAAGGTGTTTATAATGAATCAGTTTTAATTGACAGCACAAAAAACAACATAAAGATTATTGCCAAAGGAAAAGATGTGGTTATAGACGGAACAGGGATTGGCACCTTTGGATTTTTATTGATTAATAATACAAATGTCAAAATTTCAGGATTTAAAATAACAAACCATTCTATCGGTATCTTATTAGAAAATACATTCGGTTGTACAATCAACAATAACAAGATTTCCTCCATGTCCAGTTTTGGAATACTAATGAATGACAGTATTGAAAATACGATTGTAAAAAACCAATTAAGCGAATCCCTTATAGGAATGGTTTCCGAAGACTGTTTGCATAATAAAATTTACAAAAATGAATTATTTGACAATGAAGAAAATGGCATAGTTGTTAATATGAGTCATAACGAGATTATTTCGTCCAACAAAATATATAACAATATGGAAAGCGGTATTTTCAGTGAGCTTTCCACAAGTATAATAAAGAAAAACTTTATTATAAATAACGAAATAAACGGAATTCTATTAGAACAAGACCAAGGTGCCAAAATAATAAAAAATAAAATACAAAGCAACAATGGTGATGGAATACGTGTAACAGATAACTCCTCAGGAACATCTATGGTAAATAATGCTATAAAAGGAAATACCCATGGTATTTTCATAGAATCTGCAGTCTCGACCTTAATTAGGGATAATAAAATATATAAAAACTCCAGTGATGGAATTAATATTGAAACCCCGATTAACTACATTGCCAATAATAAAATTTATAAAAACTGTGGTAATGGTATCTTTGGCGCAACTGATGCGGTAAATACTTCCGTCCATAAAAACAAAATTTACAGTAATGCTCAAAACGGAATCTATATAAATGGAGATACTAATACCATTAATAAAAACAATATTATAAAAAATAGGCGCAATGGGATCTTAATAGGAGAAAACTCAGATTCAAATGCTATCACAAAGAATAAATTAATAAAAAATCAGGATGACGGTATCCAAGTCGATGGCGATAGGAACACACTGAAAAGAAATAACAGCTTGAAAAATGAAGATGTAGGTATCAGCATAAACGGTGATGATAATATAATTACAAATAATAAATCATTAAAAAACGGTATGCTGGATATTCAAGATGCCGGTGCCGGAAACACATTTAAAGATAATAAATATAAAACCGGCAACCTACCATAAAAAAACCTAAAACTTTATGTAGGCTAAAAGATATGCTCTTTCTTGACAAATTTCTCAATGAATTTGCGGAAATTTCAAGAAAGGGTTTTTTTATGCCCAGGAATATAGATATATCCCCATGGTGACCAGCACCCTTCAATACCAATATGACACTACCATTAAACCATCCGCCGCAGGATGCCGCGCTTTTATAACCTTTTTACCATATACCTTAAAACTGTTTTCAGTTTTGCAGGTTCAACCTTTCTTGGATCAGAAAGATAAATTTCTCTATGTCTTAAAGTCCTTATTTCAAGATTATTATCTTCTATAAATTTCTTCATCTTTTCAAAACTTAGCGGTTCATCATCGTAAGGACCTATATGAAGTATTTGTACGGATAAACCATCCTCAGTGGTATCAAATACCACTTCATCAAGCAATGGATGGGGCTTCTTTTTTCTTGCGACTTCAAATGCTTTATCCGCTACTTGTTTTGTTACAAAATCCGGCTGTCTGATCATAATGGTATATAAAAGTTCATCTTTATCCAATGTATTTAACTTTCTACCCTCTTCTGTCAAATCCCAAAGCCCTTCCAACGGATATACTGTGTATTCAAAGTATCCTTCCGGAGTATACCCCTGCTTTGGCATCATCCTAACGGCATAAGCCAATGAATAAAGTACTGCAACCTTCTCTTGAAACTCATGGCTGTTGGGATTTCCTTTACCCTCTATCATAAAAAATTTTTGTTCCGGAACAGATACCAGTTGGGGTTTTTGCTTTGGCATATATAATTCCTTTTCATGTTTTCTCCACTCATGTTTCATTTTCCAAACTCCTTACATCATTACTTTAATATTTGTACGTCCCGGCCTAATAAGACTAGGCCTTTTAACTTAAGCATCATTTGTTTTAAAGTCAATTATTAATGATTGACTTTGCTAAATAATTCTTTATTATTCAAACGACTTTGAAATATGCATGAGTATACATTATATTTAAGACTCCAATTTGTAATTCTATACATACATTCCATATTCCTGCATGAATATGGAAAACCCACCTTAAAACCCATTGGCGATCATAGTATCGGAAAATAACATGACACACATACCGATGAGGCACCTATAAACACCTTACCTATATATTTTAGGGGAAAGTAAATATCCTAAACCCTTCAAAAACTATAAAATTTAGGATATTATTTATATTAAAGATAATTTTCAAAATTAGACAAAGATCCATTGACTTATGAAAAAAACAGCCGTGAAATTTATAAAAGGGTGGAAATAATGAGGCCAAAAAGGATTATACTCATAATTCTAACTGTAATTCTTGCATATTCGGCATACAAAGTCTGGGATCATTACCGTGAAGCCTTTGACAATAAAGCAATGTATGATAACCTCCGCCAGGAATACTACGATAATGCACCGCCTGTAGAGGCGCCTGCTAAGCCACCCGCTGAACCGCCTGTTGTGGAAGAGGAAATTGATAAACCGCCTGCCGTAATGGAAAGATACCTGCCGCTCTTTAAGATTAACTCCGATATTATAGGATGGATTAATATACAGGGAACGGCCATTGATTATCCGGTGCTTAAAACCTTTAATAATGAGTACTACCTTACCCACGATATAACCCGTCAGCAATCCAAAAACGGGGCCATATTCATGGATTATCGGAATAAAGGCGACGGAACCGACAGGCATACGATAATATACGGCCATAACATGAGAAACAACACCATGTTTGAAGATCTTATGAAATATAAGAAAAAGGATTTTTTTGAACAAAACGGTATAATAAAGTTTGACACACTATTTGAAGAATTTGAATGGGAGATATTTTCGGTATATGTAACCGACACTAACTTCTATTACATAGAAACCGATTTTGATTCCGATGAAGAATACGTGGAATTCTTACATACCATTAAGGAAAAATCCATGTTTGACAGGGATGTTAACCTTACAAAAGAAGATTATCTCCTCACGCTGTCAACCTGCACTTATGAGTTCAAGGATGCCCGATTTGTGGTTCATGCCAGAAGACTTAACAACTAAAAATATGAGAGGATAGCAAGAGTGCTATCCTCTTAACTTCTGTTACATGTTAATTAAATGTTTATTTATGTTTCTATATAACCATCATGAACGATAATCGCATCTAATTTACGACCTTTTTTACACATGGGACACTCATTTGGTTTAAAAGTCTGGTAATTGGGGATGTCCTCATTAGTAAACATAGAATGAATTTCCTGTTCATGTCTCTGGGGACAGGCATTAAATAAAGTTGATATCCCAACCGGTTTGCCTCCATAATAGGAAAGACATTCCAAAGCGCTGTTGAGGGTTATACCACTGGATATGGTAGATACCAACACAATTATATTACGGTCAACAATCAACTGCTGCAGGTTGCCTTTAAACATCAGTTTTCGATGGATATTACTAATTGGTGTTACTACATGAATCTCCCTGCCGCTGTTTATTATTGACATTCCTTGCTGTGAAAGTTCTTCCGCCATATATGCCCCAATTACCGACGTCCCTTCCATGCACACGATGGTATCCACCAATGTGCTTGCTAAGTAAGGCAAAGCCAGCTCCCTTGCCACATCCCTAGCCACCGATGTATTAGTCTTTAAATTGTCCAAGTCAAGGTAATGGGTAGTATGAAAGTGACTGGTAGTAAAATGACCCGGAATTACCTTTAGGCTAATCGATGGATTTTTATCTAACGAAACAGTAAAAGCTCTGCTTTCCATAATCATTTCTCCTTATAATAATGAATACTTTATAATCACTGTAAAAATTCATCCTAAGCAGCAATGTATCTTATGTAGGATAAGGTTGCCCGGTTGCACGCACCGTCTATTATCTCTGGGACAATAAATACAACGATGCGGCATTTCTATCCTGTCGCCTAATTAACACCGGTTAGTTTAGTAAAGCTAAGCTTTTTATGCCCACTCTTATTATTTGGCTTCACCTCCTAAATTAAACAATAAGTTTTAATTCCTTTGCAGTACATAATATTTTTTAATGGATCGGCGGCGTATTGACCGCCGCTGATATGAACCTTTTGGATATGGTTTATACCTCTGAATAAACCTGCAGCAAACAAATCCAGGATATTATCGATAAAGATGTCGTGTTCTAATCTATAATGTACTTACATAACCGGTGGATTAACTATGGTTGGATTTTTTGCGCATTTTTGCATACTAAGATTTACTAACCGTTGAAGACTAAGATATTCGACTCTTGGTATGGATGATATGATTTCTTTTAAAAATAGAACTCTTTACATTCCGGGGACTGTAGTAGGTTTTCTTTCCGATTTGCAACCACATCGGAGTTTAAGTAATACCGTCTCCAACAGGTTGCACCCTTCCCCGCCTCACTTGCTTATCCAATAAATTGTGCTTCAAACTCAGGTGTATACGATTTTACAGCATCTAAACTAAACTTATTTTAACATACAAGTTGCCCTGTATTCAACCACTTAAGGGAAATACATATTTGGGTATGAAATTTTGATAGAATTTTGAGCCTGCTAAGTAGGATTATCACCTTATTTAATAAACCTACAGAGGGGTTATTTTTATCCACAGTTCTATTGAATATAGGTATAAAAAACATAGAGATGCGGAAGAAACCAAATTTGCTTTTACCCATAGTTTTTTAGCAAAATATTCCAATTTTTATTATTGGGCATATTTAGACTTAACAAATTAGATTCATTTTCTAAAAAAGACATGCCGCTTATTTTTGGATTTTGAATTTAAATGGAATGGATTGGTTAAACTTCTCAAAAAAATATTCCCTACCCCACTTTTGGTAATATAAATCAATATAAATCGTTAAAAGATTATAAGGCGATATACTACCAATCTGGCATCCGACAGGAACCATAGAGAAGAAGGTTTTTTTAGACCCCTACATAATAACTTGAATTTATTTAAATAAGATGGGGTAGACCTATTAGTCTACCCCAGTTAAATAATATGTACTTATGACTTTTTCCTATATAATACTATTGATGCACCTGCCGCTATTACAGCGTATATATAAGGTAACGCACTTGCGCCGCCGGTTTTGGGAATGGGCACTTTTTCCTTTTTGTCATCTTTTTCAGCATTATCTTTTTCAGCATCTTTATCCTTGATGTCTTTATCCTTTACGTCTTGCTGTTTACTCGTTTCCTTTTCAGCATCATCTTTTTCTTTTTCATCTTCGTCTATTTTATCTTCTTCCCTTTTTTCTTCGGGAGGAGTGCCGGTCTTCTGTGATTCATAGTACACCTTTACTCCCCTATTGATAAGTTCCTGTATTATATTCATATCTTCTGATCCTTCACTTAAATCTAGATAATTTCCATCGATCCATAAATATTCTAAACCGATTAATTTTTTCAGAGATGAAATATTTGTAATGTTATTATTGTCCAGTACTAATTCCTCTAAATTGGTTAAACTGCTTAAAATAGATATATCGCTTATTTTATTTTTTTCCAAATATAGATACTCCAGTTTGGTTAAGCCTGCCAAAGGAGATATATCACTTATTTTATTATAAGATAAACCCAGGCATTCCAGATTTGTTAATCCTGCTAAAGGAGATATATCGGTTATTTCATTTTCTTCCAAATGAAGATCTTCCAGGTTGGTTAATTTACCTAAAGAAGATATATCAGTTATCTTGTTATAATCCAAATACAGTCTTTCCAGATCGGTTAACCCTTTTAAAGAAGATATGTCACTTATTGCATTATCATACAAATTTAGGTCCTCCAGTTTGGTTAAACTGCTCAGAGAAGATATATCATTTATTTTATTGGAAGATAGGCCTAGACATTCCAGATTAGTTAAACTGCCTAAGGAAGATATATTACTTATTTCATTTTTGTCCAAATATAGATCTGTCAGATTGGTTAAACTTCCCAAAGAAGATATGTCACTTATTTTATTGTCGTACAAACCTAGCCATCCCAGTTTGGTTAAACTGCTTAAAACAGATATATCGCTTATTTTATTGTAAGATAAATCTAACCATCTCAGATTAATTAACCCTGCCAAAGAAGATATTTTGGTTATTTCGTTTTCTTCCAAATATAGAGTATCCAGATTGGTTAAACCGCTTAAAGAAGATATGTCGTTTATTCTATTGTAGGATAAATCTAAGTATTCCAGATTGGTTAATGCTGCTAAAGGAGATATATCGATGATATTACCATTGCTCAAAGCTAAGTTTTCCAAATTGGTTAAACTCGCTATAGGGGATATATCACTTATGGAATTGTTTTTCCAAATGTATAAGCTTTTTAAATTAACAGCGTATTCAAGACCGGTGAGATCTGATATGCCTTTTTCTTCGATTCCCAATTCATCCAGCGATTTCATATCATCTGCGGTAATATCACCTGAAGATTTATTAAGCGCTTTCCTAATCGCTTTTTCAAGAATTGGATCTTTAAACTGTACCACCGTATCCCCATCGTCAGCAAATACCGACATAGGAACCATTAAGACTGAAATAATAACTAACAGTAACAATAATTTTTTTAAGCTTATCTTTTGTGTCATAACGCAAATCCTCCTTGATTTGTTTTATGATAAACACACTATGATAATATTTTACAGGAAATGCTCCCCATTTACAACAATATTTGACATAATTTGCATTGGATAACAAGGCTGAATAGCTATATTGGGATTAGATTGAATCATAAAAAGTTGGTTGGGGGAATTTAAAAATACCTAATAATGACTGTGTTACACGGAAAAATTTACAGATAATGTTAGGATAAAAAAAGATAATATAAAAAATGTTATTCCATTAGCAAATTATTAGCAAACAGATATTTTCCAATAAAACAAGGGTTTCACGTAACACCGTGAAACCCTTGATAATGGCGGAGAGAGAGGGATTCGAACCCTCGGTACGCTATACGCGTACACACGATTTCCAGTCGTGCGCCTTAGACCAACTCAGCCATCTCTCCACATTATACATATTCATGCCCTATATAGGTATACCATATGCTAAACATATCGGGAAGGTGAACGGCATTTCCACCGCGCACCTTTGCAAGATTATAATACCGGTTATTATAATTTTCATATGGCGGAGAGAGTGAGATTCGAACTCACGGAGCGGTTGTCCGCCCTCTCGCTTTCGAGGCGAGTGCCTTCGACCACTCGGCCATCTCTCCCCGGCATCAAATTTTCCCTTTTCGCTATCTTCTTTGCTCAAAAAACTTTTTTAAAATATTCCTGCATTCATCTTCCATAATACCGGATATTATCTCCGTTGTATGGTTGAATTTACCGTCGGACAAAAAGTTGTATATACTTCCGGCACACCCTGCCTTAAAATCCATGGCACCGAAAATGAGCCTTACTATCCTTGCCTGAAGTATTGCCCCTGCACACATGGGGCAGGGCTCTATGGTAACATATATACTGCAATCGGACAATCTCCAACTGTCAAGCCTTTTGCATGCCTCTCTTATTGCCACCATCTCTGCATGGGCGGTGGCATCCTTTAAGGTTTCCCTTAAATTATGGGCCTTTGATACTATCCGACCGTCTTTTACAATAACGGCGCCTATGGGCACCTCGCCTTTATCATAGGCCTTGCGGGCCTCCTTCAAGGCTTCCATCATAAAATCTTTGTGCATAACTAAAAGCTTCCGAAATAAATCATTCAAATGGTGCGCCCGGAGGGACTCGAACCCCCGGCCTGCGGTTTAGGAAACCGACGCTCTATCCTACTGAGCTACGGGCGCATAATATAAGCCCAAATTCCGTCACTATGATATTTTACCGTTAATTGTTGGTGTTGTCAATTGAAATTTGTCCCTTTTTACAAAGCTGAAATGTATAATTAATGCCTTTTGGGTGAAACAATATACTTTAGTATGATTTTATTATTTATTAAACGTTAAAGATGACGCCTATGATAATAAAGGATAAAATTAAACAACATTGGCTTTATCAATATATCGTTTACGGTTTTATAGGAGGCATAAACTATGTTATCGACATAGCAACCCTTAATACGTTAATGTACATAACCCGACTATACCACGGCAGGATATTTTTTCTGTTTAAACTAATATCCTTTATTCTGTATTCCACAAACGGATATTTCATGAACAAAAAATTTACCTTTCGCTGCAAGGCAAAAAAATCTTATTTCTCCTATGCCTTTATACTGCTGCTGGCCGCCCTGACCAATGGCTGGATATTATCCCGGTTTACCATGATGAAACCGCCGTCCCTCTCCCCCAGTTTATGGGTAAACATAGTAAACCTGGGGGCCTCGCTTACAACCGGCACCGCCAGTTTCCTACTCAGCAAATATGTTATCTTTAAAAAAAAGAAAAAAAGCCCCTTTCATTAGGGGCAACCCTCCACCGTTATAGACTTTTCCCCGGGCGGATGGTAGCATGCCCTCCCGCCCGGTGTCTATGTAAATAGGCCCGGGCCTAGTATACCCTCCCCATACACCCTAATAGTATTGCCACAAACCCTTTATTTATTAGTTTAATATGCCAATTGATGGCGAAAAATAACTTAAATACCTGCTTTATTTTAGTATTTAATATTTTATCTGCCCGCCGCTTAAAGCAAGCCTAGGGTTCTTTGGCATCTTGGGATGTTCCCGCTTTTACATTCCGTCCGTCTTTCGAGTATGCCACCCGGTGGAAACACCCGGCAGGTGCAAAACGGTGGGTAACTGTGCCATTTACAGGTATTGGCTGCACCCCACCATCTTAAATGCAGCTGCAGCCTGCCCTTACTCTCAAATATCTTTGATGAATACTGCTTGCTCTCTGTCCATTACCCGGGTAATGACAGGCACAAAGGGGCAAAACCTTAAAGCTGCAGGGCTTTATAAAGAAAAAACCGCAGTTGACTGCGGTTTTTCCGTGCTTTGTATCCAAGGATTTAATAATTATGTCCCTACTGCAGTAGGACTTGCACCTATCTTGGGATCTTCATTTCTCATTACAAAAATGAAAATCGGTCCCATGAAGGAGAGTATAATACTAAGTACCAACCACAAAACAGCCTGTTCAGGCTTGTAGATACTGAACAATTTGTACAGGGTGAAGAAGTACAAAATAGCAAAGATAACGCTGAGGATTATGCCCAGTACCGGAACTTGACTGAGAACCAATACTATTATTGAACCAATTAATAATACCATATCCAGCTTTTCTATCTTCCAACCGCCTATATTGACTTCACACCCCACCAACTTTCCTAATAAAAATACTTGACCCACAAAGGGAATCCAGGCCAGCCATGGATTTGCAATATTTCTCCTTTTAGCAAGGGTATATAAACCAAGAGCAAGAAGAATATACAAAACGATGGCAATAATTGCAAAAAATACGCCGAAAAATGCCATGAAGATCACTAAATCATATAATCTACCTTCCATAATGGCAAAACCCCTTTTTTTGTTTTTTGGGACACAAAGCACATTGATTGAAAAACGGAGCCGGAGAATTTTACATCTTATGCCAAAGAGATTTATGGTTTTATTATATCAGACTTTATTTAAAACAGGAATATAAAAATCTTAAATCGTTAAATTTTTTTTGTAATTTGTGGTTATAAAAGGAAAATTTAATCTACAATACTATTTTTGGTTGACTTTATTATAAATGGACATATATCATATATATATAGGGAAATTATATTATAATATTATTCAAATGGAGGGATTAATATGAAGATAAAGAATATCACCGATATTGATAAGTTCTTCGAAACCATTGAGCAGTGTAAGGGTAAAGTCGAACTGGTTACATCCGAAGGCGACAGAATAAACCTAAAATCAAAGCTCTGTCAATACATAATGATGTCAAAATTATTCTCAGATGCCAAGATCGACGAAGTGGAAATCATCGCATCAGAGCCTGAAGACCTGCATAGAATCCTTGATTATTTGGTAAGGGCATAACCTTAAAAATTCCCCATAATCCTGACAACATGGTCCCAACCATATTACCAAGGCCCATATCCCCTCTATCCCGCGGGGCGTGGGCCTTGGTATATTTTCTCCTCTTTTTAAGCACTTTTACTACCATCTTCTGGAGCTGCCTCCTCCGCCGGTGCTTCCACCGCCGCCCCCAAAACCGCCTCCTCCGCCGCGGCGACCGCCATGTCTTCCGCCCCTTGAGAGGGCACTGAGAATGGCCAAGGTTACCACTCCGCCAGATACTTTAAAATCCAAAATAATAAGACCTATTAGGACGGCAATAACAATTACAGCACCCGGGGAGGGGAAGGGTGTAACCCCGGGCTCGGCCGGTGCCAATTGCCCCTCATCCACTATGGACCCCTCCAGGCCGTACTCTGCATATATCTCATTGACGATTACTTTAAACCCTTCACGGATGCCACGGCTGTAATCCCCCTGTGAAAAATAGGGTACCATATATTCATCCTGTATCCTGCCGGTCTTACCGTCAGGGAGGGCACCTTCCAACCCGTAGCCCACCTCTATACGGGACTGACGGCCCCCTATATCAAGCAGTATGAGCACGCCGTTATTTTTGGTCTTATCGCCTATGCCCCATTCCCTGAACAGCCCCAGGGAAAATTCCTCCAAGGCCTCATTCCCCAGGTCTTCCATAACCACCACTACCACCTGGGCAGATGTGGCCTTTTCCAGGTTCCATGCCACGTCCTGGATATATCTTTCGGTGCTTTCATCCAGCACATTGGCATAATCGTTTACATAAAATCCCCTTTTGGGGGTAGGGTATTGGGCCGCTAAAGCAACGGTAAAGCTTAACAGTATAAGCAGTATGGCGATGACTACAGGCCTGGCGATATTTGCCGTGGATAATTTAATCTTCAAATATATCACCTACATCCGGGACCTCCCGGGCTCCTTCCGATGCCTCGAAATAATCCACCCTTTCAAAACCGAATATATTGGCTATTATGTTGGTGGGAAACCTTCTGATAGACGTATTATACACCCGAGCCGCCTCATTATAATCCCTTCTTGCGGTCGCTATCCGGTTTTCGGTGCCGGCCAGTTCGTCCTGGAGCTGAATGAAGTTGGTGTTGGCCTTGAGATCAGGATATCTTTCCGCTAAGGCAAGCAATCTCGACAGGGCACCCGTCATTTGGGCATCGGCCTCGGCCGTCTCGCTGATGGTGGCTGCTCCCGCCAGCTTGGATCTGGCCTCGGCTACATTGGTAAATACCTCCGTCTCGTGCTCGGCATACCGCTTAACCGTCTCCACCAGGTTGGGAATCAGGTCGTTTCTTCGTTGAAGCTGGTTGTCTATCTGGCTGTAAGCCGTTTTAACCGCCTCGCTTTTATTTACCAGGCTGTTATAGCTGCCAACCATGCTAAACAACAATATAAGAACAATGACTATTATGACAATCAATACAACGGCGGATTTCTTCATAACCCATACCTTCCCTTCTTATTTGAATTTTTTGTTATTATAACATAAAGTATTACTCTTAGATATTAAAACCATTGCTTTATTTTTATTTATATTAATTTTAAATAAAAATTAAACTATTTTTTTTTACTTTTATCCACAAGACAATTTCCGACAATTTTTTCGACGTCATACATGAAGCCGCATAAGAATATAAAAAAGGTTACCTATATATTTTATAATATAGGTAACCTGATGGGTATTTCTTTAAGTAATCCGCCAATGTCATATCTTTATAGATGCTTAACCTTTATCAGGGGAAAATACCTCTTATTTTTTTGGCTTTAATTACCCTGTCCAGGGCCACCATATAGGCAGCCATCCTTAAGGTAACCTTTTCCCGTTGATGCATGGACCATACTCCGTCAAAGGCCTCGATCATTACTCTTTCCAGCATGGAATTTATTTTTTCTTCATCCCACATAAACATCTGGTTGTTTTGTACCCATTCGAAATAAGAAACAACAACCCCACCGGCGTTTGCCAGTATGTCGGGCACTACCGGTATATTCCTTTCATTTAATATTTTATCTCCTTCCGTAGTAGTCGGCCCGTTTGCCGCTTCTACCACGACCTTGGCCTTAAGTTCCCGTGCTATTTCAGCATCTATCTGGTTCTCCAGGGCCGAGGGTATTAATACATCAACGTCCATGGTAAGGAGTTGCTTATTGGTAATGGTAGATATGCCCTCTTCGGTATATCCCTTTATTAAACAATTGGGAGAATCAGCCTTGTATTCCAAAACCCTGTCTATATCTATCCCATCAGGGTTGTACAACCCGCAGGATACGTCACTTATGGCCACTATCTTACAGCCCTTGTCCTTTAAAAGTTTGGCTGCAACGCTGCCGACGTTGCCAAAGCCCTGCACGGCTATTTTTAAGCCCTTAAGATCCCAGCCCAGCCTTTTGGCGAGCTCAACAACCGTAAACATTACACCCCGGCCGGTAGCCTCGGGTCTACCCAGAGACCCACCTACCTCCAAAGGTTTACCGGTTACAACGCCGGGTACAGCATAACCCTTGAACATACTGTAAGTATCCATTATCCATCCCATAACCTGGGCATTGGTATTAACATCCGGTGCCGGGATATCTTTTTCAGGTCCCAGTATCGGAAGGATCATAGAAGTATACCTTCTGGTCAGCCTTTCCAGCTCTCCTAAACTGAGCTGTGTAGGATCTACCTGTATACCACCCTTTGCACCGCCATAGGGTATATTCACCACTGCACATTTCCAGGTCATCCAGGCAGCCAAAGCCCTGACCTCATCAAGGTCAACGTCTTGGTGATACCTTATACCGCCTTTACAGGGACCTCTAGAACTGGAATGTTGTACCCTATAACCTTTAAAAACCTTTACGGAACCGTCGTCCATTTTAACGGGTACGGATACGATTAATTCCCTTTCCGGATACCTTAAGGATATATATTCATCCAGTGAATATCCCAGTTTTTGTGCTGCAGCGTCCAAGTTACAAAGCATATTTTCATAAGGATTGCATTTTTCTGCCATGTAATTAACCCCCCCTAGAACTTTAAAATTTTCAACCTTATTTGATACTTAAATACATCTTATAATATCGCGACTGTTGGACGTAAAAATATAAGCCAAGCATCTTTGTATTTAGTGTTTTCGGGATATCGGACACACTTTTACATTTACAAGGACTGCACCCATATTTTACTAATTATATCAGAAAAAATACCCCCGCTATCATCATTTAGTCGTATTCTAAAATACTCAACCAAATTTGTCAATATACCTGTGCAAGTTTTTTTCAGCAAGTTTGCAAATTGCTCATATAAAAAAATATCCCTATATACACAAAAAAGGACGCTGTCCCTGAGTAAACCTCTCTTTAGCAGCATCCTTTCATTCCAAACCAACGACTATACAATGTAAGAAAATGCAAAATCGTATACGCCCGTGCGTCAAATGGACTATTGGATATCATCTTAGATAATCTTATACACAGCCTGTCCAAATCCAAATACATTGGAAATACAAATTCCCATTGAGTTTGTCCTTCGTCAACGCTGTATGCCAATTCCCTTCTTATTTTCCCACGCCTGTTTACGGCCGAATTGCTGCCTATTACTATACCATAGTTGTGCCGTATTAACAAACCTTAAATGGGGTTCAAAAGACCCAAGGTTTAAAGCTCTTTACCCACACAAGAAAAAGCTCAATAGAATAACGAAATTAGACGGTTTTTCTTGTATTTGCTTTAAAATAAAGTTCAAAAAATCTGTTTAAGAGAAATTTATCTTCTCATAAATAATTAAACAGAGTGGCTGGGCGATTACTTATATGGAAGTATAACCGCTTTGATATCCAAGAAATAAAATACATAGAAAAAATTTTGGATTAATAACTTTGTTAGTTATGTGTTAGTTACGACCAAAAAATCGAGCAAATTCCGATAATATTGCCCAAAAAATAAAATCCCGCTAATACTTGGTATTAGTGGGCTTAAAATGGTGCGCCCGAAGGGATTCGAACCCCTGGCCTTCTGATTCGAATTTTATGATACTGAAATAAACTAAAACCTACTGAAACATAGTAATATCAAGGCTTTTCAATCTAAAAAATACTAAAAGAAACTGACATAAACTGAAACAATAATGATAAATTAATGATAAAAATTAATTAAACATATCCGCCAATAATTCGGCCTCCTGCTTTCTGAAATCTTTTGTCACGTGTGCATATATCTCTGTAGTTTTAGTAGTTGTATGCCCCAAGAGTCGAGAAACTGCTACCAAACTTGCTCCTTTTTCCAACAATTTAGTAGCGTAAGTATGCCGTAGGCAATGAAAACTCTTATATTCTATACCAGCTTTTTCAAGTGCTTTTTTATATACTCTTCTGAAATTTTTCGGGTTAATATAAGTCCCCATAATACTTGGAAACAACAGGTCATTTTTTTGATAAGCCGATCCCATCTTTAGTTGCTGTTCTTTTTTTATCCTTTTTATCATTTTTAGATACGGCATAAAAGTTGTTGGAATTGGAACTTCTCTCATAGAGTTCTTGCTTTTTGGAGTTTGTACTCTATTTTCATAATTCCATTCCGTAGGAGATTTGAATACTTTTACTTCTGCCAGGCTTTTGTTGACGTTTACTACCCCATTTTTTATATCTTCTTCCGTCAAAGCCAGTATTTCACCCAGTCGTAAGCCTGTGGCCAGAGCAAACAAGATTATATATTTTACCTGGGATTCATCCATTTGTTTTATTTTTTCTATCTCTTCATCGGAGAAAGTTTTGATTTTTCTTTCTTTATCTTCGCTCTTAATCTTGACTCGATTGCATGGATTTTTTGCTAGATAACCTTCCTGTACTGCATAATTAAAGAATTTTTTTAATAACTTGTTTAAATTCTTAATCTGTGATGGGGTTTTTCCGCCTTGAATTAATTTATTATAATAGCGTTGTATAGTAGACATTTTAAAGTCTGAAACTTTTATGTTGCCTATTTCTGAACCTTTTACATAATTTCTATATATCTCCTCATATCGTACGAAAGAATTTGTTTTTAGGGAAAGCTTCTCGATCTCCCAAAGCCAAAAGTGCATGGCTGTTTCTAATATTTGTGTTTTCAAGTCTGGATTAATACCTGCCTCTATATTTTTGATATATTCTTGTTTTTTCTTTTCAGCTTCTGCCTTTGTTTTTCCGTAAAATTTTTTTTGTATCTGTTTACCGCTGGCATCTTTACCAATGGTTAGTGTCGTCTGATAGTATTTATATTTTCCTATTGTTACGTTTGTTTTTGGAGTTTTTGACAAATAAACACCTCCTTTATATATAAAATGCTATAAATTTACTATAATGAATTTTCTACCAAAATGCAAATTTCACCGAAATTTTTTTTAAAAAAACTTGATTTTTATAATTATCTTTTTCTAACCTAGTATCCAACAGGATCTAACGGTTTAATTTAGATTAAAAAGGGGGTTTTCAAATCAATATGAAATTATTGATGAGTGTTCGTGAGGCAGCAGAAGCCTTTGGAATAGGCCGAGATAAACTATATCAAATGGTAAATAATGATCCGACCCTTCCAACTATAAAGGTAGGAGATCGAATCAAAATAAATACTGACTTGTTTCGAGAATGGCTTAATGAAAAGACAAAAAATAAAGAAGCTATTTGATGTAAAAAGTGCTACCCAAAAATGTAGGATTTTATCCCTTTGAAATATTCAATTCAAGCGATCATTACTCAAGTCTCGCATCAAGGAAACAGTTAGCTCAACTGAGCTAACTGTTTCCGTAGTTATCTTTTTAATTTAATAATCCTTTTAAAAATACTTTTTCGAGTTGTCATCTCCTTACATAGCAAAAAGCAAGGGGTTTTCGAACAGTCTCTTTTTTTCAAGGAGTCTATTAATTGCCTGTTAATAGGCTAACAAATCTATCTTTATAAAGTCAATTTAAGTTTCAAGGCCCCTGCTCAAGCAATGTAAGGAGTGATAAACATGAACATCTATTTGTTCCTTAACTTGATTATATTACTTAACTCTATTGTCCCGCACGAGCTATCAATAGCATTTTGGATAAAATGTGGTGATAGCCGTGTCTAATTGTTTTAAATCAGTTAGAATCTTAAAAAATGAACGTACAGGTACATTTTTTGCTAAAGCTGTTACCTGTGGTAGTTTAGGTTGTCCTTATTGCCGAGAGCAGATTAAGGATACACTTACTACTAAAATACTTTATGCCGTTAATAAATATAATCTAAAACATTTTTTTACCCTAACTACCTCCATGGGTATTGATGAACTTAATGAAGACTTTGAAACTTTGCGTAAAAAAATGGATAACTTCAAAAAGTCCAATTTTATAGCAAAAATGCGGGGTTCCCAGTCAGAGCGAGAAGAAAAGTATAAAGCAAAGGTTCATGAAATGGTGGAGTTTGAAATTAAAACCATGTTTTATATAGCTTTTATCAAAGAGGAAGCTATTGCTTTGGCACGCAAACAAGGAGTAATATATATGGATTTAGATAGTGGTGAAAATACCTTTTATACAAGCAAAAATGACTTTATAAGTAAGAATTACAACGAACTAATATCTGCTATCGAAAAACGGTTGGAATCGTTCAAAAATGGTTCTGTTATACCTTTTACGCCAATTATCAAAGGTAAACAAGTAGTTTTCAGAAGTTATGGAGAGTTGTATAAATACTGTTATGATAAGGTAACACAAAACGATGATGAAAAATTTAGTTATATCCGTATTTTAGAAGTAGCAGGGAAACCACACTACCATATTTTATGCAATAGATATATATGCCATTATATTATAGGAACACTATTCAGAAAGGATAAAAAAACACCCCCAAAAGTTGGACAATCAGATAAAATATATCTAAATGTCGACTTGCAGGAATTTACAGATTTTGAAACAGAAATACAAGCCCAGGAAGCAGTAACTAAATATGTGACGATGTATATTACAAAAGAACTCTATGATGGGGTTGAACAACTTAAATCCACATATAAGGGTAAAAAACGTATAGATATTATAAAATCCAGCCAAAACATAGACGTTGCTCTAAATACAAAGTTTAACTATGGTGATGAGGAAAAGGATAAGTACATTTATATCGATACATTTGACAAAGTACCTCGCTGTACATGGGAAGAAATTGTAGGGGCAACAGATTATAGAGGTTATCAAAAATACCTTGATGGTTTGCAAAACCCCGAGGACTACCAGGAAAATCCCTTTATATTGGCTATTAGGGCAGGTTATAAAGATTATTGTGATAAAGTTGCTGCCCTCAGGCAGCAACTTCAAATTAACAAGCGTAACTCCAATATAGAGGATTGGCCTTCATTACTCATAAAATACAAAGAAGAAAAAAGAGAGTTAGATGATGCGTTTAAACGCCAAAAAAGCTATTTAGAAACGGCTTGTCTAAAAAATGCTTTAAACAAAAAATTAAGCAAACTAGGTATTTCAATTAAGGTAAGCATAAAATATTTAGCAGAATTAGAAACTTATTTAATTGAAAGAAAGGGTTTTAACGAGACTGAAAAGTCAGAGTATTTAAAAACACAAGAAAATTTTGTGCAAGATTTACAGGATCCAAACAAGAAAATAATATTTTTACTCGGGGGTGCTGGCAGTGGAAAAACAACTACGATAGCTAATATTTATACCAATTTAAGTGGGAGTTACAAAACAGAGTTCTGCGCTTTATCTGCAAAAGCTGCGACTGTTCTTTCTAGCAAGGGTTTGGACGGTAAAACTATCCACAGGCTATGTAAGGCAAGATACTCTCTATTGTCGGATTTTATGGCGAATGAGAATAACCCTCTTGATGTCGATATTCTATTTATAGATGAGATAAGTATGGTGACAAAATTTGATTTCGCTTTATTGTTAAACGCCCTACCAGACCACGCAAAAATAATATGCAGTGGGGACGACAACCAGCTCAATGCTGTTGGTAGCAATAGTATTATCTACGAGTTTCGACTATTGAAGCATAAAGCTATATCTTTTCATTTCCTAAATCTGAACTTTAGATCCGATGATAGAATAACCCTAATTGCCAACGAAGTGAGGAACGGGAATCTTACGAGCTTGGACTTTAAAAAATTCGACATGGAAAAAATATACGAGAGAATAAATCAGGGCTATCAGGTTATAACTAATGGACGAAGCATCGCAGAAAAAATAAATTTATACGCTAGTCGGAATAATACAGATATAGTTTGTACAGCCTTTTATAATTATAGCAGGGCTCAAGAAGTTATGATCCTTCGTAACGACCCAAAAAATGGTGTTTTTAACGGGAATATATGCAAAATTATTGGGATCACAGAAACGAAAAAAAGTCCCAGAATTATCCTTGAGAAATCAAATGGAGAGCAGTTTTTCTACTCTCTTCCCCAAAGTGCTACACATTTTGTTCCGTCTTACGCTTTTACGGTGCATAAAAGTCAAGGGAGCGAATTCGATAAAGTCGTTATTGTATTAGATAATAAAAGTATGCTTTTAAATAGAAATATGCTTTATACAGCGATTACAAGAGCCAAATATGATTTTGAAATCTATGTGTGTGATGGGGTTGATATAAACCTTTTAAAAGAAAAACAAGAAAATGATGATCCATATACATTACTTGATATTATTGAAACTGAATCAAAAAAATAAAGAACCATTTGTTTTATCTATGCAAAACAAATAATTTCTGATATAATAATTTTGGCTTTGATAGATAATCCTTAATATGAATTTTTAATTAAATAGCTATAAATTTGTTTTGAAGCGATTTGTGGAATTTTCCACGAATCGCTTTCGGCGTTTATATGGGGGTAATTCAAATTTTACCGTGTCATTCAGAAAAGTTTAGTTATTTCATTAGATTAATGAAGGAGGTGATTAATATAAGCAACGAGAAACTAATTGCCTACATAGATGGTTCATATTACAATTGTAAGGGAGGATGGAGTTGTGTTTCTTTTCATAACTACGGGTTATTTCCGAAGATAGAGATATTTGGGAGCTGCCAATCTTTTGACAGTGGGCAAATGGAGGTATTGGCATGTATTAAAGCCATTGCAAACATGCCAAGATTATATGGTTTATCTTCTATACCATGTCCAATTGAATTTAGGACCGATTATTATTTTCTTGTAAATTTCATTAATGGTTATAATCACGGTGTCTCTTTTAAAAAGCTATTAAGATTTAGCCCACGAAATCTTAATGCGGAATTTATGGAGTTGTACAAATTATTACAAGTCTCAAAACACAAGATAAAAGCTAAAAAAGTGAATAGTAAAGATAGTTGGTTAAAGAAAGTGGACAGGCATGCAAAGTATGCACTACATGCACTTTCTGAAGATAATTCATTTGTATTCTGTATAAAGGGAGATGGTAGTTTAGAAAAGATACCTGACGCCCACAAAAACATGCCATTAGAGCCCCGGTACAGCTCCAAGCAACACAATAAAGTAAAATGGATTAAACCATTTATGCTTGAAGAATTAGTACATATTCCTACGGAGCTTATCCAGATTACAGAGGATATACACCTTCATGCAAAACGCATTGATTTTAGGGGTGGACTTAAACGATATAAACATAAGGGACATATAGATATTCCTATTGTCGTACGTCCATTACCTAATGGTACATACTCTTTGGTGGTAGGGATTAGTAGGCTATGTATTGCTAAATTACTTGGTTTTAAAGAGATCCCAGCTTTTATATCAGATATGACGCATAAAGAATTTATGCAGAAATACGGTGAAGACAGTTACTTGATAGCTCAAAAAATAACTTGAATTTCGGTTTTATCTCTCTCCATAATCAAATTAAAGCATATTTAAATTTAAGAAAAAGAAGGGGGTTTTGGAGTGGAGTGTGTAATAAAGGACAATAAGGAAATTATAGACAAAGAAGAAGAAATAATTCTTCCGGTTGCGAAGTCAACACCACCAAGCTCATTAAAGGTGGCGGCAGTGAATTATCTAAAAACTTATAAAGCCGTTCATCTCGATTGCATAGGGGTAGCAGCAAATTATATTGCTACAAAAGCCATAATAATGATCCGGGCTCATTTATTTACAACAGGAGATGAACTTATATATGTTCCAATTTATAAAGACTTTAAATTAGAAGGGACGGAAAATAAAATTAAAACTGGCATCAGATGGACATTAACACTCTACAAGAGAAGCATTTAAATGCTTCTCTTCTACATACCTCCCATATTATCCTTCAAGCATATAAAGGAAAAATTAATTTAAATATAAAAATTAGGAGAAAACAAAAATGGAATATTCAGAATTTTGCCAAGAAATAGAAACATGTATAGAAAAAATGTCCAACTATCTTGAGAAAGCTTACGATGCTCATAGA
>DUOD01000046.1 GCA_012838995.1 Clostridiales bacterium
AGTGCTCTACCTACTGAGCTACATCAGCATATATACCCTTTAGTCACCATCATATATTAAAGTATTTTAGTAAATTTGTCAATAGTGTTTTATCGTAAATTATCTATTAAAAAAATGAATTAACCGACTAATATAAAATATATTAAACAGAATCTTTAATTAATGGTCTAGAGGTAAATAGTTAATATCAATGAAATTCAAGTATTTATACAATCCGTTTTTAAGTATATTGGAAACGGACAATTAAATACTAAAAACAATTCTTTAAAGAAGAAAGATAAAGAGTTGCCTCAGACAATATTCGACAACGTCAACGACGGTAACGGTATATGTATACTTGATTCCGCTTTAAATATATTAAGCGTCAATTCTTCCATGAAATACCGGTATTCCCACCGCACTCCTTTCATCGGCGAAAAATACTTCAGTATATCATCACAGAAACAGCCCCTGTGCCTATTGCCCCACCATAAAGACCCTTGAAACCGGCTGCGCCAATATGGAAATAATACCGTACAGATTTTTAATGGTGAAATACCACGTATAACCTAGCTTTTTTTTGGCAGTATGAAATATCTTTAACCCTTTAATTTTGCTTTTTATAAAAATGTTGAAAATGAAATATTTTATGGAATAAAAGCACAATTTTCACGAATTTTTGAATATTGATATTGCTACAACCAATGTTATTTGGTATACTTTTTATAGTTGCTTTCAAATATTTTATAGTTGCTTTTGAATGTGCAGAGTAGGTATTGTGCGTTAAGTGTTAAGGGATGGGAAGTTGCCCTTAAACGAAAGGCCCTAGAGGTCTGCGATGCAATACCGCGTCCGCTGCCATGTCAAAGATTGATAAAAAGTGCCTTTATGTCTCTTTGATATGGCGCTTTGCCATTCAAAGAGAAAGGAGGTGCTTTTATTGTTATATAACGCAAATAAAACCAAAAAAATAGCCTATGCCGCACTGCTCACCGCCATCAGTATAATACTTACCAGAGTTTTCGGTACAACCATACCCATTGGCAGTGCCTTGGCCCTGCGCTTAAGTTTCGGTGAAATACCCATAATACTCAGCGGTTTGTTACTGGGCCCGGTATTTGGCGGTGCCACGGGCCTTATGGCAGATGTAATCGGTTACGTAATCAACCCCATGGGTGGAGCCTATTTCCCCGGTTTTACCGTGACAGCCATACTTACGGGTTTGATTCCCGGGTTATTCGCCGTTCTGAGGCAAAGGAAAGAATGGACATGGTCTTCTTTGCTGGGGGTAATAGGTTTAACAAACATAATTGCCGGCGTACTGTTAAACACCTATTGGCTGTCCATATATTTCGGCAGCCCTTTCATGGCATTTCTGCCACCCAGGCTAATAACACGACTTGTGTTAATCCCTGTTTATGTTGTCATAATAAACGTGTTAACAAAGATGATTTACAGAATCGTACCAAAATACAGCAAACAAAACAAGGCCGCCCTTTAGCAACAGGCGGCCTTTATTTTTTTATTGTACCGTTCTTCTATCCCTATAATGGGTGTGGAGCAATTTATGGGACAACTCGCCCAAGGGAGCGCCCAAAAATTCTTCATAAATCATTTTTACATAGGGGTTTTGGTGGGAACGCCTGATTTCCAGGTTCCGGTCTGCCTTATACAAGCCTTCTATCCTCTTTTTTCTTGTTTCATGGTTGGTGGGCGTGGGCTGACCTCCGCCGCCTATACACCCACCGGGACAACACATAATCTCTATGAAGGTATAAGGGCTTTTACCCTCCCTTATTTGATCCAGAATCTCCCTGATGTTACCCAAGCCGTGGACCACCGCTACTGAAACATCCCTGCCTCCCAGTCTTATGGTGGCCTCTTTTATGCCTTTTAGGCCGCGGACGTCGGTCAGCTCAACATTTTCAAGTTCCTCGCCTGTGACCAGTTTATAAACCGTTCTTAGGGCAGCCTCCATTACACCGCCGGTATTGCCGAATATTGCACCGGCACCGCTACCCTCTCCAAAGGGTATATCAAAGTTCTGTTCATCTATTTTATCCATCTGGATACCCGCTTCGTTGATCATGGCAGCCAGTTCCCGGGTAGTCAAAACGGCATCCACATCCCAAAACCCGCTGGATTGCATCTCCTCCCTCCGGGCCTCGTACTTTTTAGCGGTGCAGGGCATCACCGATACGCTGTAAATATTTGCAGGGTCTATACCCATCTTCTGGGCGTAATAGGTCTTAATCACCGAGCCGAACATCTGCTGGGGAGACTTACAGGTAGATACATGATCTAAAATATCACCGTAGAATTGTTCCACAAAGTTGATCCAACCGGGGCTGCAGGAGGTTATCATGGGAAGTTTTCCGCCACTGCTTATCCTATGGAGCAGTTCCGAACCCTCCTCCATTATGGTAAGATCTGCGGTAAAGTTGGTATCAAACACCTTGTCAAACCCCAGAGCCTTTACGGCACCCACCAGTTTGCCGGTTAACACGGTGCCCGGTTCATAGCCGAAACATTCACCTATGGACGCCCTTATGGCGGGTGCTATTTGAACGACCACATGCTTTGACGGGTCGGCCAAGGCATTCCATACATCCTCGATATAGGATTTTTCTACCAATGCACCGGTTGGGCAAACGGTGGTGCACTGGCCGCATTGCACACAGGTGGCCTCCATAACGGTCTGGCCATAGGCAGGGGATATAACGGTATCATAGCCCCGGCCAAGGGGCGCCAGTACCGATACCTTTTGTACGCTGTTGCAAACCGTCAGACACCGCCTACATAAAATACATTTTGAAGAATCCCTTATAATAGCAGGGCTGCTGTCATCATACACGGCCCTGGACGGTTGGCCTTCGAAGGGGTTTTCCCTTATATTAAGCTGATATGCCAGTTGCTGCAGCTCGCATTTTTGGTTTTTTGCACAGGCCAGACAGTCGTCAGGGTGGTTGGACAGCAATAAGTTCACCATAGTCCTGCGGGCATTGCGCACCCTTTCGGAATTGGTGATCACCTTCATACCGTTCTGCACCTTTGTTATACAGGAGGGTACCAGGTTTTTGCTGCCCTTAACCTCAACAACGCATACCCGACAGCTGCCCACCTGGTGCACCCCCTCTAGGTAGCAGAGGGTGGGAACGGTTATGCCCGCCTGCCGGGCGGCTTCCAGTATGGTACTGTCTTTATCGACCTTTATCCTTTTGTTATCAATTGTTAATTCTATCATGCTCATAATCTCCCTCCTACCCCCTTATTTAACATCGCAGCGCAGACATCTGTAGGCCTCTTTTTTGCACTCATCTTCGCTCATGCACAGTTCCACTTCATTAAAATTCTTTATGCGTTTATCCAACGGCAACAACCGGGTTTTAACCCTGGCCGTCGGTTTTTCTATGATTTCACCGAAGATCTTCCGTTCAATCTCCCGTTCCTTTTCCAGTTCCCTCTGGTTCCCGCCTAAATAGCTGTCAATGGAAAGGGCGACTTTCCTTCCGTCTGCAATGGCGTTTATTACATAATCCGCACCGTTTACACAGTCACCCCCGGCAAACACGCCGTCAAGGTTACTCATCATGGTTTTAACATCCACCTGAAGGATATCCTTATAATCCCGCTTAATGGGCCCCATATCCATGCCTTCCACATCGCAGGCCATACCTATGGCGACTATCACCGTATCCACATCCACTATAAAATTAGAATTTGGTATGGGCTTGGGTCTTCTCCTGCCCGAGCTGTCAAACTCGCCCATTTCCATCCTGACACATTCCAGGCCCTTCACCCTGTTTTGGTCATCGGTCAGCACCCTGACCGGTGTAACCAGTTCATGGATGGCTATTCCTTCGTTAGTGGCCTCTTCTATTTCCTGGCGCTGGGCCGGCATATCGTATTTCTTCCTTCTATACAGTATCGATACTTCCTCCGCCCCCTGTCTTAGGGCAACCCGTGCGGCATCGATACCGGAATTACCGCCACCGATCACCGCCACCCTTTTACCCAGGGAATGGGGTTGGTTCAACCTGACGGCCTTTAAAAAGGTCAGTGCATCTATTACACCTTTTGCATCCTCTCCCGGGATGCCCAGGTTGAGTGATCTGTGGGCGCCTAAGGCGAGAAATACGGCATCGTACTGCTCCCTTAGCTCCTTCAGTTGGATATCTTTGCCCACCCTTACCCCCGTCACAACATCCACCCCATGGGCTAGAATATGGTCAATCTCCTTCTGTAAAACGTCCATGGGCAGACGGTACTCGGGAATGGTAAGGGCCAGCATACCGCCCAGCACCTCGTACTGTTCAAAGATTGTAACGGGATAACCCCATCGGGCCAGGTAATAGGCTGCCGTCAGCCCCGCCGGGCCGGCACCTACGATGGCAACCTTTTTATCCTTAACCTTTTCGCTCTGCAACGGCAGGTTGTTGAAATAAATGCTCTCCCAATTTTTTTGTTCATAGTCGGAAGCATACCTCTTTAAGTACCTAATGGCCATTGGTTCATCCACCTGGGCACGCCTGCATTTATCCTCACAGGGGCCGTGGCATATTCGGCCGCAAATTGCCGGCAGTGGATTCTTCTCTTTGATGACCTCCACCGCTTTAAAGTACAATCCCCTTTGGATGTATTCTATATATTTCGGTACATCCACTCCCGCCGGGCATGCATTGGCACAGGGCGAGGTAAATAGTGAAGCACATAGGGAAGAGGGGCATTTTTTGTCCCTGATATGGGCTTCATATTCGTGCCTGAAATAATGTATGGTGCTGAGAACGGGCTTGGGTGCCGTTTGACCCAAACCGCAAAGAGCGGTGTCTATTATCTCCCTGCCCAGCTTTTCCAGGGTCTCGATATCACCCTCCTGACCTTCGCCTCGGGTGATCCTCTCCAGTATCTCCTTCATACGCTTGGTACCTATACGGCAGGGCGTACATTTGCCACAGGATTCCTCCTGCACAAAATCCAAGAAGTATTTGGCCAAATCCACCATACAGGTATCCTCGTCCATTATAATAAGGCCGCCGGAACCCATGATGGTCCCCAGCTCGATCAAGGACTCAAAATCCACCGGTACGTTTAATTCATTTTTAGGTATGCAACCTCCCGACGGGCCCCCAGTTTGGGCAGCCTTAAAGGGTTTATCGTCCACCATGCCCCCTCCGATGTCGTGAATAATATCACCCAGGGGTGTACCCATGGGCACCTCCACCAGCCCGGTGTTTCTTACGTTCCCGGCCAGGGCAAATACCTTGGTCCCGGGACTTTTCTCCGTCCCGATGCTCTTAAACCAGTCGGCGCCTTTGAGTATGATGGGGGCAACGTTGGCGTATGTCTCCACATTACTTAAAAGGGTGGGCTTGCCCCAAAGACCCTGGTTGGCCGGGAAGGGCGGTTTAGGCCGGGGTTCGCCCCTCCTGCCTTCTATGGAGGCCAATAGGGCAGTTTCCTCGCCGCAAACGAAGGCACCGGCACCCACCCTTATATCAAGGTTAAAATCAAAACCCGAACCCATAATATCTTCGCCCAACAGGCCATAACTTTTTGCCTGCTCAATGGCTCTGGCCAGGTTTTCCACGGCCATGGGGTATTCCGCCCTGATATAGACATACCCCTGATTGGAACCAATGGCATAGCCGGCAATGGCCATACCTTCTATCAGGGTATGGGGGTCCCCTTCTATTATGCTCCTGTCCATATAGGCCCCCGGATCGCCCTCGTCGGCATTACAGGCCACGTATTTTACATCGCCCTTGGCCTGGGCGGTAAACTTCCACTTCAGTCCGGTAGGGAACCCCGCACCGCCCCTTCCCCTAAGACCGGATTTCATTATCTCCTGGATAACGTCCTCCGGTTTCATGGAAGACAATACCTTTGCCAGGGCAAAATACCCGTCAAAGGCGATATATTCTTCTATCTTGTGGGGATCTATAAGCCCAACGTTTCTTAACACTATTTTTTTCTGCTTGGCAAAGAAGGGTATATCCTTGACGGTGGGGAGCTTCCTTCCGTCAGCGGGATCCTCGTATAACAACCTTTCCACGATTATGCCCTTATACAAATGCTGGTCCACTATCTCGGGTATGTCTTCAACGGACACCTCTTTATAAAACACTCCCTCGGGATGGATGATCATAACCGGCCCAAGAGAACACAGGCCCATGCAACCGGTTGTCACCACCTTTACCTCGTCTTCCAATCCCTTTTTGGCGATTTCCTCATTAAGACGGGCAACCAGGTCCAAAGTCCCCGATGAATGGCAACCGCCGCCGCCGCAAACCAAAACATGATTTCTAATCAAGCCCATTATAATCCCACGTCCTTTCCTTCCAGTGTCCACGGTTTAATTACAATACCCTTTAAAATATGGTTCAAAACTATCAACCGAGCCCTTTGTGGCGTAACCATACAATAGGTAACCGGCTGCTGTTTAGGCCCCGTCACCTCCACTAAGGGCTCGTAACTGCACATGCCCATACATCCGGTCTTGTGCACCGTTATGTTGTCAAGATAATGCTCATTTATGGTTTCCCGGATGGTATTTAGGATTTCAAAGCCTCTGCCGCTAAAACAGCACATGCCCACCTGTACGTCAATGACCCAGCCCTGTTGTTCACCTTTCCGGTCCTTTAGCACCCTTTCCCTCAATCGATGGTAAACATCCATTCCCGACAAATCATTCACCCCTTTTTTCCATATCCTCGATATCCCTAAGCATGTCCCGCACCTTTTCAGGCTTCATTCTGGTATACACCTTCTCGTTTACCGTAACGATGGGTCCCAGGCCGCACGCCCCGAGGCACCTCAGCACTTCCAAGGAATACATACCGTCATCCGTTGTATCGCCCACCTCAATGCCCAGTTCCTTTTGAAGTTTTTCTATTATTCCTTCCGAGTTCTTTACATAACAGGCAGTACCTTTACAAACCCCTATACAGTATTTTCCCTTGGGCTTTTCAGAAAACAGTGAATAAAAACTCACCACGCTGTTTACTTCACTGGGACTGATATTAAGCCTTTGGGCAATCCTGTCTTGGGCCCAGCGGGGCAGAAAGCCCAGCACCTTTTGAGTCTCATGGAGCACCGGTATTAAAGATCCGGGCTGCCCCTCATAGGCAGAAATTATTCGGTCCACCAGCTCAACATCCTTCTGTTCCGCCTGTTTTAAGGTAACGCTCATAAAATACACCCTTTCTTTAGTTTGCTAATTTCCCGTTAAGCTCTGTTATATATATGAATGTGCAAATTTTATGCCAAAAAAAACAAGGCTTTTTGCCTTGTTTTACAGTCTTTTACTGTTTTATTAATGCAAAATTGCATCATACTACTGTGAAAGGGCGATAATCCGCCCGTTAAAGTAATGCAGAAGTGCATTATTGACCCATGCATAGAAGCATTAAAACTTCCTTTCTTTCTTATTTATCTTTGTTGCTGTATTTTTTTAGTTTTCTGACAATGGTGGACTGGTTGACTTCCAAAACCTCCGCCATCTTATAGGTGCTGTTGTAAAGCTGCCTTGCCTGGAGTATCAGTTCCTTTTCCCTCTCCTCCAGTGCCTTTTTTAAGGGCAGTAGGGTAATTTCCTTTTCAGACCCTGCCCTTTTATCCGCCGGTGCCTTTAAGGCAGGGGGAAGATCCTCTTGGGTGATAATGTCGCCGGCGGCGGTAACAACCAGCCTTTCCATTATATTTCTCAATTCCCTTACGTTGCCCGGCCAGTTGTATTCAAGAAATCTTTCCCTAACTTCCCGGGAAATGCTTTTGTTGGTGGAATACTTGGTATTATAAACCTTAAGAAAATGACGGGCCAAGGGAATGATATCATCCCGTCTCTTCCTTAAAGGAGGAACGGTTATGGGAACAACATTGAGCCTGTAATAAAGATCGGCCCTAAACTCACCGTTTTTTACCATTTTGGCCAAATCCCTGTTGGTGGCTACTATTATCCTAACATCTATCGGTATGGGTTTGGTCCCGCCCACCCGTACGATTCTTTTTTCCTGTATGGCCTGTAACAGCTTAACCTGCTGGGACAGGGGCAGCTCGCCTATTTCATCCAGAAACAAAATACCCTTGTCGGCCAGCTCAAATAATCCCGGTTTGCCCTGTTTTTTCGCACCGGTAAAGGCACCGGTATCATAGCCGAAAAGTTCGGATTCTATTAACGACTCCGGCAGGGCACCGCAATTGATTTTTATAAAGGGACCCTTTGCCCTGTTGCTTATCCTGTGAATATACCTTACTATAACCTCTTTACCCACGCCGGATTCTCCCAATACCAGCACCGTTGAATCCACATTGGCTATCCTGTTGGCTATATCCAGTACCTCTCCGAATGCTTCGCTGAAGGCTATAATCTTGGTATGGGCATCACCGTCATCCATATTATCATGGGTTTGACCGTTGGAGTATTTTACCTCATCCAGCCGTTTTCTTATCCTTTGCAATTCTTCAAAGTTCCTGATGTTGGCTATAACCTTGGTTATGTTACCGTCTTCATCGAAGACGGGTGTACCCGTTGCCAGTACCTGCTTTCCGGACTTTAAACGCTGTAGGAAAGTAACGGGTTTGCCGGATTTTAATGCCATCATGCTAACAGAGGGACGGGCCACGCCGGACCTCTCCAGCTCCTGCGTGGATGATCCTATAACCTCCTCCGGTTTAAGCTGCAACATCCTGGCAAAGGCGTCGTTGATCCTTAGCACCTTACCGTTGCTGTCGGTCAGGCAAATGCCGTCATAGGACGAATCTATTATTATATCAAGTTCTTCCTTTAACTCTCTTATCTTTGCCAATTCGTCCTCCAGGACGGATAACAGGTAAATCTTCTGGGACAAAAGGAAGGGCATGCACATCTCCTTTTCGGCAATACCCTGACACACAGCTATGGCCTTTTCCCTGCATGATGAATACCCACAGGCCCCGCAATCCAAAAGGTCCTCTTCTTTGTTCTTTCCGATTTCCGCCAAAACCTTCTTTATGTTCTCTTCCCTTGGAACAGGCAGGCGCAGCCCATTGTAGGTAAAACTTCTCTTAAGATCCAGCTGCACATTTTGTAATGCCTCCTTAGCCCGGTTCTGCTTATCCTTAGGGATAGAGTTCATATAGTTTATTATTTGCCGTTTTTTCTCCAGTATATTGCCTCCGCCGCCTGCAGCGGGTCCATTGATACAACCGGAGCAAAACAGGCAGTCGATGAGATTGATGTTTTCTTTATAATCGTCAAGGCTGTTGAATATTTCCTTAATCTGGCTGCTGCCGTCCACCACCATATAATTATCCTGAAGCAAATCGCTCTGTCGGCCAAGGTTTTTTAACAACCCTCCGGACAGGGGAAAAAGATACGCAAGGGAAGCATTTAACACGTCAAAGGGAAGGCTGTCCAGTGAGCCCAGGTCGATGGACCGGCTTTCAAGCAAGGTATTCAGTTCATCAAATGTCAGTACTTCGTCTATTGCGTCTGATACTTCCGGATCCCTGATTTCGCCTTTTTTGGCTATACACGGTCCGATAAATACAATGGAGACATCCTGATCTGCAAAAAGTTGTCTGATGAGCCTGCCGGTAGCAATTGCAGGTGAAACCACCGGCACCAGATGGGGTATGAGATGGGGATAGTGTTTTTGAACAAGGTTAATTACAGCCGGGCAGGCCGAACTTATGTAACATCCGTTGTTAAAATCCAGCTGCCGGTAAGTCTTGGCTACCAGTTCGGCTCCCAACGCAACTTCCCATACCTGGCTAAAGCCCAGTTTCTTTAACCCGGCCACTACTCTATCGTGGTTTTCCTTGTATACCGCCGGAAAGGAAGGGGCAACGATTGCTATGGCATTGCCCTTGTTTATCATTTCCAGGGTAGGATGTATCCCATCGGCTATCTCTTTTGCCTGTCTTGAGCACATGGTAACACAATTGCCGCATTGTATACATCTTTCCTGGATCACCTGGGCACGACCGTTATTAATCCTTACCGCCTTTACGGGACAGTTTCTGACACAGGAATAGCACTGGGCACACTTCTCGGAAACGGTTTTTACCACTTCATAATTCAAAATAAATCCACCCCAGGGTTACTTTTGTATTTTTCCTTTATGCCTAGATGCCCAAAATCCTCATATCGTTGACATTTTTTTAACAGTCTCTTATGTAATATATTAACACTGTTTTTTTCTTTAGGCAAACAATATATTAGTTCGGATTTCCGGCCAGGTATTCAACAATGCCGGTATATATTGCCCATGCAATCCTATCCTGATACCGGGCGTCCTTAAGTAATTTTTCCTCCCGGGGATTTGACAGGAAACCGCATTCCACCAGCACCGACACCACGTTGTTGTCCTTCAAAATATAATAGTCATTGCTGGCCTTGGCTTGTCTTTTGTTGGTTCTGTCCAGCACTTCTATCAACCTGGCCTGGATAATTTTCGCAAGTCTTTCAGCCTCCTTATCCCCGGCCAGGTAAAAGGTTTGGGCACCGTAGTACTTGGACTGGGGAAACTTGTTTACGTGGATGGAAACAAATAAATCGGCATTGCTGTCTATTACAATCTGCCGTCTCCTTTCAAGATCCTGCCTCTTTCTCTGTCTGAAGGTACCCCCTTTTTCGTAAAGTCCGGAGTCGTCTTCCCTGGTCATTATAACCACCGTACCGTCTTGCTCCAGGTACTCCTTTAGCCTTTTTGCAACGGCCAGGTTTATGTGGGATTCCTCAGTACCACCCGGACTGACTGCCCCCGGGTCTTCGCCGCCATGACCCGGATCAATTACCACAACCTTGCCGGTGGTAGGAAGGCTCAAAACCTCCAGCGTTTGATTATACATGCTTAAGGATAATGTAAAGGTGACAATTATCATGGCTGATATGGACAATATATATACAAGTTTTTTAAAATTTAGATATATAACCCTCATCAAAATACCTCCAAGAATTGTTCTATAATAAAATATTCTTGGAGGTATTAATTATGCAAACTATTGTATAAAGCTTACACCGGCCGCCGTTGAAAAATAAAAATTTCCCGCCGCGTAATTTTCGGCAGCACTTAAGATGTAGTTTAGCAATACAACTTATAAATCACACCATATTTATTTTCGTTTCACCGACCTTTGATATCCTTTCAAAACTCTATATCCCTGCCGTCGTTATATAATTTGTACACAATTTAACAATCTTTGATACCCTTTCAAAACCCCAGTTTAACGCAACTACCTATATTCATATTTAAGTTTTAGCAGGGTTACGGCAAAAAACGCCGCTGAAAAACCCAGCAGTACCAGGATATTTAGTCTCACATCCCCCACCCCTGCATTATTCGTCATCAATTGGGTTAGGCCTGTAATTGCCCAGCCCTGGAGGCTAAACCTTGCCGCGGACTGCATGGAAGGCGAAGCCACCTCCAGCGGCCAAAAACACCCGCCGATCATGGAGGTACCCACTATTATTATGGGCGCCAAGGCCTGCAGCTGACCGGTGGTCTTAACCAAGGCAGCCAGCATAAAACCCAACCCCAGGACAGACAGCAGGAAAACGGCCATCAGCGCTATAACCCCTGCGAGGGAAGGGCCGTAGTTGACGTTGAACAGAAAACGTCCGGCCAGAATTAAAATCAAAATTTGTATACAGCCTATAAGATATATACCCAACAATTTTCCGCCTATTATGGACCCCTTGGCCGTAGGTGTGGACATCAATCTATACCAGGTATAGGTCTTTCTCTCCTCCAGTATATCCCCGGCGCTAAACAGCACGGTGAACATTGTAAACATGAGCATAAAACCAATGGACGAATGATCCAGCGGTTTGTAATCCTGTTGTGTTTGCCCGTCCATGGTGACATAACGGTAATCGCCGGTTACCTTGGGCTCCCTTAACTCTCCTATTATGGTATCAAACGTTTGCTGTGCTGCCCTTTCAATGACACCGGTATCCCCCACCGATAAAAGCCTGCCTTCATCCTTTATTATATCGGCACCGGTGCGGGCTGCCGCAAAGCTCGATATTACCCTTGATATTTCCTTGGTTATGGCGCCGGCACCGCTGGACATTTCAAGCCTGACCATCGTTATATTTTTGTACTGTCCCTTTTCCACCGACTGCCCAAAGCCTTTGGGTATAATAAAACCAACCTCTACTTCCCGGTCCCTCACGTAATCATATATGATTTCTTCTTGGGACAATACCATTTCATAAAGCCCGGACCTCTCCAGCCTACTGATTATCTCCCGGGAAATGTCCGACCGGTCGTTGTCCACCACCGCCACCGGTATTTTGACCGGTGTATCATCTCTGCCGCCAAAGGCCATACTCATTATAAAGGTGAAAAAGATGGCAAGGCCTATCATAAGCATAAACATCAGCCTGTCCTTTTTGGTCTGTAGTAGGGTAAGCCCGGCAATATAAAAAGCCTTTTTCATCTTCCATCACTCCCCGCGCTTATTACCCAGCTGCCCAGCACAAGGAAGGCCCCGCCGATGGCAAGGAGTATTGCTAAATGCTGTGAAATATCCCTTAGAGGGTTTCCGGTTATTAGGGATAAATAACTGCGTATGGCCCAGTTGTTGATGGTGAACCTGCTGATTGACTTTAGTATATCGGGCATGATGTACAGCGGCAGCATACTGCCCCCCAGCAGGCTCATGCCCTGGATGGTGAGCATCTGCAGGGCATCCGCCGATTTTGGGGTCCGGGACACCGAGGCTATGAATACGGCAAAACTGCTGGCCGCAAAGCATGCCGCCAGGGTAGCAATCACAACCGCCCAGGGAGACGGACCCCAGCTCACCCCATATACCCAATTGGTAAAAACTATCAGGATTGCGGCCTGAACCAAGCAAGTTACGTAACTGCCGATGAATTTACCGACTGTAAGGGAAATACTTCCCATGCCGGTTGAAAACAACCGGGCCAGCGTCCTGTCCTGACGCTCTTCTATTATGGAAAATACACTGAACATTGCACCAAAGAGTATAAACATGGCCACCATGGCCACAGAATAGTATTCAAAGCCCGTAATCCATCTTGGACTCTGCTGGGTGGACTCAGTAAATACCCGGCCGGCCTGCTCAACGGCAGCTACCAGTCTATCCTGTATCTGCCCCGTCTTGGACCCAAGGACCTGGTGCTCCATCCCAAAACCCATTAAGGTTTCAATCACATTGTCAATGGCTACCGCCACACAAGAGACCCCAGTGGCATAGCTATCCACTATGCCATTTACTATACCGCCACTTACCTGTTTTGCCGGATGGCCGTATACCCTTATGCTTACATCCTCGCCCTTTATTGCCTTATCGGTAAAATACCGCGGTATAACGACGGCGGCTGTTATACTTCCGTCTTTAATCAGCTGCCGGATATCCTCTTCCTTAATTTCATAAACATCCATAAGCTCTGACAACTCTTGGCCCTTCATTATATCCACAAGGTTTTGGGCCAAAATACCCCGGTCATAACTTATCATTCCGACATTGAACTTAGCCACCCTGGGGTTTTGCCGAAACATGGGTTCCAAGGAGAAACCCAGTATCAGGATTAATATAATGGGCATAACAAGCATTATCAATAGGGCTTTTTTGTCCTTAAAGGTGACCTTGAAATCCTTTAATGCCAAATATAATACCTTCATACCCTGCGCCCCCTTTAGTTTCTTAATGCCCTGCCGGTTAAATGCAAAAATACGCCCTCCAAATCCGGTTCCTTTATACTGACCGAGTTAACCTTGCAGCCGTCGTCGTTGAATACCTTTATTATATCGGCCAGTCTCTTACGGCCGTCCTTTACCAGTATGGTTATACTTTGTTTTTCCACCATAACCTGCTGGACCCCTTCCAACACCCTGAGGGTATCCACCATATACTGCCGGAAGTTGTCAGCCTCCACCACCACCTTGTGGGCATTTCCCACCATGGCCTTCAGCTCCTCCTTGGTACCCGATGCAATGATGCTACCCCGGTCCATTATGGCCACCCTGTGGCACAGATACTCAACCTCCTCCATATAGTGGCTGGTGTACAGTATGGTCATGCCCTGCCGGTTAAGGTCCAGCACCATATCCAATATATGTTTCCTGGACTGGGGATCGATACCCACGGTAGGCTCGTCCATTATCAAAAGCTTGGGCTGATGGAGCAGCGCCGCTCCGATATTTATCCTCCTTTTCATGCCCCCCGAGTAGGTATCTATCCTGTGGTCCGCCCTTTCGGTCAGCCCTAATATCCTCAGTACTTCATCTATACGCTCCTTCAACCTAATAGAATCCATTCCGTACATCCGCCCCCAAAACTTTAGATTCTCCCGGGCGGACAAGGTAGGATACAGTGCTATCTCCTGGGGCACCAAGCCCATCATCCTTTTAATTTCCTTGGGTGATTTAAGTATACTCCTGCCTTCCACAATAATATCACCATCGGTGGGTTTTATAAGACCGGCAATCATCGAGATGGTAGTAGACTTTCCCGCACCGTTGGGCCCCAAAAGTCCAAAAATTTCACCTTCCTTCAAAGAAAAATCAATGCCGTCCACCGCCCTTTGCCTCTTGTAGACCTTTTTTAGATCCTTAACCTCTAAAAACACCCATGACCCCCCAATCTCCATCATGCTTAAAGTGTGCGACCGGACAATTTACCGCACATTAATCTCCGGTAAATATCTTGCCCGCCACAAAAGGACATCCCTTTATAATGCTGTCTTTTCGTGCCCTACGGAGCATTTAACGGATGCAAAAAAGATAGCTACTCCTTTGTTTTTTCCGCAGCCTTCCGGCGCATCCGCTCAAGCCTGCCGGTATGCAAAAAAATACCCCGGTGCTTTGATGCCGGTTGTCGATACCTGTTTGCTAAATCACTATCCTAAATCAAAAAGTGACTACATCAAAGTTTCCGTTATTCTAATTTAAACCCGATATCAAATTTCCGGTTAAACTTAAGCATCAAATTCCCACCAAACTCAATTTGGGCTTAATATCAAGTTATGGTTGGTCCGGAGATTAAATTCGGTACCTTTGAATTATTTATAATACCTCTCTCTATTCTTACCTTAATATTATAAATGAAAAAAAGGTAAAATAAAGCAAATAAAGGAAATGGGGTTGAATATGTACCAAGCAAAATTTAATCCTTGAAATGCCCTATAAGGCAGGGTAAAATGTTAGGAAGGATAAAAATATACACTTATATAACTGTCATATGGAGGCGTTACAATGAATAATGTTTTCGATACACTAAAGGAAAGGGGTTACATTGCCCAAACCACCCATGAAAAAGAGATAAGGGAACTATTGGGCAAGGAATCCGTTACCTTTTACATAGGATTTGACCCCACTGCCGACAGCCTACATGTAGGCCATTTTATACAAGTCATGGTTATGACCCACATGCAAAGGGCGGGTCATAGGCCCATAGTATTATTAGGCGGGGGAACAACCATGGTGGGCGACCCCACCGGCAAGACCGAAATGCGAAAGATGATGAGCCAGGAAACCATAAATGCCAATGCCCAGGCATTTAAGAAACAATTATCCAAATTCTTGGATTTTTCCGACGACAAGGCCATCATGGTCAACAATGCCGACTGGCTGCTTAACCTAAACTACATTGACTTCCTGCGAGAAGTGGGAGTGCATTTTTCGGTCAACCGTATGCTAACGGCTGAGTGTTTTAAAACCCGGCTGGAAAAGGGCCTGTCCTTTTTGGAATTCAACTACATGCTCATGCAAAGCTATGACTTCCTACAGCTTTATAGAAAATACAACTGCAAATTGCAGCTGGGCGGCGACGATCAGTGGTCCAACATCATAGGCGGTGTTGAACTCATAAGAAGGGTAGAGTCCGCCCCGGCTTATGGCATGACCTTCACCCTGCTGACCACCAGTGAAGGTAAAAAGATGGGTAAAACCGAGGCCGGTGCCCTGTGGCTTGATCCCAATAAAACCAGCCCCTACGATTTTTATCAATACTGGCGTAATGTGGACGATGCAGACGTTAAAAAATGCCTGTCCCTTTTGACCTTCCTGCCCATGGATGAGGTCAATCGTTTGGCCGGTCTACCGGGCGAAAAAATAAACGACGCCAAAAAGATACTGGCCTATGAAGTAACCAAGATAGTCCACGGCAAGGAAGAAGCGGACAAGGCTCAAAGGGCCGCCGATGCATTATTTGGCGGCGGCGGTGATATACAAGATGTACCCACCGCCGAAATGACCGCAGCCCAGTTTAACGATAATGCCAACATAATAGACCTTTTAGTATTCACCGGTATGGCGCCTTCCAAGGGCGAAGCCCGACGGCTGGTCAAGCAAGGCGGAGTATATATAA
>DUOD01000006.1 GCA_012838995.1 Clostridiales bacterium
GAGAAAGTAAGGGACGGACAAAACACAATATCCCCCCGTTCCACACCGGCAGCTTTAAGGGCTAAATGTATGGCAGCAGTACCCGAAGAAAGGGCTGCCGCTGCTTTGCTCCCGACCATGGCTGCAATTTCATTCTCAAATTCTTCGACATTTTTACCTAGGGGTGCTATCCAGTTAGTATCGAAAGCCTCCTTTATATATTTCATCTCATAGCCTTCATCACTCATGTGGGGTGATGAAAGATAAATCTTATCATCCATTTTTATTAACGTCCTTCCCTACCCTAGTAATTGCTATCTGTTACATACTCCTGTATTATACTATGCATATAATATTATTAATATAAGACATCTGTATTATTTCCATACATCTGTTGTTCCTTCTATAAATAAACATAGCTTCGCCATGGCTGCCCTCGGGCATCCCTCAAGCACTTTTTATAACCTCCTCCAAAACAAAGCACCGGGCCGAAACACCGGTGCGTTTCTTCGGATTTTTTCATTCACCATGGCCGCATCCTATAAACCAACCAAGCTATCCAACTTTACATATTACCTACACACTATTATATAACCCTTCTATAGGTGGGTACAAGCTTTTCCATAAATTCCATGAGCATTTCATTGGAACCAACCAGCAAATATTTAAGCTTTTCCAATTCCTTTTTTAAAGCGTCTGAATCTATTTCGGTGGGCTGGCATATGAAAATCTTCCTATGGCTGGTGGCGCTTAAGCCTTCTTCAGCCGTCAGCAATTCTTCGTATAATTTCTCTCCCGGTCTCAGTCCGGTAAACTCTATCTTAATATCCCGGTCGGGTTCAAAGCCCGACAGCCGGATAAGATCCCTGGCCAGGTCGACTATCTTCACCGGCCGGCCCATGTCCAGCACGAAGATCTCACCGCCCTTGGCAAAGGCCCCCGCCTGCATAACAAGCTGCACCGCTTCCGATACCGTCATAAAAAATCTGTTTATCTCGGGGTGGGTTACCGTTACCGGGCCCCCCTCCTCTATCTGCTTTTTAAACAGAGGTATTACACTGCCGTTGCTGCCCAGCACATTGCCGAACCTCACGGCGGCAAACCGGGTTTTGCTGTGCTTGGCCATAGACTGTATTATTATTTCGGCCAGCCTCTTGGAAGCACCCATAATATTTGTAGGATTAACCGCCTTATCGGTGGATATCAGCACAAACCTTTCACATCCGTATTTGTCGGCGGCCTCGGCCACATTAAAGGTACCGAATACATTATTCTTTATGGCCTCTGCAGGGTTGTTCTCCATTAGCGGTACGTGCTTGTGGGCAGCCGCATGGAAAACCACATTGGGTTTGTATATCTTAAAGATGCTGTCCATCCTGGCCCTGTCCCTTATGGATCCAATCAATATTTCAAGATCAAGGTCGGGATACCTTCTTAAAAGTTCGTTTTGCAGTTCATAAACGCTATTTTCATATATATCCAGTACTATCAGCCTTAAAGGGTTATAATTGACTATCTGCCTGCAAAGTTCCGACCCGATGGAACCGCCCCCGCCGGTTACCAGTACGCACTTGCCCTGGATGTATTCCCGTATCCCCCTGCTGTCCAGCTCCACGGGCTCCCTGCCCAGCAAATCCTCGATTCTTACGTCCCTTATTTGGTTTAAACTTACCTTACCGTCTATTATTTCGTACACCCCGGGCAGGGTTTTCAATGTACACTTCACCTTTCTGCATATATGGACGATATCCTTAATGTCTTGTTGGGAAGCCGACGGTATGGCAATTATTATTTCACTGATGTCGTAGGTCTTGACGATTTTTGGTATTTCAGCCCTGCCGGCCAAAACCGGCACACCGCATATCTTCCACCCGTGTTTTTGGGCATCATCGTCCACCACCGCCACCGGTACTTTTCCCAGCTCCCTGTGGGCCTTAAGCTCTTTTATCACCATGGCCCCCGCCTCGCCGGCGCCCACTATCAGCACCTTCTTATCCTTATCACCGTTTTTTCTGCGAAGGTAAAAATACCTTCTGAACTTGGGGTTGGCACCAAAATGGACGCCTCCAATCAGCACGATATTGATCAGCCAGGTGAGCAGGTACACCGTCCTGGGAAACCTGGTACCGATGATAAACATAGGCACCGCTATGATTGCATTGCTTATGGTAGTGGATATTATGATAGTTATTAGATTCTCTGTAGCGGAATATTTCCAAAGACTGCTATAAAGTCCGAAGGAATGATAAACAAGAATCATTACCAAGGTATACAACCAAAAAATTTCTTTATATAATTCTATATATCCGGAAGGCACCAATATATCAAACCTAAGTATCAAGGCTAATATCAGGGCCGCATTTACCAAACAAACATCCCGTATTATTAACAAACTCTTCTTTAATATATTACGCAAGGTTTGCTCCCACCTTTGCTTATTAAAAGTTCCTCCACGTTTCTTATAATACATATTTTACCCCATATCATCCATAAATGCCAGTGTTGTTTACAAAATGTAGCCATGGGTATCTGTAATGAGAATACTTGCAACGTAAAGGCGAAATGGTTGTTAAATTAGAAAACGGTTCAGCCATATTTTATCCATTTATCGCATAAAAGTCAAACAAATTCGACATAATTTCCATATAATATGTTAACTCCCTTTTGTTTCCTTTGTGCGATAATATCATGACAGCCGGATGCAAAAATATATTTCCCATCTTTGCTGCAGCATTTAACAATTACCATAGCAGCTGCATACTTTATATTAGATGACTTAATTTTTTTTGGGGAGGGATATATATGTATAACTGGCCAGGCACATATATGGATCAAAACTGCTTTGCCCCCTGCAAACGGGAACCGGAACATATACACGCCTATGAAGGCATCACTTCCTGTGTCAATGACCATGACCATAAGGTAAAGGGATATACCAGCGAAGGGATAGCCTATGGCAACAGCCACATACATTTTTATAAGGAATACACCTGTGTGTCCAAAAAACACAAACACAAGATTTTCGGATATACCGGTCCTGCCGTGCCCACCAACGACGGCCATATCCATTGTATGAGGGCTGCCGATTCCTACGTATGCGACCACTACCACAACTACCTGATATGGACCTGTCCCGAGAAAAAGGTCCGAAAAAAATGCTAAACAAAGCGCAACCTAAAGTTGCGCTCAAAGGGCAAGGGGACACTTCCGTCCCCTTTATATTTATTTAACATAGTCCGAGATAACGTACCCGGTCGTTCCCGAGGGTAGTTTTACCTTCAGCCATTTTCCCGATTGGGACAGCACTTGAAGCTTGGTACCCTTCTTGGCGACGGTTATCCTCTTGTAGTTGGTTCCCGGACCGGAGCGGACATTCAACCCGCTGGAGGCAGTCACCGTTACGGTTTTGGTGCTGCTGCTACTGCTGCCGCCGCCACTGGTTATCTTTATATAATCGCTGTGGACATAACCCGTTATGCTTCCGCTCTTTATCTTATACCACTTGCCGCTACTGCCCAGGATCTCTACCTGCTTGCCCTTGGGCAGAAGGCCTACTTTTGCGGCGCTGGTGCTGGCGCTCTTCCTCACGTTCAAGGCGCTGGCCGTCACAGTGCCGTAGGTCTTGCCGGCCGGTGGCGTGGGATCGCTGGGCGTGCTGCCGCCGCTGGTTATCTTTATATAATCGCCGTGGACGTAGCCCGTTAGGCTGCCGGCCTTTATCTTGTACCACTCGCCGCTGGTGCCCAGGATCTCCACCTTGGTATTCTTTTGTATTACGCCTATCCTGCTGTTTTTAGTACCGGCACCGCTTCTTACGTTAAGGGCGCTGGCGGTAACAATACCGTATTTCTTATCCGGCGGCGGTGCCTTGTCTTCAGGAGGCTTTTTATCATTGCCACCACTGCTGGGCGGCGAAACCGGGGTAACTTCCTTGAGGTAGTCGCCGTGGACGTATCCTGTTAGCTTGCCGGCCTTTATCTTGTACCAGCTGCCGGTCTTGCCCAAAATTTCCACCCTATCGTTTTTACGCAATACCCCCAGTACACTGCTGGAGGTGCTGGCCGATTTCCTTACATTAAGGGCGCTGGCGGTAACTATGCCTTCACGGCCGGAGGGCTGACTGTCCCCGCCGGATGACCCGCCTTCAGAGATATAATTTTCAACCGCGTAGCCTATCCGTCCGTCGGACAGCCTCACCTTGTACCAACCGTTGGCCTTGGAGAGGATATCCACCTTTGTACCCTTGGGCAAGGTGGTAAGTACGGCATAGCTCGTGCCTGGGCCTTTCCTTATATTGAGAGAGGAAGCCGTGACGGTACCCGATTTCTTCGTAACGATTTCAACGGTACCGCTTCTGCTGGCCTTGTTGCCCTCCCCGTCCTGGGCGATTACGACAAAGGTGTATACGCCTTGGCCCACCTTAGAACCGCTGTTGTTTTTCAAGTCCCAGGTGATGCTGTGACTTCCCTTAGCTTTGTCGGTGTTAGTCATAAGATCCCTCACCCGTTTGCCGGAGGCATCGTTTATGACAACGGTAACCTTGGAAGCCTTGCTCAAGGTATAATTTATCTTGGTACTGTTAGCCTCGCCCGCTACTATACAGTCGGGATTGGCGCTTACACTGCTTACGGAAGGCGGTGTAACATCGGGGTAGCTGATGGTGGCCATGGTAGTGCCGGGATAATAAAAGCTCAAGATATTCTTATACCCGTGGCCGGCCTCTGCCCTGGCCTTTGCCCCGTACTGGCCCATGCCTACACCGTGGCCGTAGCCGTTGGTAACCAGTCGGTAACAGTCTTTATCTTTGTCTTCTTCAAACTTGACTATCAAAAGGCTTCTTAGGCCCAAAACCGATCTGATCTCGCCTCGAATGAGGGTAATGCTCTGGGTTATTTCCTCCTTTTTACCGTCGCTTGTGCGTTTTACTTCTAAAGTAACATCCAAAACCGCCTTGGCAGCCCTGCCTCCGGTTTTGTTGTATTCGGTAATCTTTAGGTTGTTTATGCTCTTTACGGTAATATCATTGGGCTGTAGGCTGTAGCCCTTGTTGTTTAGCAGCTTCTTGGTTAATATGATGTTTTTTATGTTATTTGCCAGGGTAGAATCAAAGCCCTGCTTTTTTATAGTAACCGTTTGATTTCTATAGGCGATGTCATGGGGATCCTCCTTAACCACAAGGTAAGGTACATCTGCACTGCCCCATGCATTATTTGCCGATTCGGTTATTCCGCCGTTACTGGAGCAATAACAAGCCGATATGGGCTTGCCGTTGTATGTCAGGTACTGCCCCCGGGTCTCGGCAACGGCTGCACCTGCGTTGCCCAGGTTATTGTCCCCTATATAACCTATATACATTTGACAGTGCTCATTATCGCATATTTCATAACCGGCACCGCTGTGCCTGTTTCGATTGGCCAGGGTATAGCTCCTGGCAGCCACCGCCTGGGCCTTTAAGGCTTCCTTGTGCCAGTTTTTGGGCATCTCCCCCGGCAGTACGCCAAGTATGTATTCTTCAAACCCCACTTCATTTATTAGGAAGATGTTGCCGCTGCTGATGGTGAAGATCATGTTTCCGCAGTATGGGTATGAATTGGTAGAAATCTTAAGGCTGTTGCTTGTATTATACGCCCCTGCCACCAGCTTAAGGGGGCTGGAATACCTTTTGATCAGGGTTTGTCCATCATACAGCGCCAGTTTGCCGCTCTCCACCTTCACATTATAGGTCTTTTTGTTGGCAAGTACGGTGCTGTCATCACCGCTGACCGAATAGGTACCGTTGACGGTAAAGGTCACCTGACTGCTTAAGGGCAGTCTGGTAAGACCCACCTTTATGGTGGAGTAATTGGAAGAAGCCTGGACATCCAGGGGTATTAAAGACAATATAATTAGAAAAGACAATAATAACGGAATTAATTTTTTCATCCGAAACACTCCTTGAACACGAATAAAACTTGTCTGGGTAGATTGACAAGTAAAAACCTTGCTTAAGAAAGGTTCGACATAATTTACATAATTCCTCCCGGTACCTCATATTTTATCATAGCGATGTAGTAATACATTAGTAAAATAGCACTATTTTCATAGGAAGTGCTGAAATTATTGCCAACTTGTTGTAAAATTTTATACAAATTGTAAGACAAAAGATAATATCTAAAGACTAACGTACGATAAAGGCAAAATTACCGAAAGGTAATGACGCAAAACTATGGGTCTAAGGCAATGTTTGCTATGACCGCCGGGTTGCCGAATATGTTGATTCAATGACATATAATTTATGGCAGCCTTTAAAGAGGTTGCTTTTTATTGTGCTAGTGGAGGATGTAATTAATGGACATTAACATGGGAAAGGACATGAACGATTCTATATACTTCATGGTCAAGACTATGGAAAACCGATGCGTATACACCACCGGCCATTCCAACAGGGTGGCCGAGTATTCCCAGCTAATAGCAGAGCAGATGGGCCTTGGCTGCCAAACAATCCGCAGGATATATATCGGGGCCCTGCTC
>DUOD01000047.1 GCA_012838995.1 Clostridiales bacterium
GTTATTGTAATATTAAACTGAGCCATGGTTCATCCTCCTCGGTTTGGTATTTGTTAGCACTTATATTCTAACCGAGGTATGAGCTTTGGCTCAACTTCTTTTTACACCATTATATAGACTTAATCAATTAATGATCTTAATGAGTCAAGGGTTGCGTATATGAAAGCACAAGAATATTTAAAAACTAATGACTTATTTAATGCTTTAAATGAATTAAAAAAAGTAATACCTGACGATAAAAATTATACGAAAGCAAAAGAAACAATTGCAAAATATGAGAAACAATATAAAGAAGAATTGTTAAAACATGTAGAGTACAGTATAAATAATAAAGACTATGAAAAAGCAGTTGAGCTTCTCAAAGAAGCTATTGTTATAATGCAAGATGATAATGATATAAATGTTAAGCTGTCCATTTGTGAGAAAAAATTACAACAGCAAAAACAAGAGGAAAAAAAGAAAAAAATCGAGGAATTAAGATCTAAACAGATAGTTGTTGTAGAAAGTGCTAAAATTATAGAACAAGACCCAAGATATAAGGCACTATATCCTGACATGCTTCAAGCAATTATAAAGAACAATTCAGGTAAAACTATAAAAAAGATGGAAGTTGGTTTTTTAGGATATGATGAAAATGGTTATCCAATGAAAATTAAAGGAAAGTACGATTTTTGGGGAGGCGACTATGAATTTATTGGTTTGGCAGAAGATGTAAATATTGTAGCGGGAGATATATTTGGATATGATGCTGGTTGGGAACTTAGCGATCCTCATGGTCTTTCAAAAATAATAGCTTGTGTTAAAAGTACAACATTTTATGATGGAACAACATGGCATAATCAATTTTATGATCTTTGGCTTGAAGAGTATAAGGAAAAACCTTATAAATAAAATATTTTAGAGATATTTATAATACATTTCTTTTTTCTAAAAAGTATCCTGCTCCTTATTTTTTGAATGAAATAAAATAGATGGCCCAAATAGAAGTGACCATATGGAAATCGCCATTCCTAAAGGGCAAAAATAAAGTCAGCTTATAGATTATCTTAAACTAATGTACAAACCAAAAAACACCGGGCGTTAAAGCACGGTGTTAAAAAAGTATGCGAGATAAGTCTGTAAGCCGAGTTCTGTCTTGGATGATCATCTATCTAGGATGTTAGTTGCCTAACACCTCAAGCGACTACACCCGGGAACGCAGCGGGCAACTGCATAGGTTCCCCTATTTAGTCTTGCTCCAGGTGGGGTTTGCAGAGCCGGTTAGTCGCCTAACCGCTGGTGAGCTCTTACCTCACCTTTCCACCATCACCGCAAAAGCGGCAGTCTATTTCTGTTGCACTTTCCTTGGAGTCGCCTCCACTGGGAGTTACCCAGCACCCTGCCCTGTGGAGCTCGGACTTTCCTCGTTGGCAAATCTGCCCCCGCGATCATCCGACTTACTCGCATATTATTCTTTTGCTAGGGATTGTATCTTAACATACATAATGTATATTGTCAACCGTCTTTTTTAATAAATAAAATTCTGCCACAGTTTTCACATTCCACAACCTGTTTTCCCTCTTTCACCTGTTTGGCTACTATTGACGGCAATGACATATTGCATCCGCTGCATTTATCTCCGACAAGTTCTGCTACAACTATCTTCTTGTCTTTTCTCAAGCTCTTATACTTTTTAAGCAAATCAGCGTCCAGCTTGCTTTCTAAATCTAACTTTTGTTTTTTTACATTGGCCATGGATGTTTTTATAATATCCATTTCTGCATCATAGGCGCTTTTTAATTCCTTATATTCTTTCCTGGCTTTTGCGGCCTTTGCTCTAATATTCATCAGTTCAACGCCCAGCTTTTCTATTTCTTCGTCTAACTTTATCAACCGCTCCTCTCTGGCCATAACCTTTTCCTTATACTCTTGGGCATTTTTCTGAAGCTGTTCCAACTGCTTCACACTCTTTATATCACCACTGTATAGTTTTTCATGATCAGCCTTTAAATTTTTTACCAGTTTTTCATATTCCAAATTAAGTTCATTAAATATATGTCTCTTTTTTTCCAGATCTTCGTTTAGTTTATGCAAAAGGGATTGCTGCTCATATATAATATCCCTTAACTTAATTAGTTTATTTCTCAAAGGTAGGCTTTTCCTTTGGCGATTTAACTTATCCATATACAAATCCTGTTCTTGGTATTGCCATAATGTGGTTAACTGCTCCATAACATTCCCTCCTTAATAACTTTTCCACACAACTATATATAAAAAGGAATAAGCATAAAAAGCCTATTCCTAGAACATTGCAAAAGGATCGGTGCATATGCTCGATTTAATCACTTGTACATCATAAGCTTTCATCTGCTCCAGCTCCTGTTTGAGATGCCGTAGTAACACATCGACAATCGGTGCTTCTGTATAATAATGTCCGGCATCAATCAAAATCAACCCGTTTTCCAGGGCATACTGGGCTTCATGATACTTTACGTCCCCTGTTACTAAGACATCAGCTCCTTTAAAGATAGCCTTTGATATGAGGGATGTACCACTTCCGCCGCATAAAGCTATTTTTTCTATCATAGCATTAGAATTTCCTGCTACTTTTATATTATCAGCTTTTAATACTTTCTTCAAGTTGCTTATAAATTCCATAAGTTTTATGGGCTTGTTCAGGTACCCTATCCTGCCCAAGCCATAGACGTCCCCTTGGTTTTGCAACAGATACAAATCATATGCCGGTTCTTCATATGGATGGGCTTTAATAATAGCTTTGACAACCCTTGAAAGATGTCTTTTCTTTAAAATGGTCTCTATCTTTACCTCTTCCACCCTTTCAACGGTTCCCTGTTTGCCGATGTATGGGTTGGTACCCTCCAGCGGCTTAAAGGTACCGGTACCGTTGGTAAGGAAGGTGCAATGACTATAATTGCCTATCCGTCCGGCCCCCGCCTTTACCATGGCCTCTATTAGGCTTTCCGTATGGTCCCGGGGAACGTATACCGCCAACTTTATGTATGGCTCCTGTATATTTTCCTCCAATACTTCTATCCTTTCCAGTCCCAAAACTTTGGCCAATTGGTCATTCACACCCCCCGGTGCAACGTCCAGGTTGGTGTGGCATGCATATACGCAAATATTGTGTTTTACCAACTCGTATATTAACCTGCCCTGTATTGTATCCCACCTTATATTGAAAAGGGGTTTTAATATAACCGGATGATGGCAGACTATCAAATCAACTCCGGCCTCAACGGCCTCCTCGACCACTTCCCCGTTAATATCCAGGGTAACCATTATCTTGCTAATATCCTCATTCATTGACCCGACCAGCAACCCTGTATTATCCCAATCCTCAGCCCATCTCCTTGGGGCAATATCTTCAATTATGCTTATTATGCTTTGACATTTGCAAGGCATAACAAAACCTCCTCATACCGTTTTATACGCCCCTGCATCTCCATGTATCGTGTGTCGACCCTGGTGCTTGCATGTTCCAATTCCCTTAATATATTTTTGCATATGTTAATTCTATGTTTAATATAATCCCTCAACAGGGGATCCCTATTTTTAATCAATGTTTCTCCTATCTCATAATAAACCGGATTTTCAGGTGGAGACTGAAATCCCGGCCGGGCTACCATAATTTCGTAAAACTTCCTTTCCTCCCGGGCAAGTTGTTCATCAACCAGCATAAAACCGTTATGTATAAGCCACTTTCTAATAATATCTTGTGCATTCATGGGTTGAAGTATAAGGACCGTTAAAGGGTAATGTATTTTGTCCCGTCCCCTATCCAGTATTTCCTTCATAAGCAAACCGCCCATACCGGCGATTATTATTACCTGGGCCTCGTTATGCCCAAGGGGTTGCAACCCATCGCCCTGCCTGAGTTCTATTCTGTCTTGCATATTAAATTTCTTGACAGTTAAAGCGGCCTTTTTTAACGGACCGGTCTTTATATCCGTTGCAATAACCCTTTGACAAATATTATTTTTTATAAGGTATACGGGTATGTATCCGTGGTCTGTACCAACATCGGCTACAACTTCAACCTTAGGAACCTTATCGGCAATGGTTTGCAATCTCCGTCCCAGCCTCATAGTCCTCCACCTATTGTTAAAAATAAAAAAAACCAGACCTAGTACCTATAGTCCTGGTTTAATATCAAAATGGTGGGCCTTCAGGGACTCGAACCCCGGACCAACCGGTTATGAGCCGGTTGCTCTAACCAACTGAGCTAAAGGCCCTTAATGGCTCCTCAGGTAGGATTCGAACCTACAACCCCTCGGTTAACAGCCGAGTGCTCCACCATTGAGCTACTGAGGATTATCAGTCGCAGATATTATTATAAGGTTTATAGGCCATATAGTCAATAAAAACAAATTACTTTTTTAGGCCAAATAAGTAGGTTATATACAATATATTTTGTTTATCTTTAGCAGCCTCGTTCTACATATATATTGTTTATAAATGCAGGATTAAAAAGTACTAGTGTGAAAACCAGCACTAGTACTTTTTAATCAAGGTAATCCTTTAATTTTTTACTTCTACTGGGATGTCTTAATTTCCTAAGGGCCTTTGCCTCAATCTGTCTAATCCTTTCCCTGGTAACGTTGAATTCTTTGCCTACCTCTTCTAAAGTCCTAGCTCGGCCGTCATCCAAACCAAATCTTAATCTTAATACCTTTTCCTCCCTTGGCGTTAGGGTATCAAGCACCCCCAACAGCTGCTCCTTTAGCAGGGTGAAAGCCGCCGCTTCGGCAGGTGCCGGGGCATCGTCATCGGGTATAAAATCTCCTAAATGACTGTCCTCTTCTTCGCCTATGGGAGTTTCCAAAGACACCGGTTCCTGGGCAATCTTAATTATCTCCCTAACCTTTTCCTCAGAAATGCCCATTTGTTTGGCAATTTCCTCAGGCTGAGGCTCTCTGCCCAATTCCTGCAGTAATTGTCTGGACACCCTGATTAATTTATTTATGGTTTCCACCATATGGACGGGTATCCTGATAGTCCTCGCCTGATCTGCAATGGCCCTTGTAATGGCTTGTCTGATCCACCACGTCGCATAAGTACTGAACTTATACCCTTTTCTGTAATCAAATTTTTCGACGGCTTTAATCAAGCCAAGGTTTCCTTCCTGAATTAGATCTAAAAAGAGCATGCCCCTTCCAACATACCGCTTGGCTATGCTGACCACCAATCTTAGATTGGCTTCTGCCAGTTTCCTTTTAGCTTCTATATCACCCTTTTCCATGCGTTTTGCCAGCTCTACCTCTTCTTCTGCCGTCAATAAAGGAACCTTCCCTATTTCCTTTAAATACATCCTAACAGGGTCGTCTATATTTATCCCCTCGGGCAAAGACATGTCCAGTTCAGATTCACTCTCTTCATCAAGTTCACTGGAAATATCCGGATCTGTGTCAACGTCTTCCCCTACTATGTCTATGCCCAGGTTCTCGAGATTTTCATATATTTTTTCTATCTGATCCGGTCCAATCTCCACATCCTCAAGCATGTCCATAATTTCCTGATATGTCAAAACGCCTTTGCTTTTGCCAATCTCAATGAGTTCCTTTATTTTTTCCTTTTTCAGATCTTCGTTTTTCACCTTATCCCTCCTTTCAAGTCTTGCTCACCACCGGAGAGTTTCAACTGTTTGTTCAATTTATCTATCTCCAATGTCAATTCCCTAAATCTATCATGATCTTCCAATCCTTGTTGGACGATTTTTTCCAGTTCTTCTTGTAGTTTTTCTTTCTTCCTCTTTATATTATGCATTTTTATAACCCGGATGCATTCTTCCAAAATTATAGTCCTTTTAGTCATGTCAACCGGGGGTTCTAAAATATCGGCAATTAGGGCTGCGTTATCCTGCTCCGCCAAACCGCTTATAACGTCTGCAGGTTGTATGCTCTGTTCTGCCTCTATCCTTTTATATATAAGCTTTGCCAACTGCCTGTTTAGAGGATGGCTAAAATCCTTCCATTCCAAACTGTTGACGGTTTTTTCAATCAGGTCTTGGTTTTGGCACAATAAGCACAGTACAGTCCTTTCGGCCTTTGTTACATCGGCAATTTCCTCGTTTTTTCTTGTCAATATTTTATTATGCCTATTATTTCCATTTGTATTCCTTTTTATAATTTTCCCGGTGCTGCTCCCCTTCTTTTGCTGTATTTCCGATAAAATAGCATGGTATGATATACCTGTTTCCTTGGATACTTTTTTTATATATATATCCCTTTCTATGGCATTATCCAGACCAGCCAGAATCTCACTGGCCTTTATGGCGTAAGCCGCCTTTCCCTCCTGGGTATCCATATCCACTCCAGACTTTGCAATCGATAGTTTAAAATCCGTAAGACTCAAGGCTTCATTTAACAAATTTTGAAATCCTTGTGGTCCGTATTGTCTTATTATGTCATCGGGGTCTGTATCCTCCGGCAATGATACCACCTTTGGTTTGCAACCTTCCTTTTCCAGTAGCTCTAAACCCCTGATTGTAGCACTCTTACCGGCAGCATCGCCATCATAGGCAATGAAGGCCTGTTTTGCATATCGTTTGATCAGTCTGGCCTGATGCTTGGTCAATGCAGTGCCCAATGATGCAACTACATTTTTAAAACCGCCTTGATACAATGCCAAGACATCCATATAACCTTCAACAACTATAAGGTCGGAAATATGTGCCCTACCTCTAAAACGGTTAAGTCCGTAAAGATGGTAACCTTTGCTATACACAACGGTTTCCGGCGAATTTATATATTTGGGCAATGTATCACCTATAGACCTGCCTCCGAAAGCAACTACCTGATTTCGGGTGTTTATGATGGGAAATATTATCCTGTTCCTGAAACGGTCGTAAAAATCCTTACCTTTACTGCTCTTTACTACCAAACCCGCATCACAAAGTAATTCAATGGGGTAACCCTTTTTCAATAAAAAATTTTTCAAGCCGTCCCATCTATTGAGGGCACATCCCAGACCGAAACTTTTAACGGTATTTATGGCAATGCCCCGATTGGCGATATAGTCTAAAAACCTTTCTCCTTCCTTGGTCAAAAGATTATTATAATAATATAAAGCCGCTTCTCTGTTTACCTGGTATATTGCCTTTGTTTTTTCCCTTTTCTTTGCGTAATCCTTATCCTGCTCGGTTTGTGGTATGGCAATGCCCGCCTTTTCGGCCAGCAGTTCCACTGCTTCTAAAAAATCCATATTTTCCATTTTCATTATAAAACTAATTACATTCCCGCCTACACCACACCCAAAGCAGTGGAATATTTGTTTTTCAGGCGAAACGCTAAAAGAAGGCGTCTTTTCGTTATGAAAGGGACATAGTGCAACAAAACCCCTGCCCGAAGGTGTAAGGGTAAGGTACTCGCTAACTACATCCACTATGTCATTATTCATCCTTACTTCATCTATCCACTCTTGGGAATAAAATTTACCCATCTGTTTCACCTAAAATAATTATTATCTTAAATAGTAATCCCTCCGTCTTTATAAACTAATTTTGCCTCTTGTAATAAGTTTTATCAAATTTTTTTCAAATCTTTCGTCATCAAGCCTGGTTCTCTTAGGCGGTCCCTTTATGCTGCCTCCACCCCTTTTGATTTTCTGGGTCAAATATCTTTGAAACAACATTGTATCCATTTTCTCTGTTTCATATATCCTTCCTGTAAAAGAAATTGCCATCGCTTTTTTGCTTAATACCACAGACGCCAAACCAAAATCCTGGGTTACTACAATGTCCCCCTCTTTGACCCTGTTGATAATGGCCATATCTGCAGCTTGGGGTACATTATCTACCATTATGATCTCAAAACTTTTATATTGCCTTGAAGTAAAGTAGGCAATACTGGTAACCAGCACCACTTTTATGGCATATCTTTTAGCAATATCTTCTATCAATCCCTTTACAGGGCAACCATCACCGTCAATAAATATTTTCATAATAAATTTTTTTCAAAAACCTATATAGATGAATTGTATTCGACATTTATAGACCTTTTCCTTCTTTTTATTATAAATTTTATAATAATTTTAGTTGTAATTTTTTACATAATCAAATCAATACCTGTTCCAGGGAGACGGTATAAATATCCTTCTATACTCTTCTATGGCATATCTGTCTGTCATTCCGGCGATATAATCACACACCACCTGGGATAAACAGAAATCCTTCAACAGGCTCTTCATGTCCTGGGGCAGCTTCTCCGGATGATCCATAAAAAAATCATAGAGCTGTATTATCAGATTCTGTGCTTTTTTTTCCTCTGCCTTGGCGATGGAATTGATGTATACATTTTGGAACATAAACTCCCTGAGCCGGTGGGTTGCATAGGCTACGTCTTCACTCATTGATATTTCCGGTTTGTCAATGCTGTTTGTTATTACATCGGTTATCATGGTGTTTATTCTCTCGCCATGGCTGCTTCCCAGGATTTCCACACAATCCCTGGGAAGCCGGTCCTCCTTGATAATACCAGCCCTAACCGCGTCATCAATATCATGGTTTATATATGCTATTCTATCTGCCAGTCTGACCAGTTTTCCTTCCATGGTAGAAGGCACACCGGTCTCGGTATGATTGAGTATTCCGTCCCGCACCTCCCACACCAGGTTGAGGCCTTTATTCTCCTTTCCTTCGAGCACTTCCACCACCCTTAAACTTTGTACATTGTGTTTAAAACCGTTGGGTAGTATTTCATTTAAAGCCTTTTCCCCACAATGGCCAAAGGGTGTGTGCCCAAGGTCGTGTCCCAGGGCAATAGCCTCGGTCAGGTCTTCATTTAGACGTAATGCCCTGGCCATGGTCCGGGCTATCTGAGCAACCTCGAGGGTGTGGGTAAGCCGGGTTCTGTAGTGATCTCCCTTGGGAGCCAGAAAAACCTGGGTTTTGTGTTTTAGACGTCTAAAGGCTTTGCAGTGGATTATCCTATCCCTATCCCTTTGAAAGTCCGTCCTAATTTCGCATGCCTTTATAGGATACCGCCTGCCCCTGGTCTTACTGCTTAATGCAGCATATTTTGACAAAATACGCTTTTCCAGACTTTCCACAGACTCCCTGATATTCATCAAATCACCCTATATTACCTATTTTGTCTGATTCCCTGCGTAGCCTGGCATACTTCTAAAATCCTTTTTGCCATTATTTTTGCCCTTTTTATCGCAAATTCATCTTCCTTAACCGGCCTTTGACCGCAAACTCCGTGGTGGCCGGCATCGGCTTCACGGCAGCCGTCTCCTATTAGGATCATACCCTGTACAAGCATCATATCATGTATGGCCTTTATGGTAGTTTCCTGTCCCCCATATTTGGCCCCGCCATTGGTCACCACCGCCCCCACGGTATTGACCAATGCCTTGTCCGTCCTCAATCTTCTGGTTTTATCCCAAAAAGCTTTTAATTGTCCGCTAACACTGCCAAAGTACACCGGGCTGGCCGCTATTATACCATCGGCTGCAGCCATCTTGTCAAAAACCTGCTCTAATTGTGTACCCTTATAACATACCCCATTACACGGGTTGCTGCACACGTTGCAAAAAGGATGTTTTGCACTGTTTAGCACCTGGGGCACATCTATCAGTTCAACATCCGCACCCTGTTCCTTTATATATTCAAGCATCAAATTCAATATATAAAAGCTTTGTCCATCCTTGTTGGGACTTCCGTTTAAGCCTAAAATATACACTTGTCTGCTCACTCCTTATTAATAAATATAACCGGAAATTTTAGCCTTAAACTCCTATTGCATATCTAATTATATATACAACGTTCAAAGTAAAATTCCTTCTTTTTTTATAAAAACTTTAGAGATGAAACTAAATGGGCTCGGAATAATCCTTTGTTATTTTCCCATCAAGTAAAGCCTTGATTTCCTCCCGCAAACCTTGGGCATAATGTTTATAAGTAGCGTTTTACGCTATTTATCTCAATATATCCCTTTAAAAAACTATCTTACTTTTAAAGATTTAATGCCAGGAGCAAAGCAAAAATAGGGTACCACCCCTTTATTCCCGAGGGACAATACCCTACTTTATTCTGCCTTGATTTACTTGATTAATTATTTTTTAACAAGCAAATATTGAATGCGCCGAGAAAGCATTCTCGGCGCATTCTAATTAACTTGTTATTTTAAAGGATGTATTGCTTTAACAGGACATTCAATCTCGCATGCAAAACAGTCAAAGCATTTATCAGGATCAATTTCTACATGTTCCTCACCGTCATATATTGCGTCAACAGGGCAGAACTTTTTACAAATATCACAATTAATACAATTGTCATCAACAGTTCTCGCCATAATTTATACCACCTTTCTCTAAACTATCATAATTCATTATTAAGTATGCTTTTCTTTAATGTGTCCTTCATTCTTAATCATGTCTAAATATGCCTGTGTGTAATAAGGATCGTAAGTAACACATCCAACTTTATGATGTTGTCTAATAAGTAATTCAACACAATGGTCACATAATGTACACCATTTAATCTCCTTTTCTCTGCCTTCCATCATTTTTACCGGTAGATAAGGATCCGCAAATGACTGACGGCCGACAGCAATTGCATCGACAACTCCTTCTCTTATGTTTTTGTTACCCCAGAAACGTAATGTATTTTTTTCTGGCTTTACTGCTAAGAAAGGCTGTTTTCCATCTCTGAAAATTGTATAGCCTGAACCAATTACCTTTGTTTCCGGTTTCAGATTGTCACGTAATACTTTCTGGAAATAATGATGGATATATGCATAATCCGGTACTCTACGATCTGGATGAGCTAATGCTAAAGTGTGAGATGGGGAACCTGCTGATTGAAGTATATAATGAGCTCCTTCTGCTTCTAAGGTCTTTACAAGATCAATAGTTTCTGTTAGATCCATAACAGAACTGTCCGGTCCTGCCGTACCTACTCCTCCTGGGAATCCTTCATACACTGAAATCTTAGATCCAAATACAAAGTCTTCATCAGGCACTACTGCTCTACATCTTCTATAAAGATCAATTGCAAACTGACGGCGATTTTCCCACTTGCCTCCATACTTCCAATCATCCTTATTATATGGTCGAAGAATTTGTGTGCCAAGATATCCATGACATAACTTAATATCAACACCATCTGCGCCAACTTCATATGCTATACGACAACCGTTAGCATAATCCTCAATTACCTTTTCTATCTCTTTCTCTCTTACAAGTTTGGCGTCTTCATATCCATACAAAGGTTCTTCGGTTACACGAATACGTTGAGAATAAATATTACTACTAATCTCACCGGAATGTGTAATTTGGAAAAAGATTAATGTGTCAGAGTTAATTTCTTTTAAATGAGAAATAAATTTTTTCAATCCCGGTATGTTGTGTTCTAAAATAGAAAGTTGATTTTTCCTGGCAATATAATCATATTGCGGCGTAATTGCCTCTAGAATTACAATCCCTGGTCTTCCTTTAAAATAGTTCTCATAACGTTTATAAGTAGCTGGACTTGGATCGCCATTATCTAATGCATCACTACATTCCATTGCATTAAAAACTATCCTGTTAATTGCAGTTCGATTTCCTATTTTCATCGGGGTAAATAATTCTTCCATAATTTTCTCCCTCCATTGTCTGTTTTGGTTGTCAAAACAGTTTATTTTATATTTGTTAATGTCATTTTATACAAAATAATACCAATTCTCAATACTAGTCTTGTACTAATAATTTACTAGTATATAATAGTATAGCTATCCTTATTTGCGATTTTATATAAAAAATGCACCTTGCATCAAATTCCATTTACTGTAAGGTGCGCATATGTAAAAAATATTTTATATCTCTCCAACAACCTATATAGTTTTTAAATTATCTATTAAGAATTGCTTCAAGCTGCTATTGGAGTCTAATCCCAACTTTTTACGAATATTCATCCTGTGATAATCTACAGTCTTTTTCGATATATTCAACTTTTTTGCTATCTCCTTACTAATGTAACCATCTCTTATATAACAAGCAATTTCCAACTCTCTTTCGGTAAATTCTGCAAAAACCGGTAGTTGTTCTAATGTTTCTCCTTGTATGACCATTTTCAATTGTTTTTTCACAGTATTTAATGTGTCATTATCTAATATATCGCTTAGGTTTCTTATTACACTATCTATCGCCTTGTTCATCTTATTAATTAAATCCTGCTCATTACGTTTTGCTTCCTTCTTACTCTCCTCTAAAATATCTTGTAATAATTGAGTCTGGTCTTCTAAAAGACCCAGTAATAAATTTGATTTTGTTTCCCCCGTAACATCACGGATATACTCTACAATTAATTTAACTTCTCCTTTACTATCCAGTACAGGAACACAATATGTTCGATGCCACCCCTTACCTTTAATATTCTCAAGTGTGTGTATGGCTGTCACAGGTTCACGACTGTCTATTGAGTACAGAATCATGCAGTTTTCGCACGGTTCTATACGTCCATGGAATGCTTCATAGCATTTTCGGCCTTCTATATTATGCGTATTATACCAAGACTCCATTGTAGAATTTGCATAAAGTATGTCCAATTGATCGTTTAAGATACAAATACCATCCTGGACAACATTTAGAATTACTTGGAGTAGCTCATTTTCTTTGTCTAATTTCATTTTCCATCCAGGTAATTTCTTCGTTTTAGGAACGGCTGCCCAATTGTCTTTATCAGATTTCATAATACCCCTCCATCTGATATAACAAGTTCTAAAAGCCTTCAATTTCCAATATTACTACAGTGATTTAACTTTTTTTAAAACTTAAAGGTTTTTATATATCGAGTATGTTTACTTATAAATATTTTAGCAGGTAATATAAATTTTTTCAATTTATGTAATTGTAAGCAAGTATATTTCATATAATTCAATTTAACTATATGTTAATATTGTACAACATTCTTATGTTTTATGAATAAAAAGAGTGATATCTCTTAGGTACCTAAGAGATATCACTCTTTTTTATTGTCTTGTAAACTATAAAACCCTTGATATATAAGACTTTTTATCTTTTTGTATTCTTTGCATTACACTATTTATTATCGGTCTTTGTTGATAATAGCTGCTTGGGCAGCCGCTAACCTTGCTATAGGAACTCTAAAAGGTGAGCAAGATACATAGTCAAGGCCGGCTTCATAGCAGAACATTACGGAGCTGGGATCTCCTCCGTGTTCTCCGCAGATACCCAGTTTAATATCGGGTCTGGTTTTTCTGCCAAGTTCTACCGCCATTTTCACCAGCTTACCAACCCCTACCTGGTCTAACCTAGCAAAGGGATCGAACTCGAATATCTTTTTCTCGTAGTAATCTTCCAGGAACTTACCAGCATCATCCCTTGAGAAACCAAAAGTCATTTGGGTCATGTCATTTGTACCGAAGGAGAAGAACTCGGCCTCCGCAGCAATCTCATCAGCGGTTAGCGCAGCCCTGGGTACTTCTATCATAGTTCCCACCAAATAGGTTAATTTTACTCCTTTTTCCTTAAGTACATCTTCAACCGTCTTTACCACTACATTCTTAACAAATTCCAGTTCTTTGACTTCGCCTACCAGTGGTATCATTATTTCAGGTATGATGTTTATTCCCTTTTCTTGCTTAACTTCAGCTGCAGCTTCCATTATCGCCCTTGTTTGCATTTCTGCGATTTCCGGATAGGTAACCGCCAGCCTACATCCCCTGTGACCCAGCATGGGGTTAAACTCATGGAGATTTGCTACGGTAGCATTTAACTCATCAACGTCAATGCCCATGTCCTTGGCCAGGCTTTCTATTTCCTTTTCTTCCTTAGGCAGGAATTCATGAAGCGGGGGATCCAACAGTCTTATGGTAACCGGCTTGTCACCCATCACTTCGTATATGGCTTTAAAGTCCGACTTTTGCATGGGTAAAATCTTGGCCAGAGCCTTTTTCCTCTGCTCTTCAGTTTCGGACAGTATCATTTCCCTAACCGCAGGAATCCTTTCTTCATCAAAGAACATATGCTCTGTTCTGCACAAACCTATACCCTCGGCTCCAAAGTCAAGGGCGGTTTTAGCATCCTTGGGTGTGTCCGCATTTGTACGAACCTTCATAGTCCTGTAGCTGTCGGCCCATTCCATTATGGTAGCAAAATTACCTGTAACCTTGGGCTCTATCGTTTCAATGGAACCTAAGTAAACCAAACCGGTGCTTCCGTCCAGGGAGATAAAGTCGCCTTCATTGACCTTGACATCGCCTACTGTGAAGCATTTTTCCTTATAGTTTATCTTTATGGATTCACAACCTGCTACGCAGCAAGTACCCATACCTCGGGCAACAACTGCAGCGTGGGAAGTCATTCCACCTCTAGAGGTAAGTATACCCTTGGATACGTGCATTCCTTCTATATCTTCCGGCGAAGTTTCTATCCTTACCAAAATTACCGGTTCGCCGTTTTTGGCAGCATTAACTGCATCATCGGCTGTAAAGTATACCTTTCCGGAAGCGGCGCCTGGGGATGCGGGCAAACCTTTAGCTATGGACTTTGCAGCTTTGAGTGCATTGGGTTCGAAGGTGGGATGTAGCAATTGATCCAATTGTTTGGGATCTATTCTTAAAACAGCCTCTTCTTTGGTTATCAGACCCTCTTCTACCAAGTCTACGGCCACCTTCAGGGCAGCAACTGCAGTTCTCTTCCCGCTTCTTGTCTGCAGAATGTACAGTTTTCCTCTCTCTATGGTAAATTCTATATCCTGCATATCCTTGTAATGCTTTTCCAGATTTTCGGCTATGGTTGCAAACTGATCATAGATTTCAGGCATAATATCCTTCAATGTGGCAATTGGTTGAGGTGTCCTAACCCCTGCAACAACGTCCTCACCCTGGGCATTTATCAGGTATTCACCAAACAAAGCTTTTTCCCCGGTAGATGGATTCCTGGTAAAGGCAACACCGGTACCCGAATCTTCACCCATGTTACCGAATACCATGGTCTGAACGTTTACCGCCGTACCCCAGTCTCCGGGTATGTCATTGAGTCGTCTGTAAACAATGGCCCTCGGATTGTTCCATGACTTAAACACTGCCGTTATGGAATCCAGCAACTGCTGTCTTGGATCCTGGGGAAAGTCTTCACCCATTTCCTTTTTGTACAGTTCTTTGTATCTGGCCACAACTTCTTTCAAATTTTCGGCAGTCAAATCGGTATCTAATTCTGCACCGTTTTCCTTTTTAACTTGCTCTAATATCTTTTCAAATTTATCGCTGTCAATACCCATTACAACATCGCTGAACATCTGTATAAAACGTCTGTAACTATCATAGGCAAACCTTTCATTGTTGGTCTTGGCTGCCATGCCCAAAACTGAAATATCGGTCAGTCCCAAGTTCAATACAGTGTCCATCATACCGGGCATGGATACCCTGGCACCCGACCTGACTGAAAGCAATAAAGGATCGTCCTTATCTCCAAATTTCTTACCGTTTATCTTCTCCAATTCAGCCAACTTTTCATTGATCTGCTGAACAACTTCCTGGGATATTTTTTCACCGTCTTCGTAGTACTTTATACATGCTTCTGTGGTAACGGTAAATCCTTGGGGCACCGGTAGACCCAGGTTTGTCATCTCTGCTAAGTTTGCCCCCTTTCCGCCAAGTAAGTTTCTCATGCTTGCATTACCTTCACTGAATAGGTACACGTACTTTTTTGTCATTTATTATCCTCCTTATGTATATAGTTGTATTATTTTGCTATCTTAAAAAGCTTTATTAGCTTCTATTATAGGTTGTGCATTTATATTGTTTATTTATCTTCATGCTTTCCTTCTACCATGTCACAAAGTTTTACAAAAAATTTGGTTATGGTAGTCTTTGATACCTTGCCTACTACCCTGTAGTTTTCCGTGCCGGATTTATCTTTTATCTTTTCAACCACAGGTAGACTGTCCACTTCCCTTTCCAATATCTTCTTTGCAGCTTCAATAACCGTGCTGTCGTCATATACGGTAACGATGTTTGGCATTCTGGTCATAACTATGCCTACCGGTACCCTATTTATATCGGTATTTCCCATGGCACTCTTTAACAGGTCTTTCCTTGACACTACTCCCGTCAAAAAACCATCCTTTACTATAAACAAAGTGCCTACATCCTCTAAAAACAGGTTAACTATGGCGTCATATATCGATGTATTCTCATCCACCACGGTAGCCTCAGCTTTAATATCCTTTATCTTTGTATTCTGCAGATATGCAATTATTGAACTGGCCGAAGTCTTGCCCGTATATACATATCCCACCTTGGGCTTTGCGTTTAATATGCCGGCCATGGTAAGAACGGCCAGATCAGATCTAAGAGCCGCCCTGGATAGGTTAAGGGTATCGGCTATCCGTTCGCTGGTTATGGGCTGATTATTCTTCACAATACTTATAATTTTCCTTTGCCTTGACGATATTTCCAAAATCCCCCACCCCGTCTGGACAATTATAATCCCATCAAGGTACTATTTTACCCAAATTGGCGACAGAATTCAATAGCATTGCGACATTTTTAATCAGGGCCAGTCTATTGTTCCTTATTTTATCATCATCCACCATTACCATAACACCATCAAAGAATTCGTTTATGGGTATGATAAAGTCACCTAACAGTTTAAGGGCATGGGCAAAGTTTTTCAACTTAACATGGTTTATTATATCATCTCTATATTTAATATAAACATCCCATAGGCCAATTTCTCCAGGAGTTTTCAACATTTCTCGGTTTACCGCTATATCATCACCGGCCCTTTGAGCTAAGTTATTAACTCTATTATAAGCCATGATTAATTGTTCTATGTAGTCGTCGTCTTCCTCTGCCAACCATTCCGCCAACTGTTCTATCCGTAGCATTGTTTCAGCCACATCATGGAGTTTAAGATCCATAACCGCTTCTATTATATCATTTCTATACCCCTTAGCCATTATAATATATTTTATCCTTGATTCAAAGAAGTCCAGAATATCTTTTTTTACGTCAATGTCATTACAATTATACAAACCTAAGCTGTATTCTATCAACTTTTTCAGGGATATATGCATATCTTTGGAAATAATGATATTTACAATGGCCATGGCCTGACGTCTTAAGGCATAAGGGTCCTGTGAACCGGTAGGCTGAATTCCGATAGAAAAGCAACCGCATATGGTGTCTATCTTGTCGGCTATGCTCAACACTGCGCCTATTTGGGATGACGGAAGCTCATCGCCGGAAAACCTCGGCAAATAATGCTCGTATATGGCAAGGGCTACTTCCTTGGTCTCACCTTGCAATGATGCATATTCCCTTCCCATTATGCCTTGGAGCTCATCAAATTCATTAACCATATTTGTTACCAAATCGGCTTTGCAAAGATGAGTCGCCCTTAGCAGATTGTCCGTTTGATCGCCGTCAAGGCCTATCTCATGACTAATAAATGTTGCAATGTTTTTTAGTCTTTCAACCTTATCATATATGGTGCCTAAATTTTGTTGGAATACTATATGTTTCAGTTTTTCAACATTTTCGTCCAGGGTATTTTTTTGATCCTCTTCATAAAAAAACCGGGCATCAGCCAACCGTGCCGCCAGCACCTTTTCATTGCCTGACCTGACAATATCTATATAGGCATCATTCCCGTTCCTTATTGCAATAAACCTAGGAAGCAATTTCCCTTGGGAATCCTCCAGCGGAAAATATCTCTGGTGTTCTTTCATAGGGGTGACCACCACTTCCTTGGGTAGGTCCAGATACTTGTCGTCAAAACTACCTGCCAAAGCGGTGGGGTATTCCACTAAATGTACTATCTCTTCCAGTAATTGATCATCCTCTATCAGCACCCCTCCAAACTCTTGGGCTATTTTTTTGCTTTGCTCCATTATCCGCTGTTTTCTCTCATCCTGCTTAACCATTACATATTCCCTAAGCAGGACATCAAAATATTCATCGGCGTGGTTAACGGTTATATTTTGACTGCCCAAAAATCTATGGCCTCTCGTAACCCTGCCCGATGAAATGCCTTCGATTTCAAAGGGGATCACTTCTCCGCCATAAAGTGCCAATATCCAGCGGATCGGTCGTACATATCTGATGTTTTTATCGGCCCAGCGCATGGATTTAGGGAAGGACATTAACATTATCAATTGAGGCAAAACATCCTCAAGCACTTCCTTAGCTTGTTTGCCCAAGGATTGCTTAACGGCAAATACATATTTTACGCCCTCCAGCTCCCTTATTTCCAGATCTTCCACCTTCACCTTCTGACTTTTGGCAAAACCCAAAGCCGCTTTTGTAGGTTTGCCCTGCTCATCAAAGGCTATTTTTGCCGAAGGTCCTTTAACCTCTTCCGTCAAGCTTTTCTGCCGCTGGGCTACACCCATAATATTGACCACCAGTCTCCGGGGAGTGCCGTATGCCTTAACATCATGATAGGATATCCTATTTTCGTCCAGCAGTTGTCTGGATTTCTCTTCAAGTTGTCTTATGGATGAAGGTATGTACTTGGCGGGCACCTCTTCCAATCCGATTTCCAATATCACATTTTCATTTGCCACTGTCTACTCCTCCTTTTAAAAGGGGATAACCCATTTCCTTCCTTTGTTGTACATATGCTTGAGCACATAACCTTGACAAATTTCTTACCTTCCCTATATACTCCGTCCTCTGGGTAACACTGATCGATCCCCTGGAGTCCAACAGATTGAAAACATGGGAACACTTTAAGACATTATCATACGCGGGTAACACAAGGCCGCAATTTATTATTCGTTTTGCTTCGGCCTCGTACATATCAAACAATTTAAATAACATTTTGCTGTCGGCCTGTTCGAAGTTGTAGACCGAATGTTCCACTTCGGCCCTGTGGAATATATCGCCGTATCTGACACCTTCAGTCCATTCGATATCATATACGTTATCCTTTTGCTGTAGATACATGGCTATTCTTTCCAAACCGTAGGTTATTTCCACCGACACCGGTCTGCAATCCAGGCTGCCCACTTGCTGGAAATATGTAAACTGAGTTATTTCCATACCGTCCAGCCAAACTTCCCATCCCAAGCCCCAGGCACCCAGGGTGGGGGATTCCCAATTGTCTTCCACAAACCGTATATCATGCTTTTGAGGTTCTATATTCAGTGCAGTCAAGCTGTCCAAGTACATTTCCTGGATATTGTCGGGGGACGGTTTCATCACCACCTGGAATTGGTGATGCTGGAACAGCCTGTTGGGGTTGTCTCCATACCTGCCATCCTTGGGTCTTCTTGAAGGTTCTACATAGGCAACATTCCAGGGTTCGGGTCCCAAGGCCCTCAAAAAGGTTAAGGGGTTCATGGTGCCTGCCCCCTTTTCAACATCGTACGGCTGGGCCAGTACACAATTATGCCGGGACCAGAATTTTTGCAACTCTATAATCATATCTTGAAAATACAATATCTATCCCTCCTGGCTGATGAGTTAATAAAGTCAGAAAATAAAAAGCCCCTGCCCCCGTTAAGGGACGAAAGGCCTTGCTTCCGCGGTTCCACCCTTATTGATGATGTTAATCATCCTCTCAAACAAAACTGCTCAGGAGTGCCCTTCATTAAACTTCCTATGCCGGGCTCCCACCGCCTCCCGGCTCGCTGTGATATTCGGTTTAACTACTATCCCCGTCATCGCAAACAATTTTCAATTTTCCTAATTAACTTTACCAAAAGGAATAATTATTGTCAATGCCTTATTATTCGTTTCTCTCTACTTCTATTGTGCACTGGGCCAATAATGCAACAACCGTACCAAGGCCAACGATTTGCGGTAGCAGTAAGGCGCTTATAGCTCCGGCTGTTACCGGTATGTCCAAGTATACCTTTTCTCCCTTACGTACCCGTATCCTCGATACATTGCCCTTATGGATAATTTCTTTGAGTCTATCCATCAATTCGGCACCCTTAACGGTAAAGTATTCTATTGTACCCTTAGTACTGCCCTTGCTTTTGTTTTCGGCACCTTTCTTTTTTTCTATATATAGTATGGCTTCCACCACATCTCCGTCAGTATTATCAAGGGCCTCCTTAGCCATGGTATAACTTACACCGGTTTTGGATCTTACGAGTTCCATTTTTTCAAGCAGATCCTCCATATCTACACCTCCTTTTTTAAATCTCCAAATACCGTTTTCATGAAATCCTTTGATTTAAATATCTTTTCCAGCCGGCGGGCTATGAAAAGTGTAAGTATCCTATCCAGCTCATTCATGGTGCTTTCGTTTATTTTAATTCTCGAGATTTTCTTTATGTCCGTGTCTTGGATATACCTTAGCGTATTTAATGTGCCATGGCTTATTTTAAGGCTATGGGGATCCTTAAACCGGCAACTGCTGCATACTACTCCGCCCAGGCCCGCACTGAAGGCGATTTGTCCCTTTAAATCGCCGGAACATAGAACACAGGAGACGGTATGGGGCCTATAGCCTATAACGCCTAGCATCTTAACTTCAAAGGCCGTTACAATTATAGAGGGTTGGATATGAGAATAGCAAAGTAGGTTTAAACAACTGACGGTTAGGGTAAAAAGCAAGGTGTTAGCCTCTTGTTCCTGAACTACTTCCCGGCACAGATTCAAAATATAACTGGCAGCGCTTAATCTCTCCAAATTGGTTCTCAGGTTATAAAAGGTCTGCTGCACATCACATTGAGACAATATGTATAGGCTTCCCTTGCCTTTGAATAATACATACTCACCTAAGCAAAAAGTTTGTATTGCTGTCATCAACCTGCTCTTTGGTCTTCTACTGCCCTTTGCCAGTACTTGTATTTTTCCAAGATTATTGGAAAACAGCGTTATAATTTTATCGGCTTCTCCGTAATCTATGCTTTTTAGCACCAAACCGTGGGTCTTTATTAAACTCACCGGTTTCATCCTTCCAATTCCGGCTCCATTATGGAGCCTTTCATTTAATATTTATTGCTTTGTTCCTTTTTATCTTTGTCTCTTTTTTGCCTGAGATAATTAATTTGTAGAGTATATAGATACCTATCGAACCGGATTTTTCGAACATTCCCCACAATATATCGGTCATACCAAGGTTCTCCTCCTTTTTCTGTGGTCAGTCCGGGTTTATTTATACATCTTTAGGAAAATTTTATGTATTTATGTTGCCCTGGTATACCTGGGGATATACAATGTAAAAAAATCCGGTATATCATTCATAACCCAGGGTTTTTATTGTTTGAGGATTGTTCCTCCAGTCGTCCTTTACCTTAACCCATAGTTCGATAAAAGTCCTGTTGCCCAAAAGCCTTTCTATGTCCTGTCTGGCTTTTGTGCCAATATCTTTTAGCATTTTCCCGCCCTTACCGATAATAATACCCTTATGGGAAGATTTTTCACAATAAATTGTAGCCCTGATATACATAACGTCGTTTTCGTCCCTGTGTTCCATACTATCGATCTCTACACCAATACCATGGGGTATCTCCTCCCTTAACAGTTCCAAGGCCTTTTCCCTGATCAGCTCGGAAACCAGCACCCGGGTAGGCTGGCCGGTTATCATGTCATCGGGAAAATATTTGGGTCCCTGGGGTAAAAATTTTAATATATCATCCATCAACTTGTCCATGTTTTGACCCGTTAGGGCAGAAACCCATATAACGCCGTCAAAGTCCATCATATCGGTATATTGGTTTTGGATATCATTCAATTTATCTTGGTCCACCAGATCGATTTTATTAATTACCAGCAGTATTGACGTTCTTACCTTTTTCAATTGTTCTATTACAAATTTTTCGCCCCTACCCAGGCCGGACGATGCATCGACAATGTATAATACCAGATCCACTTCTTCTAAGGCTTCCCTGGAAACCTTCATCATGTACTCCCCCAGCTTGTTCCTGGGTTTATGCATACCCGGTGTGTCTATAAATATCACCTGATAACGATCGGTAGTAATTATCCCTTCTATTTTATTCCTAGTGGTCTGGGGCTTGCTGGATATTATAGCCACCTTTTCGCCCACCAGCCTGTTCATTATAGAAGATTTGCCGACATTGGGCCTTCCTATCAAGGAAACAAACCCGGATAAAAACGGCGTTTCCATGGTCATCCATCCCTTCCTGGTATATATTGTGCCGTGAAGGCATGGGGCAACAGCTCTCTTATGTTAAAGCATTTTATGTCCCCGTCGCTTCTACCCGTTATTATCTCCAAATCACTACAAAATTCCATAATAACCTGCCGGCATATCCCGCATGGAAGTACATGGGATGCATTCCCGGCTATGGCTAAGGCAACAAAATTTCTATGCCCCTCGGAAACCGCTTTAAATATAGCCGTCCTCTCTGCGCAATTGGTGGCTCCATAGGAAGCGTTTTCTATATTACATCCGGTATATATTTCACCGTCACCGGTTAGCAGCGCACATCCCACCTTGAACTTAGAATATGGCGCATAGGCATATTTCAAAGCATCCTCCGCCCTGGCCAGTAACTGTCTTGCCCTTTTTACATCCAAAAAACCACTCCCTTTTACCATAAAAACAGTTTAAATATAAAAAAAGTTATTGTTATACCTATAATACCCCCCATTATCACTTCATAAACGGAATGTATACCAGATTCTATCCTGCTTTGAATTACAAGTATACCCAGGACAAAACCCAATGTAAACACCAAAACATTACCGCTTATGAAAAAAATAGCGGTTACTATGGAAAATGCCACGGCACTATGGCCGCTAGGCATACCGCCCTTTACGAATCCGCCTTTGCCAAGTTTAAATTTGAAGAATATAACCAGCGCCAAAGAAATAACTATGGCTATAAAGCTTATATGTATGGGAGAATTCTTCAGTTTGGTAAAAAAAACATAGTTTAACTCGCTTAGCCTGTCAAAAAACAACAAATAACCGACAACCACCGCATTGACTGCCGTTAAAAACACCGCTCCGGCAGCTACGTTTTTTGCGATCTCTGCCATGGGATGATATTTTTTGCTTATCATATCGACAACCGTTTCGATGGATGTATTTATCATCTCTGCCACCAAAACCATAGTTGTGGTGATATACAGCGCAATAAGCTCCATACGAGTCAGATCAATCATTATGCTCAAAAGGAGTACGGCTAACGCTATAACAATATGTATCTTCATATTAATCTGACTCTTTAAACAATATATAAGCCCCGATATTGCATATTCAAAACTGTCCACCAAATTCCTTGACTTCATAGGGTTTTTCCTTCCCCCAATTGCATAATGGTCGGACTGTTATCAACGCGACATGTTCAGGGAGGATAATATTTTCTCCTCCCTTTCCCTCATAATCATCATATCCTCGGGATGCCGGTGGTCATAACCCAACAAATGCAACATTCCATGGACTATTAAAAAGGAAAGTTCCCTTTGTCGGGAATGGCCATATTCCTCGGCCTGGGCCACCACTTTTTCCATGGAGACGGCAATATCTCCAAGCAACACCGCCTGCATACCATTATCAAAATCCTCAACCGGACATACATCCCTTCCGACTTTGTATTCAGCCAATCCCTCCTCCAGCATCGGAAAGGATAAGACATCGGTTGCCTTATCGATACCCCTGTACTTTCTGTTAAGTTCCCTTATCTGCTCATTATCAATAAGAATTATACTAACTTCCACGTCAAGTTCTACGGCCTCTTGTTTTAAAACCTCGAGCACCGTCTTGTATATCAATTCTTCCGTCTTTTTGTCTATATGGACAATGTTTTGTCTGTTGTCTATTAATATATCCATCAAACCCAGCCTACCCTTTTATTTTTTTAATTCAGGATATTCAATTCGTTTATGGAAAACTCCGCACAATACTTGGGAAAAAGCCTCTGCTGTTTTGTTCAAATCCTTTAGCGTAAGCTCGCTCTCATCCAGCTGACCGTCATCCAGTTTATCCTTTATCAGTTTTCTTATCATACCTTCAATCTTGCCCGGAGTGGGATCGGAAATGGACCTTACCGCCGCTTCCACACAATCGGCCAGCATTATTATTGCAGCTTCCCTGGTTTGGGGTTTGGGTCCTTCATACCTGAAGTTATCTCTATCTACCCCATTACCATTCTCCCCGTTTTGGGCCTTGTGGTAAAAATACGCCACCAATGAAGTGCCATGGTGCTGTATTATTATATCCCGTATCACCGGAGGTATTTTATACTTTTTGGCATATTCTAAACCATCCTTGGTATGGGAAGTAATTATAAGGGTGCTAAGGTTGGGCGTGATCTTGTTATGGGGATTCTGCGATCCAACCTGGTTTTCCTTAAAAAAATACGGCCTTTTCAACTTGCCCACATCGTGGTAATAAGCACCCACCCTGGCAAGGAGGGGGTCGCCTCCGATATACTCAATGGCCCTTTCCGCCAAGTTGCCCACCAGTATACTGTGATGGTACGTTCCCGAGGCTTCCAAAAGCAGTTTTTTGAGCAAAGGATGGTTGGGGGTAGATAACTCCAGAAGCTTTGCCGGCGTTATTACATCAAAAATATTTTCCCATATGGGTAGGGTACCGATGGTTAATATGGAAGCAAGAACACCGCTCCCTAAACCCCATAGGCTGGTCGTTAATATGGAGCTGATCTCGCTGGTAAATATTAAACCCATGCTCAGCAATACCACCATGTTTACACAGCTAACCAACACCCCGGCAAGTAATTGACTGTTCCTCTGCTGGGCCTTAGACAACATATAAATAGCAAAAAAACCGCCGATTAAGGAAACCAAGAAGACGTTAATATCATTACCGGCCATAATGGTTACCAATATTGATAACAACGCATTTACCACTATGGCTATCCTCGGCCTCAACAATATGGTAATAATCATTGCCCCTGCAGAGATAGGTGCCAAATAAATATTTATCCTTGAAAATAAAAGTACCGCCACCAGTACCAGCGTCATAACCAGACCTATTAATATTAGGTGTTTAGAATCCGATAGGGCTTGTCTGTCCAGTATTCTCGTATAAAACACTATTACCATCAGCAATAAAAACACCAATATGCCAACTCCGATATAAATGGTTACATCCACATCCTGGTCCTTCAATAAGCCCAACTCTTTCAACATCTCAATCTGCTCTATGGTTACCGGTTGGCCTTCTGCAACTATCAATTGCCCCTTTTTGTATACCACCTTTTCCACTTCCTGGGCTGCCTTTTCCTTGTTTTGTAGGGTAGCCTCTTCGTCATAAATCATGTTAGGCCTAATCAAAGAACTGGCAATATTAATACCTAAATTTCTTACCTCATTAGAAACTTGGATCCTTTGCAGTGCTTCAATAATATCGCTCTTGGCACTCGCGATGGTATCGGTCTTTATACCTAACCTTATGGCCTTTTCCAACTCACTGGCCACCGCAGTCTTAATCAACGTAATCTCGGTTTCAGTTCCGTTTATTATGGTATTCATGTCACCTGTCGACAGCCTAATGGGAAAATCTTGGAACAGCTCGGCTATAAAATTATCGGGCAGATCTTGCTTGCTATCCACTCTTTGATTTTCGGTATCGGGTTGACTGTCTTCACTGCTTTGCTGCGACGGTTGTTGCTGTGCTCCACTGATTTGACTTTGCCGTTCCATCTCTTTATACTTCAACTGTACCTGATACCGAATTTCGTCAATGGCTTCAAAGGTGTTTGTCATATCGTTTATTATTTCAGCATTTATTTGATTATCCGATTTATATATATTGGGTACCGCATCCACTGCCTCTTGGATTTTTCTATTGGTGGTTATGTTATCGACAATGTCTTTGGTGGCCCTTATATTTTCATCTGCTATATCCCCCACCCGTAAGTCATACCGTTTAGGCGCCACACTGGTCATAACTATTGCAAATATAATAATATAAAAAATAATGCAAATTAAGCTTTTTACTATGAACCTTTTATTGAAAAAGCCCCTTTTCCGGGTTTTTAGCCCGCCACCCGTGGATTTTAGGTTTAGGGTAGGCATGCATTATTCCTCCTCTTTCCTCGACCTCTGTTTCTCATACTTTTCGTAAGCCTGGATGATCTTTTGAACCAATTGATGCCTTACTACGTCTTTATGGGTTAGATACGCAAAATCTATACCCTCTATGCCTGATAAAATATGCATAACATGTTTTAAACCCGACTTTTTCCCCAGGGGCAGGTCTATTTGCGTAATATCCCCAATAATTACCGCCTTTGATCCAAAGCCTATTCTGGTTAAAAACATTTTCATTTGCTCAATGGTGGTGTTTTGGGCTTCGTCCAATATTATGAATGCATCGTCCAAGGTTCTACCCCTCATATATGCAAGGGGTGCCACTTCAATAACACCCTTTTCCTGCAATTTTTGATAATTATCAGGACCCATTATATCGTATAGGGCATCATATAACGGCCTTAAATAGGGATCCACTTTGTTCTGTAGATCGCCGGGTAAAAAACCCAGCCTTTCACCCGCTTCTATGGCCGGCCTGGTTAGTACTATCCTGCTTACCTCTTTATTTTTCAGGGCCATCACCGCCATAGAAGTAGCCAAATATGTCTTGCCGGTCCCGGCCGGTCCTATTCCAAATACTATGTCATTGTTCTTTATCGCATTTACATAGCGTTTTTGTCCCAGAGTCTTATACTTTATCTGTTTTCCTTTATAGGTTATACATACTACATCGGTTAATATTTCTTTTATCAGCTCTTCCTTACCTTCCCTTGCCAACTCTATAGAATATCTTATCTTGGATTTATCTATGGTTTGGTTATCTTTAATTATCGCCAAAAGCTGCATTATTACCTTGTACGCCAGATCAACATTTTGTTCTTGCCCTTCAATCCATATCTGATTTTCCCTGGCGGTAATATTAACATCCAGTTCCTCTTCAATCATCCTCACATTTTCATCGAAGCTTCCAAACAATCCCATCAACTGTTCAATAGAATCTACATCTATCTTAGCCGTCCGGTTGGTCAATATCCATTTCCTCCTTACGGGTATCAATTACTCTTGTTTCTCCTATATCTTCAATAACCTCCACAGTAACCACTGCTTCCAGTTTTTCTTCATTAATCATACTATAACTTGCATTTTTGTCAACTATCTCTAGGCCTTGGGGTATAAGGGCCCGGGCATTTTTCAGTGCCAGCTCCCAGGCCTCCTTTTTTGCTTCTTCCATGGACAGCCGTCTTTCTTTATCCAATATCTCATGGTAATACTCTGTCACAACCTGTAGTTTAAAAAATTCCTTTAAATCCAAATCACTGTCAATCTTTACTTCCTTTTGGTATTTTTTAAAGGGGATATCTGGGTTTTTTAGAAATAAAGTCTTAGATCCCAGCTTTATATATTTTCTTTCCACAACCTCGCCCGTCCTTACGGTTTGGCGCTGATTAAGGGATACCTGGGCCTTGCCTTCATACCAAGTCCGGGCCTTTACCTCGCCGATGGAATGTACATACCTTAAAACCCGGTCATTGCCGGATATTATCCCCGTTATCAGAACCTGGCCTTTTTTTACAGTATCGCCCTTGTCTACCAATTCTCGGCCCTCAAGGGCATAAATATTTTCTATAATTCCGTCCTTTTTCGCTACAATATCGCAGGGTATACTTTTATCCAACACCTCCGGCGGTTCCACAATCTCAACTATATCAACCATGGCCTTTGTACCTTTAATTTCTATACCCACCCATGAAATATCATCCACATTAATGATCATATTGGATTCTATATCATCGATCTTTATACCGCGTTTCCAGGTGCCCTCCTTAAGGCCCAACCGCTCTAAATGGTACAGTACTTCCTTCTGGTTAAGTCTTTCCAGCCCCGTAATCTCTATGGTCCATATAAAAGAGGACAGTAAATATACTATGAAAAAGGCCACGAAAACCCCAACGCTCAACATCTTCCGTTTCTTTAACCTATATATAAAAAACGGATAACCTGCCTTTTTAAGTATAGTTACCCTGCATTTTACTCTGGCCACCACAGAAGGTAGTTTTTTAAAGCCTTTTATACTGACCTTTGCTATCAAAGTAGTATAATTTATCCTGTCAATGTCCCATATATATATCCCCTTGCTTACCATCAAGTTTATGAACTTTTCGAGGGACAGGCCTTCTATTTTTATGATAACATATCCCATAAGATAGTTCCATAGCCTTACCGCCAACAAAACCTTCACCCCTTGTAGGCTTTATTGGGTAAATTCAATAGAAATAAAGCATCCTGTTATTGTTATTTCGCTTTTTTCTATATTCTTAATAACCATATTATTTCCCAGCATTCTAATTATTCCTATGGTGGAATTTAACCTAATCCTCTGGCTTGTGTATTCGATAATACCCCTATGATTTTGTA
>DUOD01000048.1 GCA_012838995.1 Clostridiales bacterium
AATTTTCATTGTACAATGAAAATTGGCCGCTTTTTTTAATAAAAAAGTAGTTTTGGATACGGCAGAGTTCAGCTAAAAAGTCGACTTTCGGCACATACAAATTTTTAGGCTTGGAGAGACGGTGAATAGTGCAGGAAGTTTATGACGAAGTATTTTTAAATATTCGCCATTATACCATATGTTCCTGCTTCTGTAAAAAAAGGACGATCATTAAATTTACCATAGAAACTTACTTCTTAAAGACTATATCCATTGCAGGAGGGTAGTAAATGTAATGATGTCGGGTTTTTGCTAAAAAAATAAAAGTAAACCTTTACTTTAGCATGCTAATATGGTAGAATGCTAAAGGATTTTAAAATATAATATAATGTTAGAGAAAATGGAGGATTTGGAAATGGGAAAAAAAATATTGGTTCTGGTTGTCGCATTAGCGCTTGCATTTAGTATAGCAGCATGTTCTTCCAGTGGTTCTAAAGATGTCGAAACGGTGACAGAAGGTAAATTCACCGTAGGGTTTGACCAGAACTTCCCTCCCATGGGTTTCGTAGGGGATGACGGAGAGTTTACCGGTTTTGATCTAGAATTGGCGGCGGAAGTAGCAAAACGCTTAGGATTGGAACTTGAGCTACAGCCCATAGCCTGGGATTCAAAGGATATGGAACTGGAGACCGGTAACATTGATTGTATTTGGAACGGCTTTACTATTAACGGACGGGAAGACAAGTATACCTGGACAGAACCCTATATGTCCAATAACCAGGTGTTTGTTGTAAGGGCTGACTCGGGCATAACAACCTTGGAGGATTTGGCCGGTAAGGTAGTAATGGTACAGGTGGATTCCAGTGCGGAAGCCGCCTTGAAGGACAGACCGGATTTGGTGGAAACCTTTGGCGACTACCTGACCGCTGACAATTATAACGTTGCTTTAATGGACCTGGAAGCAGGTGCAGTGGATGCAGTTGCCATGGACGATACCGTTGCCAATTATCAAATTGAAAAAAGAGGCGCTGATTTTGTTGTTTTGGAAGAAACCCTGGCGGCAGAGGATTACGGCGTAGGTTTCTTATTAGGCAATGAGGCTTTAAGGGATAAGGTTCAGGAAACCCTGGAAGAGATGGCAAAGGACGGTACAATGGCCAAGATTTCCGAAAAATGGTTTGGCAAGGATATAACAACCATAGGTAAATAGTCTGTTTTAGATTATGATTAATCAAAGAGAAAGGGCTATCCCTAATGAGATGGTCCTTTCTTTTATAGTTTAGTGAAACGGGGGCATTATCGTGGAATGGTCGGTATTATTATTAAAACTCGGTGGAGGTTTGCTAACATCCGCTGAGATATTTGCGCTTACATTGCTTTTTTCTCTTCCCCTGGGGCTTTTCGTGGCCTTTGGACGCATGTCCCGCAATCCGGTTATAAGAAATATTGTTAAGGTATATATTTCGATTATGCGGGGCACGCCGTTAATACTTCAATTAATGGTGGTATATTTTGGACCATATTATATATTTAACGTGACACTACCTAGGGGTTACCGCTTTGTGGCTACTATTATAGCCTTTGTGCTCAACTATGCGGCGTACTTTGCGGAAATTTATCGGGGTGGTATCGAATCCATGCCGGTTGGACAGTACGAAGCAGCCCAGGTTTTGGGTTACAACAAAAGGCAAACCTTTGTGAGGATAATACTTCCCCAGGTAATAAAACGTATTCTTCCGGCGGTAACAAATGAAGTTATTACCTTAGTAAAGGATACCGCCTTGGCATTTGCCATTTCCGTTCCTGAAATGTTCACGGAGGCCAAGGCAATAGCGTCTGCCCAGACGACCATGATACCCTTTGTGGTAGCAGGAGTATTTTACTATATTTTCAATTTTATTGTAGCTTGGGTAATGGAATTGATAGAGAAAAAACTTGGCTATTTTAGATAGGGGGGTAAGGGACGTGAAATATCTGGAAATAAAAAATATGAAAAAAAGTTTCGGCGATCTTGAGGTGATTAAAGGCATTTCCTTAGACGTTGAGGAGGGGCAGGTAGTTGCCATTATCGGGCCGTCAGGGTCCGGAAAATCCACCCTGCTAAGATGTGCCACCATGTTGGAAACAATGGATTCCGGAGAATTGATTTACCTGGGGGAACGTGCTGTAACCACCGGGCCTGACGGCAAAGCTGTCTTTGCCCATCCTAAGCAACTTAAAAAAATTCAGAGTTATTACGGTTTGGTATTCCAAAACTTTAATCTATTTCCCCACTTTTCCGTGATAAGGAATATCATAGATCCACTGATTACCGTTCAAAAGAAGACTAAAGAGGAAAGTTTAGAAATAGGGCGGGAACTGCTAAAAAAAATGGCCCTGTCTGATAAAGAAAATGCGTATCCGTATCAATTATCCGGCGGACAACAGCAGCGTGTGTCCATTGCCAGGGCTTTAGCGTTAAATCCTAAGGTGTTATTTTTTGACGAACCCACTTCTGCCCTTGATCCCGAACTGACAGGCGAAATTTTAAAGGTTATAAAGGACTTGGCCATGGAAAAGATGACCATGGTCATTGTAACCCATGAGATGAGTTTTGCCAGGGACGTGGCCGATCATATTATATTTATGGACGATGGCGTTGTTGTGGAAGAGGGAATGCCGGAAGAGGTAATAAACAATCCGAAAAATGAACGAACCAAAGCCTTTTTAAGCAGATTTTTAGGGTAGGTAAGCCGTTTTTCTTATCATGGAGCTATAGGTTCCCATACCGTTCGGGCCAGTGCCATTTGGACACCGGTATAGGCATTATAGATACTATGGCTGTACTTTTTCGCTGTACCGCAATTATCCATCTGTTTGCCACAAGCGTATAGCTTGGTTCCGTAGCATACTTCCTTTTTATATTGGATTTCAAGGCATGTAGGAAGAAATTGGTTATATATTTCCGTAGGTATGGTTTCCATTAGCCATTCTACGTATTTACTGTTGTTTACATGGTCGTTGGTGTCTATATCGCTTAACCTGACCGTGAACTCCTTCTTCTTAATATCTGGCCCTTCCGGAGGAGTCAGTCGGCTAAAGGGTGCATCCAAGGCTTTGATGGGGTAGGTACCGTAACACTCCTTTATATGTTCCGGAATGCTAACAGGTCTTTTTTTAGTTATATCAATGAATATCCATAAAGACGTAGCCCTACCCAGTATGTTACCCGCTTCATCCTTAATAAGAAACTCCCTTTCGGCATAAAACCTCTGGAAAAGAGAAGCCCATGTTTCAATTTGTACCCTATCCTCCCATTTTGGATACTTTTCCATTTTAAGCAGCCAGCGACTAATTACCCATCCCTTATTGTCCAGACCCAGTCGGTTTAAACCGTAGCCCGCCGCTTTTGTATGGGATAGGGCGGTTTCCCCTAAATAGTTTAACAAAGCTGCGGGTGTAACTTGCTGGCGATGGTTTATCTCGTGATAGTAAACTTCAAAACTTTTAGTATATCTTACGCAGTCCATATTAGTCGTTCCTTTCTAGCTTTTTATATTTTCAAGGGCGATGAGGGCAGCACCTAAAGCGCCTATTATTTGCGGTTCTTCCGGCACAAAAATTTTTTCGCCTATTTTTTCTTCCAGCGCTTGCACCACCCCCGAATTTTTGGCTACACCGCCGGTCATCATATAATGTTTTTTTCTACCTATTCTTTCAAGGAGTGAGAGTGTTCTACCGGCTATTGATTTATTAAGTCCCTTGATAATATCAGCTTTGTCCTTGTTTTTAGCGATGAGGGATATAACTTCGGATTCCGCAAATACCGTGCACATGCTGGTAATGGTCAGCTCCTCCTTGGAATTAGCCGCTTCCTTTGACATATCCTCAAGGGATAGCCCCAGGGTTTTGGCCATAACTTCCAAGAATCTTCCCGTACCGGCTGAGCACTTGTCGTTCATTACAAAATCCACCACATCGCCCTTATTATTAATTCTTATTATTTTACTGTCTTGGCCGCCAATATCGATTATTGTCCGGACGCTATTATTCAGGAAATGGGCACCTCTGCCATGACAAGTTATTTCGGTTACCCTTTTATCAGAAAAGGGTATGCCTATTCTGCCGTATCCGGTAGATACTATATAGGATATATCACTTCGTGTAAGGTTTGCCCTTGCCAGGGCATTTTCAAAAGCTTCGGTTGCGCTGTCCACCGTCTTGGCACCGGTGGGTACTATGGAATAGGCCAGTATATTTCTTTGTCCGTCGAGTATTACTACATTAGTGGACAAAGAACCGCTGTCGATACCGCAAACGTAGGCGGAATTGGAGGTAAGTCTTGGTGGCTTTTTTGTTTTTAAGGCCTCAATAAAGGCTTCTATCCTGGTTCTGATTTGACCCTCACTTTGAAGGGAGTAGTCGGTTTCCAGTTTAAGTACGGGTAGGGAAAGGTTTTCCTTTATCTTAGTATAATCAAAAGAATACATGTCGCAAAACTTGACTGTGTGGAATATCAGTCCTGAAATGCTTTTTTCAATATCCTTTTTTAAAACCGCATACCTTTTTGTGGTATCAGCCATCCTCATGCAAGGGTATTGATTGAGCAGTGTCTTTGCGTATTGGTATATTATATCTTCACCGTTAAAACCGTTTGTTTCTATAACATTATCGCCGTTGCAGGCAAGGTTAAAGACAATATTCGCCCCTGCGTTTTGTATAATTTCGGTGATGGAACTTTCGCATCTTGCGCCCATAATACCTATATTAACCCCGGCTTTAGCGTATTGCCGACTGTTTCTTTGTTCATGCAGCAGTTCAACAAACCGTTCCTTATTAAAGTTTATGCCTGAAAATTTTTCATACTCTTTTATAAAGGCATTCAACTCTTTGGCAAGCATTATGCAACCCTTTTCATCGGCTTTTCTTGGCAGGTCCAGCATATACAAAAATTCAATTGTCGGTTGGAGTTTTAGTACGTCATACAGCCTTCTGACGCTGTCACAGCAGTTCATGAGCACAATTCGTTGTATTTTCCCGGCCAGGCATTCCTCCAGCACCGCCTTTACATATGAACACATATTGTTGTGGGTACAACAATCGGCATTATCAAAGTTTGCAGGTAGAGGGTCAATTTTGTGAACCTTTTCGCCGAAACTCTCAATTATATGAATAGGAGTATATTTACATACATAACCGACCATAACATCACCCATATTATGATTATCCGTCTAAAATTTCTAAAAAAGCTTCTAATCTTGTTTTGATCTGACCGTCATGACTGTTCCTTTTGTCTATACCGTCCCCATCCAACGAAAGGAAGGGTATGCCCATATCCTTTATAGCCTTTCTTAAAAGTATTACGCCCCCACTGGACTGTTTGCAACCCCAGTGACAAAAGTTAATCACACCGTCGGGTTTAAGTTTTTTTATAATCTTGGTAATACCTTCAATCCGCCTTTGGTACTCGCCGTTGTATTGGTTTTTGATCATTTTTTCGGCCAGGGCTTTATAAGGGTTGTTATAATCCATATTGTCCAGAAAATCAAAATTTAAATCACAGCCTAATATTTGGTATTTATCATTTAAGTTAAAATATTTCTTTAGGGTGGTTTGATAATAGGGCAGTAAATGGATCCAAAATATTCTCTTTACCTGCTTTTGGGGGTAGGAGTCAATTTCGCGGTAGAGCATTTGGTAAAAACGGTATGTTTCCTGTCTGCCCATAAATGTATGGGAAGCAAACAGCATAAACATTTCCATTGTAAGGGTGGTAGGAAAGTATTTATATTCAAGGGAATCCATATACTTTTTTAGAAAAGTTCGGGTTTGGTTTTCCGTCATCAATACTTTTTTTAGCCTTGCCTCATCAAGCTTTCGGCCCATTATATCCTCTATTATGCAAACCATTTCCTTCAGCTGGTCTACCACGTACTCTTCGGCATCGGGACTGTAGTAATTGGGGATATCAATGACATAACAAGGTATGTCGTACATATCCGTCAGGTGACGAAAGGTACCGATATTGGCATCGCATATCATTGAAGTTGTTACTGCAAACTTGGGCTTGGGCAGCAGCCCGGTTATACCGGCGCCTAAAAAGGCTTTGTGGTAGCTGCATAGTGTTTCCGCTATTCCCGCCCGCTCTGCCCGGTCGATATATTCATCTTCGCATTCAAAACCACACAAAAAGGAGGCAAAGGCTTCGATGAACAGCGGATATATATCCATTGCATGAAGTATCTCCGCCGGGGCGAACAGGTTGACCCATGCGGAGTTATTGGGGTTTTTTAAGGGTTGGTGCATAAACTTGATACATATCCTGTTTAAATATTTAAAGGATTTGGGCATCTTTTTATCATGGCGGCGGGACAGCCAGTGATATGCAATTGCCAATCCCAAATTTATAAGTTTTTGTGCTGTTTTGGGGTTTTCTGCGCTTTTCTTTATAAAATTGCCGTAGGCTTTGACCATGTCCATAAAACCACTCCTTTCCTAATGCTATGATTTTATATATGTTTTGTCAAGAAAAAGGGCGATAAAAAACAGTCTGCGTAGGGAAACTGTAAAAGCTTTTAAAGCCATGGGCATTATATTGGAGGCAAAAGGAGGTTTGTAATTTGGTCGGATCGGAGATATCTTGTCAATATACTTGTTTATACCGTGGGGATATACTCGATTACACCATGGAATCTCAAGGGGTTTACCGGTTGTACAACCGGTATACTCAGATTTTTATGTAGTAGAGAAGCTATGGCCGATTTTAAACATGAGATCCCAGGACGGTATGACAAACGGGATATTAGCCCAGGTGGCCCGGCAAAGCATTTGTATATATATGGTTGATTTGCCTTTAATAAGAATAATTCACAATAAAATTAATATAATGTAACATAATCTAAAGAAAATTAATAAAACTGTAATAATTTCTTAATAAATGATGAAGATACCCCATAGTTCTCCTATATGCCCCTAATTCACCCCATGCCCAAATTGACAAGCTTTTCATATAAAGCGTATAATTAACACAAAGTTTAAGTATACACAACTATGCTTAATCTTTGATTTTTCAAAGTACGGAGGAACCAACTTTTTGGGGTGAATCTACTATTTTAAAAGTAGTAAGGATGCCTTCGTCCTGAACCCGTCAGCTAACTCCGGAAGCAAATATTTTAAGGAAGGAGTTGTGTAAAAGGAATTGGATGATGTGAAGAAAAAGGTAAGCGCTCTTACCCTGTCAACTGTCCTAGCCCTTACCGTTTTACCCTTTTCCAGCTCTGCATTGGCAGCCGAAAAGGGCGTGGTAACGGGAAGTGTAGTTAATGTACGTTCCAGCGGAAGCTTAAACGCCAAGATTATTACCCAGGCTAAAAAGGGAACCGAGCTTGATGTTATTAAGAAATCAGGCGATTGGTATAACGTAAAACTACCTTCCAAAACGGTGGGGTGGATGTACGCCCAGTACATAGCCCTTAAAGAAAAAACAAGTGGCAACAATGTCACCGGCAATGGAACAGTTACCGGCAGCGCCGTAAGAGTGAGATCGGGTCCCAGTACCAGCAAATCCATAATTGGGTTGCTGTACAGAAATGCTAAGGTAAAAGTAATAGGCAAGCAAGGAAGCTGGTATAAAGTACAACTAAGCAACGGTAAAGAAGGTTATATGCACTCCGATTACGTTAAGGTAAATACCAGCGTACCTGAAAGTACCAGTAGGTCCAAGGGCGAGTCAAGCAATAACGAGTCAAGTAAAACAGCTAAGGGTACCATAACAGCCAGTGCCCTTAGGGTAAGGTCTGGCCCGGGGACAAACTACAGTACTTTGACAACGTACAAAAGAAACACTACGGTAAATATACTAGGAAAATGTCAAGGGTCCGGTGGGTTGTGGTATAAAATATCATACCCAGGAGGAAAGGAAGCATGGGTATCTGCCCAGTATGTGAAAGCCTCCGGTACCATACCAAATGTGGATGGGCCCTCATCCAAGAAGACTGATGCAAAGGATGAAAGCAATTTACCCGTGGGTACGGTAACCGGTTCGGTGGTGAACATAAGGTCCGTTCCATCCACGTCCAATAACAAACCCATAGCTACCGTTAATAAAGGACAGCAACTAAAGATTGTCGGTGAGAAAAACGGTTGGTTCCAGGTAATACTACCAAACGGTACAAAAGGATGGATAACAGGTCAGTACTTCGTTAAGGGTAAAGTCTCCGACGGAGGAAGCACAAGCAGGGGTGTAAAGGTAAATACCACCGTATCCAAACTGATTTCCCTGGCAAAAAGCCTGTTGGGTACTCCATATGTATATGGTGGTAGCAGTCCCAGTGGCTTTGACTGTTCGGGCTTCACATATTACATATTCAAGCAATTTGGAGCAAAGATACCCAGAACAGCTACCGATCAGGGTTACAATCTACCGGGTGATAGACTAAGCAAAAGTCAGCTGAAACAAGGGGATCTGGTGTTCTTTAAAACCCGATCAGGTTCAAGTGCCTGTACCCATGTTGGAATATACCTAGGCAATAACCAGTTTATCCATTCGGCATCCCCTAGAACAGGAGGAGTAATAATTAGCTCGATGAATGAAAGCTACTATAAATCCAGGTTCAGCTGGGGTAAAAGGGTAGAATTTAAATAATAACATGAAAAACAGAGCAGCCATAACAAAGGCTGCTCTTTCTTTTTATTTTAGTTACACTTAAAAAATATACTCATATTATGAAGTAAGTGGATTTTGTTGGGGTGAATATGCCGATGGATACTAAAGGGGATCGGATTTATGTTGCCAATACAGGAGAAGACAGTATATCTGTTATAGACGAAAATACCTTGGAACCCGTGGATAAAATTTTTTTATATGACGACGATAAAAAATCGGCAGTAAGCCCCGCAACCTGTTGCATGCCGGTCTTTGGTCCCCATAGCATAAAGGCTGATGTCAAAACTAAGAGATTATACACCGCCAATTGCTATGACAACAGCGTGTCCATTATCGATACAAAGGAAAATAGAATATTGGATAGGGTTTTGGCCGGTAGCTTTCCCCACAGTATAGCCATTGACAATGTGGGTAATCACGTATATATAACAAACCAGGACTCTGATTCCCTTTGCGTGCTTAGGGGAGATAATTTTAAGGTGGTAGCATATATACCAGTTGGTTGTATGCCCCAGGGTGTGTGCATAAGCCCCGATAATAAACTCATTGCCGTTGCCAATGTCTATTCCAATGATATTACCATATTGAGTACCGGGAAAGTTGAGGTATCCGGGCGGATAAGTGCTCCGTACAATCCCAGCCAGCTGATTTTTTCCCGGGATGGCAGTACATTGTATTCAACCGGCGTGGATGATGAAAACAGCAAGAAAGGTGTAATCATGGTGATAGATATGAATAAGGCAAGGGTAGTTAAAAGAATCCCGGTTGGTCAAGTACCCATTCAACTATGTTTACATCCTAACAAAAATATACTGTATGTAACCAATACCGGAAGCGGCGATATTTGTGTAATGGATACCCATAAGGACAAGATAATAGACAGGATAAGGGTGAATGGTATGGTACACGGCATAGTTATTAATAAACAAGCCACCAGGTTGTTTGTGTCCAATATACAGCATGACCGAATTATTGCATTAAGTACCGCTGATTATACCGTCCAAAGGAGTATTGGAGTGGGCAAAGAACCCCACAGTTTATGTATACTTTAGCTGTTACTGAAAATTTTTATTATTTCCTGATATATGTAAGTGGCACTGTTTTTCCAACAATTACAAATATGCCTGGCCTGTTCCCTGGACACGACATTTAATTTTAAATCGATTAGCTCAATATTATTCTCCACTACCTTGCAGGTTACCATATATTCCTTGTCTTTTATTTTCTTGTAGGTAGAGATAATCTGGGTTTGTTTCTTTACTTCTTCTCTATATTTATCTACGTCCCCGTCTATGGTTTTTATTATGTTTTCGGGTATTTTATAGGAAAAGAACTTATTAGCGTTTTTTCCGTTTTCGGTGATTATGTAGCGTTTCTTAGTGCCGTTACTGTACTGTATAAGCTTGGCATTTAAGAGATCACCAATACATTGTTGGATATGAAAATAATTCATCATATTTCTTTCCAGAAAAAACTGGGAAATCTGCAAGCCGGTCAAGGGCATATCCATTTTATGCATAAAACGTAATATCATTAATTTGTTAACCGTTAAAATCTGTTTATCGGTGCTAGAATTCATATTAACTCCCCTGTGGTTGTAATTATAAATATTATATCATAAATATTTTAAAACAAATGTAAATAAAGGGAAATTAAATTTCCCTTTATTTGCGTATATTAAGAATATATCATTATTGGTTGAACTTACCCATTAACTGGTTTTCGGCCATTTCTATCATTCGTCTTACCATTTTGCCACCAACGGCTCCGCAGTCCCTGGAGGTGAGATTGCCCCAATAATCCTCAGAACCCTGCTGCACCGGTAGCCCCAATTCATTTGCTATTTCGTACTTTAAATTGTCCAATGCCTTATGACTACCCGGTACTACCTTTTTACCTATGTTTGAACTTCCTCTGGCCATTATAAATCCTCCTTTTTCATCTAATTTTAATTTGTTCATTATTAATTTAACCAACTGCAAAAAAAATATGTTAGCATGATAATGAATTTATGCATAATTTGATAAATGCAAGCATATAATTATATTTTGCGGAAAAATAAGAAAACCATTGACAACATGACATTTTGTATAGAATCCGGTTATAGGGGAAAAATATTCCGCTGTCAGATATGGATTATTGTTGTTATAATGAAAGAACATCAATATTTGACAGAGGTGATGACGTGCTTAAAAGGGCAAGTTTAAAGATGGGTCTTAGCATTATTGTAGTAATTGTTCTGGTGTTGTCATTAATATCCTGCAGTCAGAACGTGCAGGTTTCCAAGGAGAATGAAATAATCGATGAACATGTAAGTAATGGAATAAACGGCGAAAATGACGGCAATGATGGGCATATGTCTTCAAATAACGACGAGTCGAGTAGTTCCAATGGGGAAGATAACCGGGCCATGGAGGAAAACTTTCAAGAGGACGAGGGTATGTTAGATTATGATTTGATTAAACCCAATGAAGCCGGTCAGATTATGATCCTAATGTACCATGATATAGGCGATATCGAAGGTGAATGGGTACGTACCCCGGAAAATTTCAGGAAAGACCTTGAAACATTGTATAATAAGGGCTATAGGTTGATAAGCATGAAGGATTATCTGAATAATAATATAAATGTCGAGGCCGGATATACGCCGGTGATCCTAACCTTTGACGACGGTACCAGGGGACAGTTTAATGTAATAGAAGAAAAGGGTGAATTAAAGCTAGACCCCGATTGTGCTGTAGCCATACTTGAAGAGTTCAACAGGCAGCATCCGGACTTTGGAATGGCTTCAACCTTTTATGTATACTATCCCGTTCCCTTTAGGCAGGAAAATTTAATACAATTTAAGTTTGAATATCTTATACAGCGGGGTATGGACATTGGTAACCACGGTTACAATCATGAAAACTTGAGCAGTCTCGATGCCAAGGAAATACAAAGGGCACTGGCTCTTAATGTTAAGAGCACCCAGCAATACCTGCCCGGTTATGGGGTGGATAGCCTTGCTTTGCCCTATGGTGCCCAGCCCAAAGATGAGAGAGCAGCCTATATTGAAAAAGGCGAGTATGACGGAACGGTATACCATAACAAAGGAGTGTTATTGGTGGGCTCAAATCCGGCACCTTCCCCTGTTCATGAAAAGTTTAATCCCAATCGTTTGCCCAGGATAAGGGCCAGCCAGATGAATACCGAGGGTGTAGATATGTATGATTGGTTGGAATACTTCGATAATAACCCGGATAAAAGGTATATAAGCGACGGTAATTCCAATACCGTTACCATACCTGAAGATATGGAGGAGTATGTAAAAAAAGAGGCGCTGGACCACAGGCAATTGGTTATATATAAACGGTAGAGTTTTAGCAAATAAAACAACGGCTATGGGGATGTCGGCATATTATTCCGGCATCCCTTTATTTTAGTACGTGGGTTGTGTATTGGGCCGGAAAAAAGAATATTTGAATACCGCGGGTTTTCCATGTATACTAAAATAAGTGACTTGTAAATAAATGCTTGCTATGGAGGATGTTTGCTTTATGAAACAATTTATAGAATGTATGCCTTGTTACCTAACCCAGGTAATATCTGCATTAAAGCTTACCGACATTGATGAAAAGAAACAGTGCGAAATAGTCAAGGAGGTATCGAAAATATATTCAGATATAAACCCGGAAAAGACGCCGGCTGAAAATTCTACCCTGTTTCTCCTTGAAGCATACAAGCATATGGGACAGCCCGATCCTTTTAAGGAGGCCAAAAAGCAATCAAACAGATTTGCTTTGGCTTTTTTCAAAGATATGGAAAAAAGGGTATTAAAATCCGATGATCCTTTATTTACCTCGATAAAACTTGCCGTTGCAGGCAATATAATAGACATGGGCATAAACCCGGATTATGATTTGGATAATAGCATTGACCGGGCTTTAAAGGAGGGTTTTGTGCGGAATGATTATGATAAATTTAGAAAATATCTGGAAAAAGCCGATAGGGTTTTGATATTGGGGGATAATAGCGGCGAAATAGTATTTGACAAATTAATGGTTAGGCAGCTTAAAAACTATTGTCCAAACATTGTCTATGCCGTTAAGGGCGGGCCAATACTTAACGATGCTACCATGGAAGATGCTTTGGAAGTGGGCATGGATAAAGAAGCGGAGGTAATAGACACCGGAACCAACTATATCGGCGTTGTTTTGGACAAATGCTCGGATACCTTTTTAAGATATTTTCATTCCGCTGACTTGATCATCGGTAAGGGTCAGGGTAATTATGAGAGTCTGGAAGGCACTAAAGAAGCGGGCGATAGAACCTTTTTCATGTTAAGGGCTAAATGCCACCAGGTTGCACGGCATTTAGGGGTAGAACTTATGGACGCCGTTTTCTGCCAAAATACCGTAGAATAGCTATATATTTTACCTTGTTGGGTTTTGGTCTATAAATCTAACCAACCTCATATTAATTAATATACAGGGCAGAAAAGCCGGCTTTTTGATTCTGATTGGGCATAGGCTGCAACTGCCCCACTCCACAATCCCAATAAGGTGGTGCTTTTAGTTGGTTAGAAGTTCCGAGTTGAAACAGATGGAAGTGGTGGATGTGACTGACGGCAAAAGACTGGGGATGATAAAAGACTTGGAGATAGACCTAAAACAAGGCAAGATTATATCTATAGTGGTGCCGGCGCCAGGTAATTTTTTTAGTTTATTACTAAAGGAGAAGGTAATTGTCATTCCTTGGGATAAAATAGTTACAATCGGAGAAGATGTGATATTGGTAAATACTGAGGGTATGCATATATCCCCCAGGTAATAATGTGGACCGTTTCCGGGAAGGATTGTATAATAATGTAAGGTATACAATACATCGGATAATGGAGGGCTTAAGTTGAAGTGTCCGTACTGTTCATGGGAAGAAAGTAAGGTTGTGGATTCAAGACCCATAGAAGAAAAGTCGGCCATAAGGCGCAGACGGGAATGCCTGAAATGTTTTAAGCGTTTTACTACCTATGAAAAGGTAGAGGAAGTCCCGGTGATGGTAATTAAAAAGGACGGCAGGCGGGAAGCCTTCAGCAGGAAAAAGATATTAAACGGACTGTTGAAGGCATGCCAAAAGCGTCCCGTGCCAATGAAGGAAATCGAAAGGCTGGTGGACGAAGTGGAGAAGCAGGTATACAACTCCGCGGAACGGGAGGTAACCAGCCAGCAGATCGGTGAAATGATAATGAACCAATTAAAGGACATAGACGAAGTGTCTTATGTCCGTTTTGCATCGGTTTATCGTCAGTTTAAGGATATAAACACCTTTATGGACGAACTGAGCAAGCTGATTAAAGAAAAATAATCCTTAAAGCTCAAGGATGTCTTCCATCCTGTCAATAATAAAGTCGGGGTTTAGTTCCTTTATTTGCTCCATGGGGAACTGGGTCCAGGAGACTGCCACCGTCTTAACCCCCGCCCTTTTGCCGCTTAGGATATCGTGGGGACTGTCGCCTATCATAACGGCTTCTTCCGGCTTGACGGCTGCCTGTTCCAGGGCTTTAAGGATGGGTTGGGGATGGGGTTTGCTAAATTGTACTTCCCTGGCCGCAACAATAATATCGAACATGTGGGCTATGTTGAACATATTCAGGCCGTGGTTTATACCCCTTCTACCCTTTGAAGAAACTATGCCCAGTTTACTCCCCCTGCTTTTCAGCTGACTTATGGTTTCAACAGCCCCCGGGAACAGACGGGTCATTTTATCCTGATTATTTCGATAGCATTCCTTATAGCACTCCACCAGTTCCTGGGTCTTTTCCTTACAAAAGTATGCCATTTGATCTTCAATTACTTTGCCCAGTATGGGTATTAGTTGGGTTTTGGTTATATCTTTGTTTAAGCAGCGTTTAACAGCCGTTATTAAGGACAGGTTAACTATTTCATTGGTATCAGCCAGCGTGCCGTCGTAGTCGAATAAATATAATTTATACAATATCATCTCTCCTGTTACTTCTAAAACATCTGGGGTCTTTACCGTAAATGGTTCTTGCTGCCGCAAAGGCCCGGGACCTGCAGCCCCAACATATGTTGTTCATATTGCAACCAATGCAATCCTTAGGCAGGTGATTGGTATCCTTCATGGTTTTTAGTACAAGGTAATCCCTGTTGCGTTGGAATATATCGTAAAAGGTACCGTCGGTGTGGATATTAGGAGCGTCCGCTTCCCTGATGGTAGCACAGGGAGTTATGCTGCCGTCACATAATATTGCTACGGTGGCGGAGCAGTATTGCTTGTTTACGCAATTCATGGGAAGTTGAGCGTTACCGTATTGTTTGGAGTATCGTTTATAAACCTTGGCAACATCCTTGGGTAAGGGTATAAATTTCTCCAACTCACCCACCGGTGTGCTCGGTCTTAAATAGGTGTGGTATACGTTAAGGGATGTTTTTATTCCAAAGTTGTCTTCAAAATAATCGATGGTGGCTATCATATCATCGGCAGGCTGGAGACCGGTATAGGTTACCGAGTTTAGCATTTGTTGGGCTGGGTATCCCATATCCAGTATACGTTTCACGCTGTCTAATATATCATACATGTTCTTTAAGCTGCTCCCGGGATGTAATACCTGGTAAATTTGTGGGTCTACAGTGGATACATGGACGGCAATTAGCCCGTCACGGGCAAGTTCTACGCATTTCTTTCTTATATTCCCGTTCCGTAGGGGTAAACCTCCCGTCCAAATGTTATTCTTTATGCCCAAATCCTTTGCCCGTGCCATATGTTCAAAGATGGAGTCGCGGAGCAATGGCTCCCCACCCAGCCATTCTATTGCCTTTATTCCCAACCTGGAACAATCATTGAGTATGTCGTGGATTAATTCATCATCCAGAGTGTTTTTTCCGTCGGGCACGGCATTCATGTAGCAGTATACGCAGTTTTGTTCGCAGGCATCCCCGAACTCCAACTGCAGTGCATAAACCATATCGTCTTGATATCTTTTTTCAAGCAACTCCCAATCAACCATTGCCTACCTCCAATATTTCGATTTCCATAGTTCCATAGAATATTATCATTGTTTTTTCCTTAATGTCAACATTCCGATAACAGCCGCAGACGAATTGATTTGGATATAATACGACTAAACCTATTTTTTCGGGAATTTTGTTAAATAAGATCCATGGAGCGTGTTATAATTAAACAATATACATTTATAGAAACAAAAACAGCTTTTTTCTTAAACAGTTTAGTTACGGGAGCGTGATATTTTGTACAGGGAAGGTTTTATACGACACAACAACGACAATTTGGTATACCTCACCATACCTTCTTTTGATGATACAGGGCTGGTTAGGCATTGCTTTACCACCCGCCTGGGCGGTGTAAGCCGTGGATGTTTCAGATACCTGAACTTAGGATTTAAAAAGGATGATTGTCACGACCATGTCATGGAAAACTACCGAAGGGTGTGCCGGCAGCTGGGCATTAATATTAAAGACCTGGTATTATCCGACCAGGTGCATGGGGACAGTATCCGTATTGTGACAGAAGAGGACAGGGGCAAAGGAATAGTAAGGCCATCGGATATAAAGGGTGTAGACGGCCTGGTAACCAATTGCAACAAAGTGGCCCTTGTCACCTTTTATGCCGATTGTGTACCCATTTTTATTTTGGATCCGGTTAACGGGGCGGTTGCCGTCAGCCATGGCGGTTGGAAGGGTACAGTCAGGCAAATAGCCGCCAAGACGGTGTCCAAAATGGTCGATGCCTATGGCACAAATCCGGAGTGTTGTCTGGCCGCCATTGGCCCGTCCATCGGTCCCTGCTGTTTTGAAGTGGACCGTCCGGTGGCCCAACGGTTTTACGACGCCGGGTATGACAATTTTATAGAAAAGAGGGATAATAAATACCATATAAACTTGTGGGCAATAAATGCCCATCAATTGGTAAGGTCGGGTATACCGACGGAAAATATTACAATAGCCAAGGAATGCACCAAATGCAATAATCATATCTATTTTTCCCACAGGGGAGACAATGGCAGAACGGGCAGTCTGGCAGCCATTATTCAGCTGATCTAAGCAAAGCTTTTGACATTTCAACGCTAGCCCTTCTTTTTTTTGTCCTTTTGCATACGGGAATATAATAGAAATCTAAAGGGCAATATATTGTTAGACAAATATTAAGAGGTGATATTTTCATGCCCTTTGGATTAATGCTACTTGTAATCATAAGTGTTTTGATTGTATTTGGTATAGCCCATCAGGTATTGGATAGAATGAGACTTAGCGATAAAGCGGTTTTACTCATAATTGGCGGTATGATAGCAGGTACTTTACTGCCCAATATACCCATCACCGATAATTTTTCTATTAATATAGGGGGCGCAATAATACCCATAGCCCTTTGCGTATACCTATTCGTAAAAGCCGGAACGGCTGAGGAGAAAAGTAGGGCCATTGCTTCAACGATAATTGCAGCGACGGCGGTATTTTTGGCCGGAAGGCTACTGCCGTCAGAACCGCAGACCACAATAATGGATCCCAATTATGTATACGGTATACTTGCAGGTGTTACCGCATACCTCTTTGGGCGTTCCAGGAGATCGGCCTTTATCGCCGGGGTAATGGGAGTTATCCTGGCCGATATTGCCCAGGGTGTTATGAACGTTATCGCCGGTGTGCCAGGGCCGATAAGGTTGGGCGCGGCGGGTATTGTTGATGCCGTTGTCATATCCGGTCTGATAGCCGTTATCTTGGCTGAGGTTACGGGAGAGTTTAGAGAAAAACTCCAGGGCGGGACCGTTCATAAGGATAAACACTTCCGAAACGCTGAATTTACCAGCTCTTTAGGCACTTCCGGCAATAAATCCGTTCCAGTGAATGAAAGGGGCGGCTGTCCCAAGCATGGAAGCGGTCAGGACGGACAGCCTATCGGAGGGATGGGTAAAGGCCGACCCGACCAAAGAAGTGGAGAAGGTGGTCAGCCCGAGCACAGAAGCGGCCAGGACGGACAGCCCATAGGGGGTATGGACAAAGAGCGATCCCATCAAGGAAGTGGGAAAAAGGACAATGCCGGCAGCGACCAAAACCAAGTTCAGGCAGGTGACAGTGGAAATGAGAAAAAAGAATAATATTGTCCTTTTTATAATAATGGCGGTGTTGCTGCTTAGTCCGAGTACTGTGCAAGGCGATGATTGGTACAAGGATGAAGGGGGATATTTTATCGTATATGATGAAAATGATGAAGAACTGTTTGTAGCAGCCCGGGAAATATTTATAGGCGATGAGTATCTAAGTGAAGATAACAAATTATACAGAATAGTAAAAAGTGATATGTTGAAAAACCGTGCCTGGGCGAAGTTTATAAAGGACGTTCAACTACCCGATGTTGATTTGGAGGGGGAAGACAGTATAACCGCCATGGCCCAGCAACTCAACAGAAAAGTTGCCTTATATGCCTCCCATAACTCGGAGTCCTATGTACCTTCCGACGGTACCCAGGCCAAGGAAGGCAGGGGAGGTATACTGGATGTGGCCAACACCATGGCACAAGCCTTTAAAAAGAGGGGTGTAGACGCTGTTTTGGATGAAACGTCTCATGATCCCCATGATGCAGGTTCTTATAGGCGTTCCAGGGAAACCGCCGTCCAATTAATAAGGCAACACCAGCCCGGGGCGATATTTGATGTCCACAGGGACGCGGTACCGGCAGAGGTTTATATCACCCAGATAAATGGCGATAATGCGGCGAAGATAAGGCTAGTTATCGGGCGGAGGAATCAAAACAGGCAGGTAAATGAGGAATTGGCCCAAAAGATAAAGGCGGTGGCTGATAAAAAGTATCCCGGACTTATCAAGGATATTTTTTACGGCAGGGGTAACTATAACCAGGAACTGTCACCCAGGTCGCTGTTGATAGAGGTGGGTACTTATTCCCATACCAAGGAGCGGGCCCAAAAGAGTGCGGAATTGTTTGCCGATGTGGTGACCATTGCCATGTTCGGCGGTGCTGCTCCGGATCGAAAAGATACAAAGGGACAGGTAAGGGTTCCCGGTATGGAAGGGGAGAGCCGGGGCGCGGGTAGGGGTATATTATGGACCCTTCTGATAGTAGCAGGTGCCGGCGCAGCATTCTTATTTATAAGCAATAGCGGTAGGGAGCTTAGGTCGAAAATGAGGAACTTTTCCAAACAGGAGTTTAGCAGCTTTTTCGGCAAAATTAAGAAAAGAAAAAAATAGCGAGGTTAGGTTATGCCGAAGGACGTAACCATTATATTAATTGGAACGGCTGTGGGCACTATTGCCAGGTTTTACAGTCTTAGAGTGGATTACAGGCAGTATCCGGGATACCCCCAGGGTTATCTGCTTCATTTAACCCTAGGGATGATTGCGGCGGCATTGGGTGCAGTGGCATTACCGGCTTTGCTAAAAAAGGAATATGCTGCCGTAACCTTTCTGGCCCTGGCCACCCAGCAATTCCGTGAAATAAGAAATATGGAAAGGGAAAGCCTTATAAACATAGAAAAAACCGAACTGGTCAAAAGGGGAGATGCATATATAGAAGACATCGCCAGGAAATTTGAAGCCCGTAACTACCTGGCTTTATTGACCGGACTGATAACCTGTGGAGGTATAATTGTAACAAAGAGGCTGGATATAGGCATTATAATAGGCGTGGTACTCCTGATATCGTTAAAGTTTATATTAACACCCAAACAGGTGGGAGATATTGCCGTCGTCAGGCAGGCGGAGTTCAAGTTTGAGGGTACATTGCTGGACATAGAAGGTAATAAATTAACCAATGTGGGATTAAGGGAAGCCAGGGAAAGGTATATGGAAAGGGGCCTTGCTTTGGTGATAGAACCCGTGGATGATGATGCCAACACTACCTTGTCCAACTTGGGTCAAAGACAGGCAATCCTTCATGATGTGTCCATCCAGCTGGGGATTAGAAGGGAAAATGACGAGCCGGAGTTTACCCCCGTGGCCAAAAGGGATTCCACAACCGGACGGATAGCCATCTTTATGATTCCCTATGAAAAGGATATTGAGTGCATGATAGAAGCCGCTAAAAGGGTGCCCATTCTGGAAAGCTCGAGGAGGCTTCCCCTTTCCTCCGAAGCGGGCAGCCAAGCCTCCGATTAAATACCGGGCATTAACGGTGGGGGATTGACATGGAGATACAGTTGACAAAACAGATAATAGCCATTGTAACCCTTGACAAGGAAAAGGTGTATGCAGGCAGTGCACCCGTTTTTGTTGCCGAAGATGAAGAAGAGCAACAGCGGATAGCGATGTACATAACCCGTATAACCTTTGGTATGGTCCATGATTTGGGCAACGGTGTTCTTATCATAGTGAAACATTAAAAGGGAATTATATGAAGAGCAAACAGGACTTGAAAATCATTTATTGCGGCTATCATGGACTGTACATTTCCGCTTTGGCCGGTTATATGCACATATTGGATATTAAATCCACCCAAGGTGAAAATGAGGCCTATTTGCTTGCTTGGATGGACAGTATAACCAGGACCCGGTTTTTCCCTTCGGGTAATTTATTTTATTTAGGGCTGGATAAAGATTATAACGAGGTTTACAGCTTGGGCTGTAAAAATGCCTTTGGAATAATAGAAAAGGCTCAAAAAGGCGTGGTGGCCATACATCATAATTTGGACGGAAAAATACACCACGTCGATATAAGCTTTTTGGAAGGACGACTGTGTAGATTGGTCCTTGACCATACCCATAGCTCTGCCATATGCCAAAGGATGGCTTTGGGCTACCTTAGACATTATGCAAGAAGGCAAATGGAAAAAATATTAAAAAGGGTACTACTTGTAAAAGAGGCATTAAAAGACGGTGGGTTGTCATGAAAATAATATATGCATGCTACGGCGGGGCCCACACTTCGGTGACTTGTGCTGCCATACATTTAGGTATGTTGCCCGACGACAGGGTGCCCGGCAGTCGTGATTTCTATAGCATACCCTTTTATGATAAGATGCCCAATGCACAATTGGGCACTCCAAGATTTATGGGTATTGATACAATGGGTTGGGAAATATATGTAATGGGCATGGGCGGTGACAGAAAGCTGGTCACCACCGCTATCTACAGCATTTTAAGGGAATATGGCTTGGATGAAAATAAGTTTTTTATAGTAAATGCACTGGTAACTTTAAGTCCCATAACGTCAGTAGGCGGTTTTTGTTCCCGTAAGCTCAACTTGGTGGGTCTGGGGAGGCCCCTTACGATTTACGGTATACGACAGACATATTATGTATTTGTTGATATAGTAAAAAGGACTAAACAAAAACAGCAGGCTTATATAAAAGCCATGTATTCCAACGTCTAAAGGGTGATATATTCTGCATAAAAATTTCTAGTCCGTTCAACCCTATTGATTTATGGTATAATCATAAGGATAACAGTCACCGTTAAGTGGCAGGGTCACATTTATAATTCGGGGGTAGTTGAGCTTATAATGAAGAATTACGGAAAAGTAGCGTGGGTGGAAGAAAACAGCATTGGACAGGAAGTCGGTATACAGCCGGGGGATGTTTTGATAAGCGTAAACGGCAAGACGGTAGAAGATATAATTGATTATAAATACTTGATATCGGACGAATATCTTGTATTGGAGATACAAAAACTCAATGGCGACATATGGGAAATAGATATAGAAAAGGAAGCAGCCGAGGATCTTGGTATTCGATTTAACAACCAGCTGCTGGACAGGGAAAGGAGCTGTGCCAATAAGTGCATTTTTTGCTTTATAGATCAGCTACCTCCATCCATGAGGGATACATTGTATTATAAAGACGATGATTGGAGACTGTCGTTTTTGTACGGAAATTATATAACCTTGACTAATCTATCTTCAAAAGATGTCGAGAGAATTATCTCCCAGCGAATAAGTCCCTTATATATATCAGTCCATACCGTAGACAGTGATTTGCGCAAAGCTATGCTTAATAATAAACGGGCGGGTAGGATTAAAGATCAACTTGAGGTCTTAAAGGACGGTAATATTTCCTTTCATTGTCAGATCGTCCTTTGTCCGGGGATAAATGACGGAACTAAATTGGATGAAACGATAGAATATCTTCTTAGCTTGTACCCCAATCTACTTTCCATAGCGGTGGTACCGGTGGGGCTGACAAAACACAGGCGGAGGCTGGCAAAACTAAAACCCTTTGAAGCGGATTCTTCAAAAGATGTAATAGCCCAGGTGAACAAATGGCAATCCCTTATGCTCCAAAGGATGGGCAGCAGGCTGGTGTATGCAGCCGACGAATTCTACGTTACTGCCGGGATGCCATTGCCCCAGTTCCACGAATATGAGGACTTTCCTCAGCTGGAGAACGGTGTGGGCATAATGTCAAAATTCAAAAAAGAATTTCAAGACGGTCTTAAACACTTAGAGGGTATAAGGTATAATAAAAATAAGCAAATATCAATTGCCACCGGGAAATTGGCGTCGACGTTTATGAAGGAATTAATAGACGGATTTAATGACAGGACCGGGATGAAGGTGAGCATCCATGAAATTAAAAACCGGCTGTTTGGTGCCAGGGTAACGGTGGCGGGGCTGGTAACCGGGGGGGATATCCTCCGGCAGTTATCTAAAAAGACTCTGGGCCAGGTACTGCTTATCCCTGATACAATGCTAAAGGTCGGTGAAGAGGTGTTTTTAGACGACATGACGGTGGCACAGCTGTCTTCGGCCTTGGACACCCAAGTGGTGCCCGTTGAGGTGAACGGCGGTCAATTGGTCAGCACCCTTACTCAACTGGGAAGAGCTTAGGAGGTGGTGCAATGGGCAAACCATTGGTGGCAATAGTGGGAAGACCCAATGTGGGCAAGTCCACATTTTTTAATAGAATAGCCGGTAAGAGGATATCCATTGTGGAGGATGTACCCGGGGTTACCCGTGACAGGCTTTATTATGACGTTCAATGGGCGGGAAGGGTGTTTACGTTAGTTGATACCGGCGGTATAGATCCATCAAGCGATGAACAAGTGACATCCAGCGTAAGGCAGCAGGCGCAAATAGCAATAGACGACTCGGACGTTATTATATTTATGGTCGACGGCAGGGAAGGCTTAACGGCTACCGATCAACAGGTAGCAGATCTTCTTAGAAGGTCTAAAAAGCCTACAATACTGGTGTGCAATAAAATCGATGCCGAAAAGTACCAACAAAATGTATATGAGTTTTATGAACTGGGTTTGGATGAGCCCATATCCATATCAGCGGAACAGGGCCTGGGACTGGGTGATCTGCTTGATATAATTGTTTCTAAATTACCCGATGATGACCAGCCGGAAGAGGACGAGGGCACCATAAAAATTGCGGTGGTAGGTAAGCCCAATGCCGGAAAGTCTTCCATTGTAAATAAAATACTGGGCGAGGAAAGGACCATTGTAACTAACATTCCCGGGACTACCAGAGATGCCATTGATACGCCCTTTGAAAAAGACGGAAGAAAATATCTGATTATTGACACGGCCGGTGTAAGGAGGAAAAGCAAGATTAAGGAAAGCGTGGAGCGATATAGCGTTATGAGGGCACTTACCGCCGTGAGAAGGGCTGATGTGTGCCTGTTGGTTATAGATGCTTTGGATGGCGTAACCGAGCAGGACGCTAGGCTGGCCGGATATGTCCACGAAGAGGGCAAAGGGTTAATAATTGTTGTTAATAAATGGGATTTAATAAAGAAAGATACCAATACCATGGATAATTACCGCAAAGAAATATACAGCAAGCTATCCTTTGTATCCTATGCTCCTATTCTGTTCGTGTCGGCAAAGACCGGTCAGAGGATATTCAGGATAACCGAACTGGTGGACTTTGTAAATGAACAGGCCAGCTTTAGAATTTCCACGGGAGTGCTAAATGAGGTTTTAAACGAAGCCACCGCCTCAACGCAGCCACCCTCCGTTAAGGGCAAGATCCTCAAACTGTACTATGCAACCCAGGTGTCCATAAAACCGCCTACATTTGTTTTATTTGTTAATGACATCCGGTTAATGCATTTTTCCTATGAAAGATATATTGAGAACTATCTTAGAAAGACCTTTGGTTTGGAGGGAACGCCTATAAGGATAATAGCTCGGAATAGGGGCAAATAGGGAGGTTTTTAAATTGGTTTATGTAATCCTTGCTATTGCATTTTATTGCTTTGGCTGTATTTCCACCGGATACATAGTTGGCAAAATGCAGTCGAATATTGATGTAAGAAAACATGGCAGTGGCAGCGCCGGTGCTACCAATGTCTTTAGGGTGCTTGGAACAAAAGCAGGAATCATAACATTTATAAGCGATTTTGCAAAGGGTGCTGTTGCATCGTTGGTGGGTCTTTGGCTGGGAGGTGTCACCGGTGGCATTGTGTGTTCCATTGCCGTAGTGCTGGGGCATAATTGGCCGCTGTTCTTAAAATTTAAAGGCGGCAAGGGTATAGCCACCACTACGGGTACCATAATTGTTTTGAACCCTGTGGTGGGTATTATTCTGTTGGGTTTTGGAATAGTAGTAATAGCTCTTACAAGATATGTGTCCCTGGGTTCTATAATGGCAACGGCGGCCTATCCGGTAGTGGTTTTTGCTTTAAAATTTCCGGCGGAGTATAAAATACATGCCGTTATTATATGTGTACTGGCTATACTAAGGCATACCTCAAACATCAAGAGATTAAAAAAGGGCAATGAAAGAAAACTCGGGGTGAAAACCGAGTGAAATATACATCGAGGGGAAAGACAAGCATGAAAATATCAGTTATCGGTGCAGGAAGTTGGGGAACAGCCCTTGCTAGATTATTGGCTAAAAAGGGATATGACGTTGGGCTGTGGGTATACGAAGATGAGGTATGCGACTGTATAAAAAATACCAGGGAAAATGTTAAATACCTTCCCGGAATAACCATGCCGGAAAATATCAAACCTTCCACTGATTTACAGCAAACGGTGGAGGAGAGTCGGGTACTGGTTTTGGCGGTACCCTCCCACCTGGTTAGATCCATGTCTGCCAGAATAGGTAAGTTTATCGAAAAAGATCAGATAATAGTAAACGTGGCCAAAGGTTTGGAGGATAATACCTTTTTAAGATTATCCCAGGTTATCGAAGAGACCGTACCCGGCTGTAGAGTGGCTGTATTGTCCGGACCCAGCCATGCGGAGGAAGTGTCCAGGGACTTACCTACGGCGGTTGTGGTGTCCGCCAGGGACAAGCATACCGCTGAATACATACAGGATATATTTATGACACCCAAGTTTAGGGTGTATACAAACCTCGACATGGTGGGGGTGGAAATATCCGGGGCATTGAAAAACGTTATTGCCCTTGCCGTTGGAATTTCTGACGGTTTGGGCTTCGGCGATAACACAAGGGCGGCCCTCATGACCAGAGGTATTGTGGAAATATCCAGATTGGGCAGGAAATTAAAGGCTAATCCTTTAACCTTTGCCGGATTGTCAGGTATTGGTGATTTGATAGTCACCTGTACCAGCCGGCATAGCAGGAACAGGAGGGCGGGTATTGCCATAGGCCGGGGTGCTACCCTTGAAGATATAACCGACCTGGGCGGCATGGTGGTGGAAGGGGTAAATGCCACCAGGGTGGCCTACCGCATGTCCAAGAAGTTGAAGGTGGAGATGCCGATAGTCCAACAATTATACAGGGTATTGTTCAGAAACGGCGATCCAAGAGAAGCGGTGGTCAATCTGATGCTTAGAAACAAAACCGAAGAAATAGAAGCAACGATATTAAATGTCTATGAAAATTGGTAAAGGCAGGCTTTAAAGCTTGCCTTTACCAATTTTCTGTAATATTCTTTGCTTTATTTCATATATATATATCAATAAATTTAATTGAGCGTCAGATGTGTTGATATATGTTGTAAGCTAATAAAGGGGGGAATTTTGCATGGATGGGTATGATATATATAAAGATATTGCGGAACGTACCGACGGTGATATATACATAGGAGTGGTAGGCCCTGTCAGAACAGGTAAATCAACATTCATAAAAAAGTTTATGGATTTGCTGGTAATACCTAATATCGACAACGGTTTTAAAAAGGAAAGGGCCAAGGATGAACTGCCCCAGAGCGGAACAGGGCGGACAATTACCACTACCGAACCAAAATTTGTGCCCAATGAAGCGGTGGAAATATCCATAAAGGAAAAAGCCAATTTTAGGGTTAGGATGGTGGATTGTGTCGGCTATTTGGTGAAGGGTGCCTTGGGTCACTTGGAAAACAATGCTCCGAGGATGGTGAGGACACCATGGTACGACTACGATATTCCCTTTGAAGAGGCTGCAGAGTTGGGTACAAGGAAAGTAATAAACGATCATTCCACTATTGGTTTGATGATAACAACGGATGGAAGTATTACCGATATACCCCGATCCAATTATATAGAAGCAGAAGAGAGGGTGGTGTCTGAGCTTAAGGCTATCAACAAGCCTTTTATCATATTGCTTAATTCCAAGTATCCCCAAGCCGAAGATACTGTAAAACTGCAACAGGCTTTACAGGAGAAGTATGACACACCTGTGCTGGCCATAGATATTTTAAACATGACAATAGATGATATAAATAATATACTGGAGAAGATACTCTTTGAATTCCCGGTTAGAGAAATTGATATATTCCTGCCTAAATGGGTGGAAACTCTGGAGTATGAACACTGGTTGATGGATCACATATTAACCGGATTGAAGGGAAATATGACATCGGTATCCAAGGTAAGGGATATAGAAGAATATAAAAACATTTTTGACGAGTCGGAGCATGTGAAAAATGTGGAAATCAGCAGCATAAACTTAGGTGAGGGCAAAGCCGTTATGCACTTAAATATCAATGATCGGCTGTTTTATAAGATATTGGGAGAGGTTTCGGGCTATACAATAGAAGGCGACTATCAATTGATAGGCCTGATGAGGGAATTGGCCTTTGCTAAAAGGGAATACGACAGGGTAGCCGATGCCCTGGACAGTGTTAAGGAAACCGGTTACGGTGTAGTGCCTCCCAAAATGGAAGAATTGACGTTGGAAGAACCGGAGATCGTAAGACAGGGTAATAGATTTGGAGTGAGATTGCGAGCAAGCGCTCCGTCTCTGCATATCATACGGGCCGATGTGGAAACCGAAGTATCACCCATTGTGGGCACAGAAAAACAAAGCGAGGAATTGGTGGAATATCTGTTGGAGGAGTTTGAATCGGATACATCCAAGATATGGGAGTCCAATATTTTCGGAAAGTCCCTTCATGAACTGGTAAAGGAAGGCCTGTCCAATAAACTCAATAGAATGCCGGAGGATGCCCAGATTAAGTTACAAGAAACCCTCCAAAGGATAATAAATGAAGGCAGCGGCGGTTTAATCTGCATAATATTATAAAATAACAAAGAATGGAAAAAAATAGGGCTGTCCTAAGGGCAGCCCATATTATATTATTTTAATGACGGAAATTTCTTTACAAAATAAATTTTATATGCTAAAATAGTATCCGGTGTCGGGGCGTGGCTCAGTTTGGCTAGAGCACTAGACTGGGGGTCTAGGGGTCGCAGGTTCAAATCCTGTCGCTCCGACCATTATATTTTAAATTTAGTTAGGTCAACCAATCAATTGTTTCATGTCCATTGAAACAGTTGTTTTTTTATTATTTGGAAAGGTCATCCATAATCATGTCTATAGTATTTCAACCGCCTTTGATAAAAGGTACTCTTGTTAAAAGACAAAACAGATTCGTTGCCCAGGTAATGGTAGATAATGACAAGCACCTGGCCCATGTGCCCAATACCGGTAGAATGAAAGAGTTTATGGTGCCCGGAGCCGATGTTTGGATAAGGCCGGCCACAACCACTGGCCGAAAAACGGCTTATGATTTGCTGTTGATAAGGGAAGGGGAGTCAATGGTCTACATAGATTCCCGCGGCGCCAACCAAATGATATATGAAGCCATTAACCGGGGAGAGTTGGCCAAGTACTTTCCCGTAGTTAAGGACATTAAAAGGGAGGTGGTGTATGGAAACAGCCGTATGGATATGGCGGTTTTCGACGGTTATTATCACCACCTGATAGAGATCAAGTGTGTAACGCTGGTTAAAGAGGGCAGGGCCATGTTCCCGGATGCCCCTACCCAGCGCGGAACCAAGCATATTAAGGATCTTATCCGGGCTGTAGAGGAAGGGTATAAGTCGTGGCTTGTTTTTGTGGTGCAAAGGCAGGACGGGACCTCTTTTTCCTCCAACCATTCAACCGATCCACTTTTTTCCGAGACTGTTAAATACGGTGCAAGTAAGGGTGTAAATCTTTTAGCCCTAAATTGTGTTGTGGATACCAGTGCCGTGGCTTTAAATGACGTAATAGATATATTTTTGTAGTTATATATATCCTCAGTAATAAAATATGTCGGCAATTTGTCATTATATGTTATAATAAAGATTGGGAATATAAAACTATCTGGGGGGTTTTGGGATATGGATTTGTCCAATAATTATAATGAAGACAGCAATACATGGGTAGTAAAGCTCAGCGGTGAGGTCGATATATATAATTCCTCGCAGTTAAAGAATCAGATAGATAAATTAATTGACCAGCGGAGCGGTAATATTACTCTGGATTGCACCAATCTAACCTATATTGACAGTACAGGTCTGGGAGTTCTAATAGGTATTCTTAAAAGGGTTAAGGAATACGGAGGCAAAATAAATATAAGAAATTTAAAGCCCTACATTAAGAAAATATTTGTCATTACCGAACTGGATAAAGTATTTAGCATAGAGGTGTAACCAATGTCTGAAGAAAATGTGGTTAAAAAGCGGACAACGTCCCTACAAAGGGACAGAATAACCCTGGAATTGCCGGTAAAACCCGACTATGTTATGGTTGTACGACTGACTACCGCTGCCATAATGACCAGAGCGGGCTTTAATATAGACGATATAGAAGATTTGAAGATGGCAATAGCCGAGGCATATACCACCATCATAAGGCTGTACGGTCAAGGGGATTGTGTCATAGAGTACCAGTTTGAACAGGGCTGGACTCAAATATCGATAAATTTAAAGAATTATAAATCCATGACCCGGGACATTGATGGGTCTGGGGTTCGGCCCAGAACAACGACCCAGGAAGACGAGCTTAGCAGCTATATAATACACTCCATAATGGATGATGTTCAGATATTTAGGCAAAACGGTGCTGTGGTGGGCATGACAATGGTTAAAGGGAATGGGCTATGAGATCGACAGAACTTAAAATAAAAAAACCCTATGAAAACTATGATGATGAGGTATTATTTCGGTACTATCGAGATACAAAGGATGTCAGGATAAGGAATTACCTGGTGGAGAAATACCTCTTCATCCCAAAAATAATAGCAAAAAAATTTGCAAACCGGGGCGTGGAATACGACGATATATATCAGGTTGCCAGCCTGGCTTTAATAAGGGCTGTAGATAGGTATGACGTTGACAGGGGTTATAAGTTTTCCAGTTATGCAACACCCACGATAGTAGGTGAAATAAAGAACTATTTTAGGGATAAGAGCAAAATTATAAGATTGCCTAGAAGCAATAGCGAACTGCTAAAAAAGATTGGCCATGCCAAAAGTCAGTTGACCCAGCAATTGGGCAGAATACCTACTGCCAAGGAAATTGGGGACAAAGTAGGCCTGGACGAAGAAAAGGTAATAGAATTAATAGAAAGCGGTCTTTCGGTACAGGCTGATTCCCTGGACCGGATGATAGGGGAGCAGGGAGACAAGCAACTGTCCGAAATTATAGGCAAGGAGGAAAGCTGCTTTACCAGGATAGAAAACAGGGATTTTATGGAAAAATGCATAGATAACTTAAACCTGCTGGAAAAAAGGGTTATCAGGGAACGATTTTTTGAAGAAAAAACCCAAAGGGAAGTGGCGGAAGGTATTGGCGTATCTCAGATGTACATATCACGGCTGGAAAGAAAGCTGTTGGAAAAATTCCGAAGGGTTTTAAAAAATATGTAAGTGGTGAATACCACTTTTTTGTTTAACTTTGGAACGGCCGTTTAAAAATATATTATGGTTTAAAAATGTTTTTAAACCGTGGATAATATATTATATGGTGGGTATGTCATAATTGGAGGTAAGTGATGTGCAAGCCGGAGGTTTTTCTATTTCTATGGTATCGGATATATCCATAATTAGGGGTACGGTAAGCCGGGTACTTGGTTTTATAAAAAGCAGGGTTAACCTTAAGGAAGAGATGGAATACGACATTAAGCTAATATTAAACGAACTGCTGTTAAATGCCGTCATCCACGGCAATCGCTACTGCCGTGATAAAAGGGTAGATATTAAGCTGGACATATTAAAGAACGGAAAAATGATGTTGGCAGTTAATGATCAAGGAGAAGGTTTCAGTTACCCATCCTACCAGCACAGGCGGCCAATATTGGACCCGGAACAGGAAGGCGGCCGGGGTTTGAATATAATACAAGCATTATCCGATGAAGTGAGGTACAATAAAAAGGGCAATAGGGTAACGGTGATAAAAACCTTGGAGGATAAAAGGGCATGAAATAATAGGGGGGTTGTACTTGAAGGGTTGCAAAAAAGTATTAACATTAGTCCTAAAGATTATAGCAGCCCTAGTTCTCACGACAATATTGGTGCTGACTAACCTGGAAATAATAGTTTCAAATAAAAATTATTTTGACACGCAATACCAAAGGTACAATGTGTATGACAATCTTTCTATAGACAGAGAACAGCTGCTTGGTGGGACCCATCACCTAATAAGTTATCTAGAGGGTAGGCAGGATAACTTGGATATATTGGTAAACATTGAAAGCGATACCGTTAAACTTTTTAATACCAAAGAGATTTTACACCTTGAAGATGTCCGGGTATTGTTTGAACAGGGATATAGGCTCAGGTTCTTTTCGATATTGATATTAGCCGTACTTCTGATATTAATTTACAGGCTAACGGGAAAGGACAGGGTATCCTTTATAAAAAGTATTAGGCATATTTCCCTTTATCCCCTTGTTTTAATCGGGATATTGGCAGCCGCCTTTATTTCGGATTTTAATCGTTTTTTTACCTATTTTCACTTAATATTTTTCACCAATGATTTATGGATATTAAATCCCCAGACCGACAGGTTGATAGTCATGTATCCCGAAGGTTTCTTTATGGATACCGCCCTTTTGATTTTGGGTCTGTTCCTTATTGAGATAATAGCAATTTCTGTCCTTTCAACCGTATTTATAAAACGAAGGTCTAAATAAGGAAAATGTTCAAAATCCTTCTCGTTATGGAAGGATTTTTTTATTCTATGTCAAATAGGTAAATCTAAAGGGTTATAAATGGCATGGGGATCGGGGATATCCATGAAAGGATGGTTTGTTAAAGGTACCGGGGTTGGGCTGGCCGCAAGGGGGATAATGTTTTTATTAACAACCTTATTTTTATTAACAACACCGGCATGTAACCCGGACGAAAATGCATATGACCGTTTAACATCTTTAGAACATGAAGACCGGTTTCGCGGATTAGTTATTAGAAACGAGAGGGTATACCCTTCACCGGCCAGCGGTAGGATATTACGCCATAAAGGGGAAGAACAAAGAATTAAAAAGGACGGCAAAATAATGACCATAATCACCCGCCAACACGACGAAGGGTTTTATGAACACCTAAAAAGTATTACACGGCAAATAGCGGCTTATGAAAGGGATAACCTGGTGGGGACCATTTTAAAAAAAGATTTGGATATCATCGACCGAAGGATTCTTGAGGAAATTGACAATCTGGGCACCACAAATGATAGCGACAATGTAAAGGCCGACGACAAGGCATTAAAAAAGTTGGAGGGGTTGCTGGAAAAAAAGAAGGAGCTTATCGACAAGATTAATGAAAAGACGCCTTATATGGAACAGTTGTACAATAAAAGGTCTGAGATGATTAAAAGTCTTAAACAGTCTTTCGTTGATGTGTTTTCCCCTGTTTCGGGCATAGTCAGTTACTGCTATGACGGGTTGGAGACGGTATTTAGCAGCAGAAGCCTTGATCATTTAACTGCAGAACAGTTGACGGAGCTGACGCCCGGGGAGAATATAGAGGTAGACCGTGCAACCTATGGTCAGCCCCTGTTTAAGATTATAGACCACCATCAGTGGTATGTGGTTACTTTAAAAAAGTTCGATAAACCGCCTTTTTTTGATAAAAATCAGACAATAAAGATGAAAATTTTCCAATTAGATGGTAAAATATTGGATGCAAAGGTGTATAATATAATAAAAGATAAAGGTTATGATATTATTGTTTTTTCCATTGACCAACAGGTGAAGGGTTACACAAAGATTCGCAGCATAGATTTTAACATAATAGTAGTATAGAAGGATTGAAGTTGTAGAAACAATCAATGTATAATAAAAAAAGAATGTGCGCAAAAAATGTCAAAGGACGGTGTAGCGGGGTGGAAGTTCTGGCTATGGAGCAGTCAAAGGCAATAGTTAAAGGGTATACAACAAATCTTTTTAATCGGGTATTTATAAACCGGTGAATGGAGGACATATGGAGCTTAAGGAACGACTGGAAAAGGTACGTTACCGTATTCATCAGGCTGCCCAAAGAGCCGGGACATCGCCCGAGTATATTCGTTTGGTAGCGGTGACCAAGACCGTTGATATCAACAGAATTAACCATGTTCTCAATCTTGGCATTACAGACATTGGCGAGAATAGGGTTCAGGAGATGCTGTCCAAGTACGGACGGCTCAGCGGCCCCGTTAACTGGCATTTTATCGGGTATCTACAGACCAACAAGGTTAAATATATCGTAGATAAAACCTACTTAATCCATTCTCTGGATAGAATAAAGCTGGCCGATAAATTAAATAAGGCGGCGGAGAAATCCGGCAGGGTGTTGGATGTACTGGTTCAAGTAAACGTGTCGGGAGAGGATACGAAATACGGTGTGCCGGGGCATGAATATTTTGAATTCGTCAAGCGGTTGGAACAGTTTCCAAATATCAGGGTTAAAGGATTGATGACCATAGCTCCTTTCGTTGAAGATGAAGAGCAAGTCAGGCCATATTTTAAAATGCTAAGGGAACTGTACGAGGAAACAAAGGCAAAATTGGCTGTGGGCAAAGATATGGAATATTTGTCCATGGGCATGACCAACGATTACAGAGTGGCCATAGAAGAAGGGGCTAATATGATAAGATTGGGAACGGCGTTATTTGGGGAAAGGCATAAATAAACGAAGGGGGATAAAACATAATGGGAAACAAATTTTTCAAAAAAATGCTAAACATTATAGGCCTTGACGAGGATGTGGTATATGAGGATTATGAACCGGAAGAAGAGGTCCATGATACTTTAAACGTCAATGAGGATACCGATCACCGTTCAGCCGTAAGGCAGAGGAAAAAGGCCAAGGTAGTTAACCTTCATACAACCAAGCAAATGAGGATAGTCCTCTATCAGCCCTTTTCCTATGAAGATTGCCAGAATATCGTCGATAACCTGAGAAACAGAAAACCGGTCATAGTGAATCTGGAGTCCATGGATGTAGAGCTGGCTAAAAAGACCTTAAACTTTCTTAGCGGTGCCGTATATGCCCTGGACGGTGTCATACAAAAGATTTCCAAGGTAATTTTCTTATTGGCGCCAAATAACGTAGATATATCCGGCAATATTCCGGAAGAATTAATGACCGACCAGTACTTTCCGTTCTATCAGGATGAAGAATAAAGCCTATAAAAAAGGAGAGATTGTTTTTGAACCCAGTGGTGGCGATCGGTATAATACTCGGTGCAGCCAGGTTTTTAGATATAATAATATGGATTATAATTATTAATGCACTACTTTCTTGGGTATTAGACTTTAGGCATCCCTTAAGAAGATTTTTATCGGCCTTTACAGAACCTTTAATTAGCCCCTTTAGAAAATTGATACAAAGGCTACCCATCGGCGGATTACCGATAGACATTTCACCGCTGATAGCTATAATCGTTTTAAGGATAATAATAGGCGTACTCTATAGCATTGCGCGAAGCATATGAAAAGGCGGTATCGTTGGCAAAACAGTAACGGGGTAAAGCCCGTTGAAAAGGTATATACTTTAGTATCCTGTGACTTGTGTGCTCAAAAATCTAGGCAATGAGGAGGATGTGTATATGGCACTAACCCCTATGGATATACATAATAAGGAATTTTCAAGGAGTTTTAGAGGATATAATGAAGACGAGGTCGATGAATTTTTAGACCAGGTGGTAATTGACTTTGAAAGGCTGTATAAAGAAAACATGGAATACAAAGAAAGACTGGAGCTATTGAATGATCAGCTGAGCCAGTTTAAAACCATGGAGAGTACTTTAAAGGAAACTTTGGTAACTGCCCAAAAGACAGCCGATGAAGTTACCAACAATGCCCATAAAAAAGCTGAGGAGATTATACAAAGTGCCCAACAACAGGCCAAAAAAATACTGGAAGATGCCAATAGGGAAATTGTTGATATAAAGAAAGAAGCGGAAGAAGAGAGAAAGAAACTTTATGTTTTTAAAACCCGGTTCAGGGCTTTATTGGAATCCCAGTTGGAAGCTTTGCTGGAAGACAAAGTGCTTTTTGGCGATGAGCAGCAGGACGATGTTGTAGATCAGCAAGAAGAAACTGTAGAGCAAAGGGATGAAATCGTTGAGCAGCATGATGATGTTGTGGAACAACAAGCAAGTTTTATCGAGCGGCAGGATGGTTTTGTTGACCAAACTATCGAGCTTACCGACCAAACCATCGATCTCAACGACCGGCAGCTCGAGGAAGAGCCCAAGGGGTGAGTAAAACATACAGTCTGTTCTTGACGGGATGTGTATATTAATATATAATATCTAGGAATATGTTAAATAGAGTAAATGCTATGAAGGGGAAGAGTATACTATAAACAATTTATAGAGAGTTAACGGGTGGTGGAAGTTAGTAATTGTTTATTGTAGAAAATCACCCCGGAGCAGCCCCGTGAACCGCATCAGTAGCGGGAGCCGGTTATACGTTAAAAAAACAAGGTTACTACTTTAGTAAAAAAAGGGTGGTACCACGGGAACTAATATGCCTCGTCCCTTGTCTACGGATGGAGGTATTTTTTATTTGTGATGTTGCAATAATGATATATGGAGGTTTAAACGCTAATGGATTATAGCAAAACATTAAACTTGCCAAAAACGGAAATGCCTATGAGGGGAAATTTACCGAAAAAAGAACCCGAAATGGTTAAGTTTTGGGAACAAAATAATATTTATGAAAAAACAGTGGAAAAAAACCAAGGCATGCCTAAGTTTATACTCCATGACGGTCCCCCCTATGCAAATGGCGATATACACCTGGGGCATACTTTAAACAAGGTGTTAAAGGATATCGTCGTAAAGTTTAAATCCATGTCCGGTTATGATGCACCCTATGTGCCCGGCTGGGATACCCACGGCCTGCCCATAGAATTACAGGCTATAAAGCACCTGAAGGTGGATCGGGACAAGATTTCCCCCGTTGAGTTTAGAAAGTTGTGCAAGGATTTTGCCATTAAATATGTAAAAAATCAAAGGGATCAGTTTAAGAGACTGGGGGTAAGGGGCGATTGGGAAAATCCTTATCTTACTCTAAAACCCCAATTTGAAGCAAAACAAATAGAGATATTCGGGGAAATGGCTAAAAAGGGGTATATTTACAAGGGCCTGAAGCCGGTATACTGGTGTACCGACTGTGCTACCGCCTTGGCCGAGGCGGAAATAGAATACTCCGATCGTGAGTCCCATTCCATTTATGTAAAATTCAGGGTAAAGGACGATAAGGGTATGATAACGCCCCATGTTGGTGATCTGTCAAAGGTATACTTTGTTATCTGGACCACCACCCCATGGACGTTACCGGCTAATTTGGCAATATGCCTCGCCCCTGACTTTAAATACTCTTTGTTTAAAGTAGGAGAAGAATACCTAATAGCGGCCGAGGAACTTGCTGAGAATGTGGCCGAGGCTGCAGGCAGCCGGGATTATGCCGTGATTGCTACCTTCGACGGTGTACAGATGGAGGGAATGACCGCCCAGCATCCCTTTATGAACAGGGAGTCCCTGATAATACTGGGTGATCATGTAACCCTGGATCAGGGTACCGGGTGTGTCCATACCGCCCCCGGTCATGGTCAAGAAGACTTTGGAATCGGCAAGAAGTATAATCTAGACGTGTTAAACCCTGTGGACGATAGGGGGTATATGACCGAAAAGGCGGGCAAATTTGAAGGCCTGTATTATGAAGACTCCAATGATGCCATTATTAAGGATTTACAGGCGTCCGGGGCATTGCTGGGGCTTAGCAGGCTGATCCATTCGTATCCCCATTGCTGGAGATGCAAAAGTCCGGTAATATTCCGGGCAACGGAACAGTGGTTCGCATCGATAGAAGGGTTCAGGGACCAAGCGTTGGAGGCCATAAAACAGGTTAAATGGATACCCGGTTGGGGACAGGAAAGGATCACCAGCATGATTCTAGACCGTCAGGATTGGTGCATATCCCGCCAGAGGATCTGGGGGGTGCCCATTCCCATATTTTATTGCGATGAATGTGGTAAAGAGTTAATAAATGATGATACCATTGCCGCAGTGGCTAAACTCTTCGGTGAAAAGGGTTCGGATGCGTGGTATCAAATGGAAGCCGAGGAAATCCTGCCTGATGATGTAGAATGTCCGTGTGGCGGTAGAAAATTCCGAAAAGAAACGGATATAATGGATGTTTGGTTTGATTCGGGGTCCAGTCATGCTGCCGTACTGGAAACAACACCCGGTCAGGTTTGGCCGGCAGATCTCTACTTAGAGGGCAGTGACCAGCACAGGGGATGGTTCCAGTCTTCTCTCCTGACTTCGGTGGCCACAAGGGGCAAAGCCCCCTATAAGGCGGTATTGACCCATGGTTTTGTGGTTGACGGAGAAGGAAGGAAAATGAGTAAATCCCTGGGAAACGGTATAGATCCCATGGAAGTGGTTGAACAATACGGTGCGGATATCTTAAGGTTATGGGTAGTATCGGCGGATTACAGGACCGACGTTAGGATATCCAAGGATATACTGAAACAGCTATCGGAAATTTACAGGAAGATAAGAAATACTGCCAGGTTCCTGTTGGGCAATCTGTACGATTTCGACCCCACCCAGCACAGGGTTGATTATGCCGATATGGAGGAGCTTGACAGATGGGCGCTGATGAGATTACACAAGCTGATAGACAGAGTGCTCAAGGCATATCAAGACTATGAATATCATATTATATACCATTCCATCCACAATTTTTGTGTGGTGGATATGAGCAATTTCTACCTGGATATTATAAAAGACAGGCTGTATACATTTAAAGCTTATTCCAAGCAAAGGAGATCGGCCCAGACTGTTATGTACGACATAATAAACAGCCTGGTGCGGTTGATAACGCCCATTCTGTCCTTTACTGCCGAGGAGATATGGAGGCATATGCCCAAGGGGGAAGACAGGCCCATAAGTCCTCAATTGGCGGATATGCCAAAGGTTGATGCTCGGTATATAGATAAATCCTTGGAGGAAAAGTGGTCCAAGATAATCGACGTGAGGATGGATGTATCCAAAGCCTTGGAAAATGCCCGGGTACAAAAGGTGATAGGCAATTCCTTAGATGCTTTTATTAAGATATACACCGACGGCGAATGGTATTCCTTCTTGGAAGGAATTAAGGATGCCCTACCCACCATATTTATTGCATCAAAAGTAGAGGTTATAAAGGGCAAGTGCCCCGAGGAGGAACAGGGTTTGGTGGGCGAGGAAGTACCTGATATTACAATAGTCGTAGGCAAGGCGCCGGGGGCTAAATGTGAAAGGTGCTGGGTATATAGTGAAACGGTGGGCCGACATCCCCAGCATAAGAATATCTGTGCCAAATGTGTAGCTAATTTAACATAAAATGTGTGGGGTTAAGTTCCCGTAAAAAGGGAAGGGTTAATTTAATTGGAGTATAATGGATATAGGATAGATGGTTTAATATAACAACCTGTCCTATATCTTTTTTTATATATCATATTAATTAAACAATATAGAGAAATTGGTATAGATAGTATAATATATTTATGTTAATAAAGAGTTGAGGTAAAAAATATGAAGGTGCAAAAAGTGATTTTAGAAAATAATAAAAAGATATGTGCTAATTGATGATAATGGATTTCCTATTATTCCGGCAATAAGATATTTAAAGATCTTGATAATAAAAATAAGCCCAAATACTCCAAAGACATACTTGTATAATATCACGAACTAGAAATCTAAAATTATGGTTTTATGGAGATAAAATGAAAAAATTACTATTACTGAATTTTGTGTCACTAATAATCCCAATACCTTCTATCGCCATTAGAGCCATAGTAATGTATCATAATAAAGTTTCAGTTTTCATTTGGGCTCAAAATATCGCTTGTTTAGTAATAACAGGAATAATTTCATATTTTATAGTTTCAAACAGATTTAAAATGATAAAAAGTAAAACCAGAGGTACTTTTATATTAATCTCATTGCTTCTCTTAATTTTAACCTTAATAAGTCCGGGTATGAATGGGGTTCACAGGTGGGTTTCTGTTGGAATAATCAAGTTTAATGTTTCATTTATAGTGTTACCAATATTGATAATAGAATTATGGGAAATGTCCCAAATAAAAGGTTTGAAGTTTACTGCCGTTATAACAGTGGCCATATCAACTTTACTGGCTATTCAGCCGGATGCCTCTCAATTAACTGGTTTTGCTATACCAATGATGGTTATGTTATGCAGTAAAGCTGATAAACAGCGTCTTCGTACATTTATCGTGGGGATACTTACTTTATTAATCATTTTTTGTGGGTGTTTTTGGATAATCTGCCAGCAGTGGCTCATGTAGAAAGAATAGTGAGTTTATTAGCAAATATGGGATTAATATAGCTTATCATAGGGATTATTTCTCTTGCAATATTACCGATACCTTATATATTGTTTCCTCCGAAAAACTTAAAATTACCTTCTATGTGTGTAGGCTTATATTTTACAATAATTTTAGTTTCCACATTATTTGGGAACTTTCCGGTTCCGCTAATTGGATATGGAATTTCTCCTATAATAGGCTATTTCATATCAATATCATGGTATGCAAAATCTAAAATTAATTCGTAGTTTTTATATTATATGTATTAAAAATAACAATCAAAAATAATATGTTGTAAAATCTGTTTTCCCGGCCCGATAAATAAAAAGAGTGTTGCTGGAGACAATAATACAGTGATGATTATGGCTGAAAAGAAAGAAAGTATAGATAAGCTTAAAAACCGGGTGCAATTACTGGCCGATGCCCTTGACAAGATGAGATTGGCTGAGTATGTGGAGTATTTGAATAATACAAAAAGAATGCTTATAGTAAATTTTATCGGGGGATTGTTTCGAGGCTTTGGCATGGCCATCGGGTTTACCTTGCTGGGAGCGGTGGTTATTTACATACTCCGCCGTCTGGTTATGATGAACCTACCGATAATCGGCGATTTTATCGCCGAAATCGTAAAATTGGTGCAGAGGCATCTATGACAATTGGCACAGGAAAGGTATAAAAATTGGGAGTGAATTTAATATGGACGAAAACATGCTACAACATTATAAAAAGAAACTGCTCAAGGAAAGGAAAAGGGTCCAAAACACCCTTAATTTGATGAACCGAAACAGTTACAATTCATCTTTAAAGGAAAGTGTGGAGGAACTGTCTTCCTACGATAACCACCCCGCCGACTTGGGTTTCGAGACCTTTGAGATGGAAAAATCCTTTGCCTTAAAAAATAATCAAAAATTTATTTTGCGGGCCATTGATGATGCGCTGATGAAAATAGATAAAAATGTCTACGGTATATGCGATATATGCAAAAAAGCCATAGATCCCAAAAGACTGGAGGCGTTGCCCTATGCGAGTTTATGTATCCAATGTCAAAGGAGAGAAAAACCGGACATCAAGGATTTAGATGACGATAGGCCGGTGGAGGAGGAAGTGCTGATATTTCCCTTTGGAAGGAGTTTTATGGACGAAGAGGACCAAACCATGTTTGACGGTGAAGACGCATGGCAATCTGTGGCAAGGTATGGAACGGCAGAATCGCCTCAGGATATTAGTAGAAATCGGGTAAGGAGCTATGGCGATATGTACGGCGACGGTGACCAACACTCCGGACAGGTGGAGGAGGTGGAGGGTATCACCCAGGGAGAGTACAAGGAGCAATTACCCAAAGATCATGGGGTAACCACCGGAGACGGTAAGGATAAAAAAATAAAAGACGACCACATGGAAAAATAGTTCCAAGGTTTAGTTATGTAGCCAATGGATACCCTACGTCCTGAAATGTGATATAATTAAAAAGTCAAAAAAATGCCACTTCTCGGTGATGCATGATCAGCGGTGGCATAGCAACTTAAGGAGGTAGTGTACCTTGGCAGTTTTTTTATTGTTAGTCATTATAATTATCGTAGACCAGGCTACCAAATACTGGGCATGTACAGTTTTAAAGCCGATGGGCGCCATACCGGTAATAGACGGCATACTTGACTTTGCTTATGTAGAAAATTATGGAGCTGCCTTTGGTATGCTGCAAAACGCCAAATGGTTTTTTATAGTGGTAAAGGTGGTAATTTCTGCAGCTATCATATATTATCTAGTCACCCGTTCTGTAAGACAGCCTCTTTTGAAGTCAAGTTTGGTACTGATACTTGCCGGAGCCATAGGAAATCTCATTGATAGGCTGAGATTAGGCTATGTGGTGGATTTTATATATATAAAAGCGGTAAATTTTGCGGTTTTTAATATTGCTGACTCCAGTATAGTGATAGGTACCATACTGTTGGTATATTTCATATTGTTTAAAACCGATAAAAAATATGGTGGTTATCATGGAACATAAGAAAATAGCAGTCGATAGCCGCTGGGAAGGTCAGAGGGTGGACGTTGTTATAACCGCCATGTTGGACGATATCAGTCGTTCCCAGGTTCAAAAACTCATTAAGGAAGGAAAGGTGCTGGTAAACGGAAAGCAGGTAAAGTCCAATACAAGGGTGGGCGGTGAGGATATTATAGAAATATTTGTACCCGAGCCCGAGACGTTGGAGGCACGACCTGAGGATATAGACATTGATATAGTATACGAGGACGACGATATTGTAGTGGTCAATAAACCCAAGAACATGTTGGTACATCCGGCGGCCGGCAACACTTCAGGTACGCTGGTCAATGCCCTACTGGCAAAATGCAACAGCTTGTCCGATATAGACGGAAAGGTCCGCCCCGGTATAGTGCATAGGATAGATAAGGATACTTCCGGTCTGCTGGTGGTTGCTAAGAATAACGCCGCCCATTTAAGTTTGGCAAGGCAGATCAAGGAAAGGACGGTGGGCAGGGAATACATGGCCTTGGTCCATGGCGAAATAAAGGATAAAAAGGGCAGGATAGACGCTCCCATCGGAAGACACCCCGTCGACCGTAAAAAGATGGCAGTAACCGACAAGGGCAGGGTAAGGCATGCCGTTACCCATTACGAAGTGGTGGAAAGTTTTAAAGAGTATACTCTAATAAGGGTGCGACTGGAAACCGGACGGACCCACCAAATAAGGGTACATATGGCATATATAGGTCATCCCGTGGTGGGTGATAGGGTATATGGCAGGAAAAAGCAGCCTTTTAATATACAAGGCCAAGTACTCCATGCTTATCGTCTAACCCTGAGACATCCCGTAACCCGGCAAATAATGATCTTTGAAGCGCCCTTGCCTAGGTACTTTAAAGATATCATAAAAAAATTACGACAGAAAAGTTAGAAAAATGTAGACAAGGTATAAGGGCTGTGGTATACTTGTGCTAATAAAAAACAACCTTTAAATTAGTCCTGTGAGGCTGGTAAGGTGTTAATATTCGCATAGTATACCCATGTCCGGGAATATACCTATGTCTGTTCATGGGAGTGAATATTGCGTCTTGCCACGGGTAAGGCGTTTTTTAATGCTGATAAGGGAGGTGCTTTTATGCATGCCAGGGCAGAAATAATGGATGAGGAGGCTATAGAGAGAGCAATAACCAGGATAGCCCATGAAATCTTGGAAAAGAACAAGGGAACGGAAAACCTGGTGTTAATCGGTATACAAAGAAGAGGCGTGCCCTTGGCCAAAAGGTTGGCAAAGAAGATCCTCCAGGTAGAAGGCGGGAAGGTGCCTGTCGGTATCTTGGACATTACTCTGTACCGGGACGATCTCAGTACCCTGGCCGAACATCCCATCATTAACGGTACTGATATACCCTTTAGCGTAAACGGCAGGAAAATAGTGATGGTGGATGATGTGGTGTATACCGGCAGGACGGCAAGGGCGGCAATGGATGCCATTATCGATTTAGGGCGACCGAAAATGCTCCAGTTTGCCGTACTTATAGATCGAGGCCATCGGGAACTTCCCATAAGGGCTGATTTCGTGGGGAAGAACGTACCTACTTCCCGAAGCGAAATAGTCCATGTACATGTAAAGGAAATAGACGGCAGCGACGGGGTTATAATTGAGAAAAAATAGGATAACAATACCCAAGGGTGGAGGTTTTATGTTACAAAGGACTGGAATTATGGTACCGGATATAAAATATATATTGACCGTATTATGTGCAATGGTACCGATGTCTTTGTTAAACGGTTTATATTCGACGGCACTGTTTTTAAACGGTATCGGCAAAACACCATTCCATTTTATAATAAATAATAAGATGACGATTTTTTCGGTTTCCGGTTTTGCAATTATAGCAGTTATTAAAATTATAAACCGGAAAATGACAACTTCGGACCATACCGCCATAGCCGTATTAATAACAGGTGCAGTGTCCTTAATTCCGGTCCTGACGGCGGTGTTGCTTTGGATAGGAAAAGATAAAAGTTTTTTGGAAAATATTTAATAATTTAGAAGAGTAGTAGGTTAAACACTTACTACTCTTTTTTAAGAAAAAGTTGAGCAGGTGATGGATTATGATCTTGACCAGAAAGGATATATTAGGATTAAAGGACATAAAAAAGACGGAAATAGAAGCAATATTAAATACTGCAGAACTTATGAAATATATTTTAAAACAGGGCAACAAAAAGACGCCCCATCTCCAGGGCAAGTCAGTTATAATACTGTTTTATGAAAACAGTACCAGGACTAAACTTTCCTTTGAATTGGCCGGAAAATATATGGGCGCCAGCGTAGCAAACATCTCAGTTTCTACCAGCAGTGTGGCCAAAGGAGAGTCCCTAATTGATACCGGAAGGACAATAGACGTTATGGGTGCCGATGTGGTTGTCATACGCCATCCCATATCGGGAGCGCCCCATCTATTGGCAAGGCATGTTAAGGCTTCCGTTATAAATGCCGGTGACGGTATGAACGAGCATCCTACACAGTCTTTATTAGATTTATTTACCATTAAAGAGAAAAAGGGCGGTTTTGAGGGGCTTAAAGTGGCTATAATAGGTGATATTTACCACAGCAGGGTTGCCAGAAGTAATATATGGAGTATGGTAAAACTGGGTTGTGAAGTTAGTGTCTGCGGACCCAATACCTTATTGCCTCCCGACCTTGAAAAAACCGGCGTTAATGTATACAACAACGTAGAGGATGCAATAAGGGGAGCGGATGTGGTGATGGGTCTTAGGATACAAAAGGAACGGCAAAGGAGCGGTCTTTTGCCTTCCATTGACGAATATGCAAGATACTTCGGCATTAATGAAAAAAATATAAAACTGGCCAAAAAGGATGTCCTAATAATGCATCCCGGACCGGTTAATCGTGGGGTGGAAATGACCTCGATCATAGTGGATGAAGATCGGTCTGCCATAACCGAACAGGTTACCAACGGTGTGGCCGTTAGAATGGCCTTATTATATATGCTGACCAGGAGGAGTGTTCCAGATGAAAGTATTGTTTAAAGGCGGATATGTTGCCAATGCACGGCCGGATTTATCAGGAAAGATGGATGTATTGATAGTGGACGATAGAATAGCACAATTGGCAAAGGATATAAATATTAGCGACTGTAAGGTAATAAATATAGAAGGCAAAACCCTCCTTCCCGGACTTATAGACGTCCATTGCCACCTTAGGGATCCGGGATATGAGTACAAAGAAAACATTGCCACAGGCACCAGAAGCGCTGCCATGGGCGGCTTTACTACCATTGCCTGTATGGCCAATACCCAACCGGTGGCGGACAACAGAGCGGTGATAGATTATATAAAAAAGAAGGTCAAGGCAGAAGGAGTGGTAAAGGTAATGCCCATCGGCAGTATTACCAAAAATCTTGAAGGTAAAGAACTGTCCTTGATGGGTGAAATGAAGGAAGCCGGCATAATAGCCGTTTCCGATGATGGTAAAACGGTTATGGACGGGCATTTAATGTTAAAGGCCATGGAATATGCTTCCAACTTCGATCTGCCGGTAATCTGTCATTGTGAGGATGCTTCCATAGCAAGGGATGGGGTGGTTAACATGGGATATATCTCCACCATCACCGGGCTGAGGGGTATAAGCCGGGTAGCAGAGGATGCTATTGTGGCAAGGGACCTCATGCTGGCCGGTGAGACGGGTGCCCATGTACATATAGCCCATGTCAGCACCGCTGGATCGGTGGAGCTGATAAAGACAGCCAAGGACAAGGGCATAAGGGTTACATGCGAAACTGCGCCCCATTACTTCAGCCTGACCGAGAAGGCGGTGGAAAATTTCGATACCTTTGCTAAGGTTAACCCACCTTTAAGAACGGAGGAAGACGTACAGGCCATAAAACAGGCCTTAAAGGATGGGATAATTGACATAATCGCCACCGACCATGCTCCCCACCATTTGGATGAAAAACTGGTGGAGTTCGACCTGGCAGCCTTTGGAATATCCGGGCTGGAAACTGCCTTGGCCTTGGGCGTTACCGAACTGGTTGAATCGGGGGTAATGGATATACATGGTTTGGTGGATAAAATGTCCTATACACCGGCCAGGATTTTCAAACTTCCGGGCGGGATAATACAAGAAGACACCCCTGCCGATATCGTTGTGGTGGATCTTAAGAAAAGTTATGAGATAGACGCCGATAAATTTGTATCCCTGGGCAAGAATACCCCCTTTAACGGTAAGAAAGTGAAGGGTAAAGTTGAATATACCATGGTATCGGGGCAGTTGGTTGTATCCCGTGGAGTTTTAGGAGGAAACAAATGATTATAGATAGGTTAATGGAAAAAATAGATGAGTTAAAAAATCCGACGGTCATCGGTTTGGATACTAGGTTGGATTATCTGCCGGATTATATACTGGAAAAATGGGGACTGATATCCGGCAAAGCTACCATGGATAATGCTGCCGAAGCGGTTTTGGAGTTTAACAAGACCATAGTGGATAATATTTATGACATTGTACCTGCGGTAAAAATACAGATTGCCTGTTATGAAATGCTGGGATTGCCCGGTCTTTCGGTCTTCAATCGTACGGTGGATTATTGCCGGGACAAGGGATTGATAGTGATAGGCGACGCCAAGCGTAACGATATAGGTTCCACTGCCCGGGAATACGCAAGGGCCTTCCTAGGAGAGACACAGTTTGGGGACCTGGTGTTGGGTCGTGCCTTTCCGGTTGATTTTTTGACGGTAAATCCTTATTTGGGATATGACGGCGTACAGCCCTTTATAGAATGCTGCAAGAAGTATAATAAGGGGATTTTTGTACTGGCCAAGACGTCAAACGCCAGTTCGTGCCAGATACAGGATTTAAAGACCCAGGATGAGAGGGTGTTTCAGGCAGTGGCACGGCTTATACACGAGTGGGGAAGGGAACTGGTGGGCAAAAACGGTTATAGCTGCGTAGGTGCGGTAGTAGGCGCTACCTATCCTGAGCAGGCAAGAATACTAAGGGCATCCATGCCCCATACCTTTTTCTTGGTACCTGGATACGGTGCCCAGGGCGGAAAAGCTGAGGACATTGCCCTTTGTTTTGATAATCAGGGTAGGGGTGCAATAGTCAATGCCTCCAGAAGTATATTATGCTCCTACCGAGCCGATAGATGGAAGGATAAATTTACGTCCGAAGAATTTGGCCAAGCGGCCAGGGCCGAGGCCTTAAGGATGCGAGATGATATAACCCGGTACTTATAGTTTTACCTATGTATACATGCCAGAAGGAGTATAGTTATGGAACTGTTATTAGCAAAAATAGGCTGATATTGGCTTATTAGTGTAGATAAATTTTTCCCAAAAAGTTTATATAGCGTCTTTTTTGCAGCATAACGGAAAGACGGGGCCAGCGCTGCGAACGTTTGCCCTAAAGAAGTGGAATGTCAGTCAACGATTGGGATTTAAGGGAGACGAAAGAAGTAACATAAAAAGATCTTATAAACGAACTTTAGATCAAGAACAAAGTCGGGGCAGAACAATACATCTGAAGGGAGACATGCATGCATGCCAAGAGATAAGGACATCAAGAAGGTATTGGTTATCGGATCGGGGCCTATAATAATAGGACAGGCCGCCGAGTTTGACTATGCAGGCACCCAGGCCTGTAAGGCGTTGACGGAAGAGGGAATAGAGGTTGTGCTTATAAACAGCAATCCGGCTACTATAATGACTGATACCAACATAGCACAAAACATATATATTGAACCCATGGTTCCGGAAGTGGTAAAAAATATTATTAAAAAGGAAAAGCCGGACAGTATACTGCCCACCCTGGGCGGCCAGACCGGTTTGAACCTGGCCATGGAACTTGCTGAGGATGGTTTTTTGGACAGGGAAGGTATTAGGCTGCTGGGTACTTCCATGGCTGCCATAAAAAAGGCCGAGGACAGGGAAGCCTTTAAAACCACCATGGAATCCATCAACCAGCCTGTCATTGAAAGCGTGATTGCAAGGGATATTGAACAGGCCCGCCGCTTTGCATTGTCCGTCGGTTTTCCCCTGGTGGTAAGGCCGGCCTATACCTTAGGCGGTACCGGCGGCGGTAGCGTGTATAACATGGAACAGCTGGAAAAAGTTGCGGCGGACGGTCTGAGGGCCAGTAGGGTGCACCAGATATTGCTGGAAAAATCCGTTGCCGGGTGGAAGGAAATAGAGTATGAAGTCATCCGGGACAGCAAGGGCAACTGTATAGCCGTGTGTAACATGGAAAACTTTGATCCGGTGGGAGTGCATACCGGTGACAGTATTGTAGTGGCACCCTCCCTGACCCTGACCACGAAACAGTGTCAAATGCTCAAATCGGCTTCCTTCGACATAGTGGAGGAATTATCGATAGAGGGTGGGTGCAATGTACAGTTTGCCCTCCATCCCCAAAGGGATGATTATTTCATAATAGAGGTAAACCCCAGGCTGAGCAGGTCCAGTGCCTTGGCCTCCAAGGCCACCGGTTATCCCATAGCCAGGATAGCGACGAAAATCGCCATTGGCTATACCCTGGACGAGCTGAAAAACGAGGCCACCGGCACATCCTTTGCCGGTTTTGAGCCCAAGCTGGACTATGTGGTAACAAAGATACCTAAATGGCCTTTCGATAAGTTTTTAATGGCCCAAAAGAGCCTGGGTACTAAAATGAAGGCTACCGGTGAGGTAATGGCAATCGGCGCCACCTTTGAAGAAAGTCTGCTTAAGGCTGTACGTTCCCTGGAACTGGGACATTTTTCCCTGGACAGGCAGGATTTGAAAGAACTAAAGGATGAACAGTTGATTGAAGGTATTAAGTCGGTCAACGATGAACGGTTGTTTCTGATAGCCGAAGCCTTAAGAAGGGGTATGGACATCGATGATATTCACCGGTGGACCATGATAGACAAGTTCTTTATCAATAAAATTAAAGATATTGTGGATTTAGAGGAAGAGGTCAAGGCCTGTGATCTGGATAAAATTGACCGGCAGTTAATGTTACGGGCTAAGAAGGCGGGTTTTTCCGACGGGGCCATTGCCAAGTGGCACGGTGTCCCTGAAGCCAAGGTGCGGGCAATGCGAAAGGCTATGGGTATTTATCCGGGTTACGGTAAGGTCCGGGTTCATGTACCCAACACCTCCGCTATCAGCCCCTACTTCTACTCCTCTTATAACTTAACGGACAAATCCCCTGCCGGACATACAAAGAAAGTAGTGGTGCTGGGCTCCGGTCCCATTCGAATAGGCCAGGGCATAGAATTTGACTATTGTTGCGTTCATTGTGCTTGGGCCGCCCGAGAACTGGGGTACCAGACTATAATGATAAACAATAACCCGGAAACGGTGAGCACCGATTTCGACACTTCAGATAAGCTATATTTTGAGCCCCTTACTCTGGAAGACGTGCTAAATATTATCGATGTTGAACAACCCAAGGGCGTGGTGGTGCAATTTGGCGGGCAGACGGCCATAAAGCTTACCCAAGGCCTGTACAAGGCAGGTGTGGATATCCTGGGTACCCATCCCACGTCCATAAACGATGCCGAGGACAGGGAAGAATTTGATAAACTCCTCTCCCGATTGAACATTAAAAGGCCCAAGGGTATCACGGTAACCACTATCCAACAGGCGGTGGACGGAGCGGAAAAATTAGGTTTTCCGGTGTTGGTACGGCCGTCCTATGTATTGGGAGGCCAGGGTATGGAAATAGCCCATTCGGTAGAGGATATAAAAAATTACATGGCAATTGTAAACAGGATAGAGCAAGAGCATCCCGTATTGATAGATAAATATCTTGTGGGCAAGGAAATAGAGGTGGACGCAATATGTGACGGCCAAGATATCCTCATACCCGGTATTATGGAGCATATCGAAAGGGCGGGGGTCCATTCCGGGGACAGTATATCGGTGTATCCTGCCGTTAGTCTAAACCAGTGTCAAAGGGAAAAAATCGAGGAATATACCCGGAAGATAGCACTGGAGTTAAAAGTCATCGGTCTTATCAATATACAGTTTGTAATATATAATGACGAGGTTTATATAATAGAGGTAAATCCTCGATCCAGCCGGACGGTGCCTTATATCAGCAAAGTAACCGGCGTGCCCATGGTAAGCCTGGCCACCAGAATGGTTTTGGGGCATACCCTAAAGGAGGCCGGATACGGTACCGGTCTGTATCCCGAAAAGGACATGTTTGCCGTTAAGGTGCCGGTTTTCTCCATGGACAAACTGCCGGATACCGAGATAAGCCTGGGACCGGAAATGAAATCCACGGGTGAGGTATTGGGTATGGCTCCTTCGCTGCCTCAGGCGCTGTTTAAGGGTTTAACCGCGGCAGGAGTGAAGCTTGACGGTAAGGACAGGCGGAAAATTTTGATGACGGTGGCTGATGCAGATAAACAGGAGCTTGTACAAATAGCCGAACGGTTTTCCAAACTGGGATACGAACTGGTAGCCACCGGCGGTACAGCCCGGGTTCTGAACTTTAACCACATACCCACCAGCGTGGTACCTAAGCTCAAAGAGGGAAGTAACCGGATAGTGGATATGATCTTTAGCGGTGAGATAGGACTGGTAATAAACACACCCACACGGGGTCGCGAGCCCCAGCGGGACGGGTTTAAGATAAGGCGAACTTCGGTGGAGAGTTCCATACCATGCATCACTTCTTTAGATACTGCTGCGGTATTGGTACAATGCTTGGAAGGGGATATGGACATTGAAAACATTGAGCCCATTAACTTAAGGAAAATAGGTGATAAATGATGACAAACACCATTTGCAGGGTCGAGTATAACGATTATATCAACAAAAACATAAAAAAGATGGGTATTTCAGGCATTGAACATAAAAGGGAAGTGCTGCCCGGCCAGTTTCTTCATATAAAACCCGGCAGTGACTACCACGGTCTGCTCCTTAGAAGGCCCATCAGCATAAGCGATGTACTGCCCTCCACCGGAATTATGGAGATTATATATCTAATAAAGGGTCCGGGCACTGCCGAACTGTCCAGGTTAAAGCCCGGTGACGGGGTGGATGTACTAGGTCCTTTGGGCAACGGTCTTGTGTTGGACGATAACGTAAAAAATTTGTTGCTCATCGGCGGGGGTATGGGTGTAGCCCCCCTTTTATACGCCGCCAGGTACTATAAACACCTGTCCTTAAACGGTATCTTCGGCTGGAGGGATACCGGCAGCTTAATACCCCTGGGCGCAGCAAAAGATTTTATGGACAGGGTATATATTTGTACCCAGGACGGGAGCACGGGTCATAGGGGATTGGTAACCGATATATTCTGTGAAAGGGTGGAGGATATAAGGCCTGATATGGTTTTTGCCTGTGGTCCTGTCGCCATGCTCAAGGAGGTACAAAGGTTATGTACCCGGTTTGGGCTGGACAGTCGGTTCAGCATGGAGGAGCGGATGGGTTGCGGCGTGGGCAGCTGCATGACATGCGCTTGTAAGATAGAACGGGACGGTAATTGGCAATACGAAAGGGTATGCTGCGACGGACCGGTATTTAACGGACAAAGGGTGGTGTTTGATTGAATGGATATTAATACAACCGTCGACATAGCCGGGGTAACCTTCAAAAACCCGGTGATAGCCGCTTCGGGTACCTTCGGCTACGGTAGGGAGCACGTGGATTATATGGATTTAAACAAGATAGGCGGTATATCGGTATCGGGCTTGACCTTGGAGCCCAGGAATGGTAATCCTCCTCCTAGGATAGTAGAGACCCCTTCGGGCATCATTAACAGTGTGGGCCTACAAAATCCCGGTGTGGAGTATTTTATAAATCATCAACTTCCCTGGTTGAAAGAATATGATACCCGCATTATTGTTAATATTGCCGGCAATACCGTTGAAGAATACTGCCAGATAGCAGACAGGTTCAATGGTACTGACGTAGACATGCTGGAGCTTAATATATCCTGTCCCAATGTAAAGCAAGGCGGTATTGCCTTTGGAACGCAGCCCGTCATGGTGGAGGAAATAACCTCGGCCGTGAAAAGATATACCCAATACCCCCTGGTGGTGAAGTTATCGCCCAATGTGGGTGATATAGTGGCCATTGCCCGGGCTGCCCAGGCAGGCGGTGCCGATGCCTTGTCCCTTATCAATACTATAACTGCCATGGCGGTGGATATAGAAAACAAAAGACCCATGCTTGAAAACGTTATCGGAGGTCTGTCCGGTCCGGCTATAAAACCCATTGCCTTGCGCATGGTATGGCAGGTATGCAACAGCGTGGATATACCTGTTATTGGTATGGGCGGCATAATGAACGGCAGGGATGCGGTGGAATTTATGATGGTGGGAGCCAGGGCAGTTGCCGTGGGTACTGCCAACCTTATCCATCCCGATGCCTGTGTCCGGGTATTGAAAGGTGTAGAGCAATATATGACAACGGCCGGCGTTAAGGATATCAGGGATATAATAGGCATTATAAAGACATAATCCATGGGTAAAATCGATATTCTTTCTCGTTTAAACCGCCAAAACATGTAGCTTAAAAGTTAGGCAGGAATTGACAGGGCTTAATGGGAAAAGATAAGAATATTGAAAAGTGAACAGGCATAATTAGAAGAAATAAGAGCAGTGAGAACGGATAGGGAGTAGCATAGGGTGAAAGTACAGTATCCTATGATATCCTATTAGAAACAATGCAGGATATGTCCGAGCAACAGGATATAAAAGACAATGGAATATTCCCCGATATACCATTTAAAAACTGTCGGAATATGGGAGAAAAATATGGAAGGTTGTGATAAAATTGTTGACTAAGGATCAAATAATAGATATTTTCAAAGACACCGGCGCCCTGCTGGAGGGGCATTTCCTTCTAACTTCAGGACGTCACAGCGATAAATATATACAATGCGCCCGGGTGTTCCAGTACCCTAACCACTCGGAAGTGATATGTCGACAACTGGCAAAGCAAATAAAAGACGCGGGGATAGACGTGGATCTGACAGTAGGTCCGGCCATGGGCGGCATTATCCTTTCCTATGAAATGGGCAAGGCCCTTGGCGTTAGGAACATATTTGCCGAAAGGGAGGAGGGGGTTATGACCTTCCGCCGAGGCTTTGAAATCAAACCCGGTGAAAGGATATTGGTAGTGGAGGATGTGGTAACCACCGGCGGTTCCGTTAAAGAAGTAATAAAGCTAATAGAAAGCTCCGGCGGTCGGGTGGTGGGTGTATCCTCCGTTGTTGACCGTAGCGGTGGCAGGGTAGATTTTGGAGTGCCCCACATTTCCCTAATTCCAATGGAGGTAAAATCTTACGACAGCGATGAATGTCCTCTGTGCCGCCGGAGCGATATTCCCTTGGTTAAACCCGGCAGCCGTGGAATAAAGTAGTGAGAAAACGGATAAAAGCCGGAAGAGTCCGCTTCCGGTTATGGATGGTGGTCAATGGGTTAATTATGGAGTAAGGGATTCCGGTTTTGCCAGGCTGTTGATTTTTTTCTCATCAGGGGTTACATATAATGTTTTGTGGTTTTCATAAATAACCATACCCGGCTTGGCACCTTTGGGTTTCTTTACGTATTTTTTCAATGTATAGTCCACCGGCACATTGGAGGAGTGGCGGGCCTTGCTGTAGAAAGCGGCTATCATGGCCGCAACATTCAGCACTTCCCGGTCGGGGCGGGTATTTTCCGACTTTAATATTACATGGGAACCCGGAATATCCTTCACATGTAGCCATATATCCTGGGGCCGCGCCAGCTGTAGAGTAAGGTAATCGTTTTGTTTGTTGTTCTTACCCACATAAATGTGTTGACCACCGTCGGTTACATAATGAAGGGGCATGGACATATCCTTTTTCCGGGCACCGCCGCGTTTTTTACCCGCGCCCTTTTTTATATACCCCAGACATGCCAGTTCTTCCCTGATTTCTTCCACTTCCAGCTCATGGGTGCACTTGCCCAGGTTGTCTACCTGTCCTTCCAGGTAGGCTATTTCTTTCCGAGTGGCATCTATTTGCTTTGCCAATTCTTTTATTGCAGTTTTACATTTGTTGTATTTTTTGAAATATCCCTGGGCATTTTGGGCGGGCGTTAGGTTCTTTTTTAGAGGGATTTCTACCGGTTGCATATTTTCATAAAAGTTTTCCAGCACCACACTGTCTGCCTTGGCCGGTATATTGTAGAGGTTGGCGGTTAATAATTCGCCGTACAGCCTGTATTTATCGCCGTTCTTTGCGTTGTTCAGCTCGTTAAGAAGCTTCCCCAACTTTTTTTGGCTTCTGTCCAGGTGGGTATTAACCGTCTTTAAAACAGCTGCGGTTTTTTGCTTGAGCCGATCCATCCTATCCCGGTCATGGTAGAAGGTTTCCAAGGCTGAGCTTATATCCTGAAAATCGGTCTGTTTAAGGTGGTATAAATAACTCAGTACCGTTGCCGATACTTCCATAGGCCGACCCTGTCCATCCAATACTATACAAGGCGAGTACAAGCCTTTCTTTATATCCCCGAAAAATTTTGTAAAACCTTCCGACAGCTGGGTTATATTATCGTCAGTTAAGACGTCGTCCTTTCCTTCCCTGTTAAGATATCTAAACACTATCTCCCGAGCGGTGACCAAAGAGACGCCGGTGAAGCTGTTCATTATATGTTTTGCAATACCTACCCGGCCCTTATATTTGGATAATATTTCCTCAACAGCGGCTGTGTCCACCGACAGGGGATTGACCTTGTCCCGGGAAGGAGGTCGTGTATAGGGCATGCCCGGCAGCACCTCCCTTACCCGGCTTACGGCTGAGGTTATGCGCTTTATGGCATCTATTATATCGCCGTCTCCATTGACCAGTATTATATTGCTATGCCGGCCCATGATTTCGATTATCAGCCTTTTGGTGGAAACTTCGCCCAGTTCGTCTGTGGTATCTATCAAAATTTCAACAATTCGTTCAAAATCCGGCTGAATTATATCCTTTATCCTCCCGCCCTGGATATGCTTTCGAAGTAGCATGCAAAACGGCGGTGCGGTATGGGGATTGCTCTTGTTTTGCCGAGTAATGTAAAGTCTTGGGTTGTTTGAACTGGCGGACAGCAGTACATGATGGCTGCCCGTTTTAGTCCTTATGTTAAGGGTGATTTCATCCGGTTCGGGTTGATATACCTTGTCGATGCGACCGTCAATAATTGTATCTTTAAACTGTGCAACCAGACAGCTTATAACCACTCCATCCAGCGCCATAATTATCCTCCTTCTGACATCTTACAGCGGTACAATACTTTAATGAAAGTTGTCCCTAACAGTATATCACCTGGATTGGAAAATTAAAAGTTCACAAAAAGGCGGTATATCGGTTGTAAAAATAGGCATTAAGTTGTATCATATTAAAGATAAAGGGTTATTTATTATTAACAGTTTTTTATTTATGATTTGAGACCATAATAATGTATAATGGTTATGGAAGGAATGGTTATATAATGCTAAAAAGCATGACGGGATACGGGAGAGGGGAGAAAAAATCAGGTGATCGTGAACTGGTGGTGGAAATAAAGACATTAAACCACAGGTACACGGATTTTAATATAAAAATGCCCAAGCACCTGAGTTTCTTAGAGGATGAGATAAAAAGATACGTTCAAAGGCTGGTACTTAGGGGGCGGGTAGAAGTATACATAAACTTCAAAAATAATTATGGCCAGACCCCAAAATTGGTAGTAAATGATTCCTTGATTGAGCAGTATATAAATGTGATGAAACATATTGCCCATCGTTATAACACCGAATTAAAACTGGACGCCCAAGCAATAGTTCAGTACCCGGATGTAATAAACGTGGAGGAAGAGGCGGAGGATGAAGATGCTTTAAGAAGTTTTATTTTCTCAGCCCTGGATGATGCCTTGGACAATCTTATTGCCATGCGTACCCGTGAGGGCGAACAAATGAAGGACGATATGGCCAGGCGATTGGATGCTATTGAGGCCATGATGGATAAAATAGATGAAAGAATCCCTGAGATGGTAAAGGAATACCAAAACAACCTAAACAAAAGGATTCAGGAGCTAATAGGTCAGGTTGAGGTGGACCAGGTACGGTTGGCAAACGAAGTGGCCTATTTTGCGGAAAGGAGCAATGTTGCCGAAGAAATAACCAGGCTCCGCAGCCATATAAGCCAAATGCGGTCAACCATGGAAAGTCATGAGCCCGTGGGAAGGAAGCTGGATTTTATCATCCAGGAAATGAACAGGGAAGTTAACACAATAGCTTCCAAAGCCGGCGACATACAAATTATTAACATGGTAGTTGACATAAAGACAGAATTGGAAAAGATAAGGGAGCAAGTACAAAATATAGAATAAAAAATGGGAGGAATGAAAAATGAGTATGAAATTGATAAACATAGGTTTTGGAAATATAGTTTCTGCCAATAGGTTGGTTGCCATTGTAAGTCCTGAATCGGCGCCCATTAAACGCATTATACAGGAAGCCAGGGATCGGGGCATGTTGATAGATGCAACATATGGAAGGAGAACCAGGGCGGTTATAATTACCGACAGTGACCATATAATCCTATCTGCCGTACAACCCGAGACGGTAGCCCACAGGCTGGATACCAAGGACGAATTTCATGTAGATGAGGGCTGAGCATGGGTTCCAAGGGATTATTGATAGTTATATCCGGGCCCTCCGGGACAGGCAAGGGTACGGTGTGCCGGAAGCTGTTAAAGGAATGCAAGGATCTGCATCTATCTGTATCCGTAACAACGAGGCAGCCCCGGCCGGGGGAAATTGACGGGAAGAGCTATTTTTTCGTAGATAAAGAAAAGTTTATGGAAATGAAGGAACGCAACCAATTCTTGGAATACGCCGAAGTATATGGGAATTATTACGGTACTCCTAAGGAATATGTCCTAAACATGTTAAACAGCGGTCGGGATGTACTGCTGGAGATAGACATCCAGGGTGCGCTGCAGGTAAAGGAGACCTTTAGGGACGGTGTATTTATATTTGTTGTACCGCCTTCCATGGAAGAACTTAAAAATAGGATTATTAAGAGGGGCTCTGAGACACAGGAAACTTTTAAAACCAGGTTCAACAGCGCCTTTAACGAACTTGAATATTGCGTACAGTACAATTACGTAGTGATTAATGATTCAGTCGTAAAGGCTTGTGAAAAGATCAAGGCTATTATAACTGCTGAAAGATGTAAAGTGAGAAGAAACATGGATCTGTTTGCAGCATTGAGAGGAGGAATGCAAAAAACATGATTTATCCACCCATTGATGAACTTATGAAGAAAGTTGACAGCAGGTATACATTGGTAGTAGAAACGGCAAAAAGAGCCAGACAGCTGGTAAGTGGTTCGGAGCCCAAGTGTGATGTAAAGTCAGAAAAACCGGTTACCACGGCTATATATGAAATTTTAGGAGGCAAGGTAACCTATAAAAGAACAAAGGAAGGTATTAAATAGTATATGACGTGTAACACGCTTGAGGGAAAAACGGTAGTACTTGGTATTACCGGGGGTATAGCGGCTTATAAAGCCGCAGATATGGTCAGTAGACTTAAAAAATTAGGTGCCTGTGTCCACGTTATAATGACCCGAAATGCCGTCAGGTTTATTACTCCACTCACCCTACAGACACTGTCACAAAACAGGGTGGTGGTGGATATGTTTGAGCAGCCCCATTACTGGGAAATAGACCATATATCCTTAGCCCAAAAGGCTGACCTGATGGTCATTGCCCCGGCCAGTGCCAATATAATAGGCAAAATAGCCAACGGCATTGCGGATGATATGTTATCCACCACTGTCATGGCCACAAAAGCCCATGTTATCATCGCTCCCGCCATGAATACCAATATGTACCATAACCCGTTTTTTCAGCAAAACCTCAACAAACTAAAGGAGAGCGGGTTCACCGTTGTAGAACCGGGCGAGGGCAGGCTGGCCTGCGGTGACTGCGGAAAGGGCAGGTTACAGGACATTAACGTTATAATAGATACAATTCTCAATTTTTTTAAAACCCGTCAAGATTACAAAGGCACCAACGCTCTGGTGACTGCCGGTCCTACCCGGGAGCCCATTGATCCGGTCAGATTTATTACAAACCATTCCAGCGGAAAGATGGGATACGCCATAGCCGAGGCTTTTGCCCAGAGGGGTGCCCGGGTTAAATTAATAACGGGGCCCACCCATCTTGATCCGCCCCAAGGTGCGGAGGTAATAAGGATACAACGGGCCAGGGAGATGCTAGACCGGGTGATGGAGCATTTTCCTTGGGCCGATGTGGTAGTAAAGGCGGCAGCGGTAAGCGATTACCGCCCCAGGGAGGAGATGGTCCATAAACTTAAAAAACATCACCAACGATTGGAGATACCCCTTGTTAAAAATCCCGATATACTCATGGAACTGGGTAGGATAAAGGGCGATAAAAAGCTCATCGGTTTTGCAGCCGAAACCGATAACGTTAAGGAATATGCCCGTCGGAAGTTACTAGAGAAAAACATTGATATGATAGTGGCCAATAACGTAACGGCTAAGGATGCCGGCTTTTATTCGGATACCAACAAGGTTTCCATAATATTTGCCAACGGAAAAGAGTTGGATTTACCAAATATGCCCAAACGCAAGCTTGCCCATATCATACTGGATGAAATAAAAACCCTTTAACAAAAGGCCGGCGGAAGCATTTTAAACGGAAGGAAAGGGCTGAGGGAATGGGGGCAGCATTTAATGAACCTTTATGCAAAGGTGGTTATTATATCATCAACTTATCATTTGGATAGTGTATTTACATATAGGGTACCTCAACAGCTGATCTCCACTGTGGGACTGGGGGTCAGGGTGCAGGTACCCTTCGGCCCTGGCGACGGCAAAAAGGAAGGATACGTCGTAGGGACGGATTGCGAAATAGAGCCGGAGCTTAAGAAAAAAGGGGTAAAGGACATTATATCCGTCCTTGACCCTCAGCCGGTCTTTAATCAAAAGGCCTTGGACCTGGCATTGTGGCTCCAGCAACGGTATCTATGTACCATTACCCAGGCAATTCAATGTATAATACCGCCGGGGATTAAGCAGGTATCTTTTAAGCATAGAAAGAAGGTTGCCCTGGTCAATGATGATATGACCATGGAGGACTACAGGGAAGTGATAAGCCCAAGAGCTAAGTCCCAGCTTAGGATGGTGGAACTGCTCCTTCAGCATGGTCCCCTTGAGCGTAATGCTTTGCTTAAAATGGCCCGGGCCGGTGACAGTCCCTTAAGGGAACTAATAAGTAAGAATATAGTAAAAATCATATACCTGCCCCAGGAAAGGACTCCGGATATGGAAATACTGGAGGGGGATGAACAGGTACATACACTGACATCCGACCAGTTAGAGGCGGTGGATAGAATATCCCAAGCCCTGGAAAATAGGCGGGGCAGGTTTTTAATCCACGGTGTAACCGGAAGCGGCAAGACGGAAATATATATGGCTCTTATAAAAAAAGCCATGGATATGGGTTTGCAGTCCATTGTGCTGGTGCCGGAGATATCTTTAACCCCACAGATACTAAGCAGGTTCAAAGCAAGGTTTGGGTCACAGGTCGCGGTGTTCCACAGCCGTTTGTCGGCCGGTGAACGGTTCGACCAGTGGCATAGGATAGCAAGGGGCGATGTTAAGGTAGTACTAGGCCCAAGGTCGGCGATATTTTCACCCTTTAAGTCTCTGGGCCTTATTATAATGGATGAGGAACACGAAACCAGCTATAAATCCTCCGATCTAAGTCCAAAATATCATGCTCGGGAAGTGGCCATGATGCGGTGCCACTTGGAAGGAGGGGTGCTGGTACTGGGCAGCGCCACCCCTTCCATTGAAACCTACTACCATGCAAAACGTGGTAGGTATTCGCTGATTTCCATAGATAAAAGAATTAATAACATAAAAATGCCCGAGGTAAGACTGGTGGATATGAGGGAGGAATTACTGCAGGGGAATAGGACCATCTTCAGCCGGTTGTTATTCCACGGGATTAAGGATATACTTAATAATGGGGAACAGGCCATGTTGTTCCTCAACCGTAGGGGATTTTCCACCTTCGTATCATGCAGGGCATGCGGATTCATACTAAAATGTCCTGACTGTGATATAGCATTGACATACCACACCGACGGTATGCTAAAATGTCACTACTGTGGTTTCTCACGGCCCAATCCAAAATCATGTCCAAAGTGCAGCAGAAACTATATTAAATATTTTGGTATAGGTACCCAAAGGGTGGAAAAGGAGCTTAAGAAATATTTTCCACAATGTAGAGTACTTCGGATGGACGTGGATACCACCTCGGCCAAGGGTTCCCATACAAGGATACTAAAGGCCTTTTCCCAAGGAAAGGCCGATGTTTTAATAGGCACACAGATGATAGCAAAAGGCTTGGATTTTCCGAATATCACACTGGTGGGGGTGGTTTTGGCTGATACCACCCTCAACCTTCCGGACTTCAGGAGCAGTGAAAAGACCTTCCAATTAATAACCCAGGTTGCCGGTAGGGCGGGCCGGGGAGATAAGGCCGGCAGGGTAATTGTTCAGACCTATCAGCCGGAGCATTTCAGTTTGATAGCTGCCATGCACCACGACTACAATGCCTTTTATGACAGGGAAATTCTAATGCGAAAACAATTAAACTATCCGCCCTTTGCCGAAATGGTAAGGATTCTTTTCACGGGAGAGGACCGGGAACAGGTAATACAAGCGGGAAAGGACGCATATAAGGAGATGCAGGGTTTTGGCATAAATGATCGGGACAATACCCGGTGCCTTAATCTGGCGCCCGCTCCTCTTGCCAGGATAAGAAAAAGGCACCGATGGCAAATAATAATAAAAACCAAGGAATTCGATAAGTTAAGGGAACAAATTTTTGATATAATAAAACAAACACAAAAAAGGTATCAGCATAAAGGGGTAGCCATAAGTGTTGACAGGAATCCTACAAATCTGTTATAGGAGGATATAAAATGGCAATCAGGGAAATAAGGGTAGTAGGAGACGAAATTTTGAGGAAGAAAGCCAGAAGGGTAGACAAAATAGACGACAGAATAAAGACAATATTGGACGATATGATAGAGACCATGCACAAGTCCGAGGGTGTGGGCCTGGCGGCACCCCAGGTGGGTATTTTGAGGAAACTTGTGGTTATTGACCTGGGTGATGGCGTGATAGAACTTATAAACCCGGAAATTGTTGAGCAGGAAGGGGAAGCGATAGACCAGGAAGGCTGCCTGAGTGTACCCGGCGTTACCGGGAAGGTACTTCGACCGGCCCGGGTAAAGGTCAAGGCGGTGGACAGAAACAACAAGCCCTTGGAGATAGAGGGCACCGATCTTTTGGCCCGTGCATTATGTCACGAGATCGATCATTTACACGGCATTCTCTTTATAGATAAAATTATTACCGAAGAAGGAGAGCAGTCTTAAAGTGAAAGTTATTTTTATGGGCAGTCCGGATTTTGCCGTGCCTTGTCTGGATATGCTTATAAGGGAATACAACGTGGTGGCAGTGGTAACCCAGCCCGACAGACCCAAGGGGAGGGGCGGGAAGATATCGGCCACGCCGGTTAAGGACCGTGCCTTGTCGGCCGGTATTCCGGTCTTACAGCCGGTTTCCATAAAAGAGCCGGAGGTTATTGAACAGATACGATCACTGACGCCGGATATTATAATAACCGCTGCCTACGGCCAGATAATCCCTCCCGCCATTCTGGATATACCGAAATTTGGGTGTATTAACGTCCATGCGTCGCTGCTGCCCAAGTACCGAGGCGCTTCGCCTATACATTGGAGTATAATAAACGGCGAGGAGGAGACGGGTATTACCATAATGCTTATGGACGAAGGCATGGATACCGGGGATATATTATTGCAAAGTCGGCTGTCCATAGGCCGTGATGAGACGGCCGGACAATTACATGATCGGTTATCACAATTAGCGGTAGACACTTTAAAAAAGGCCGTTGAGGGTATACAAAGGGGTACAATAGTGCCTATCCCCCAGGACCATGACAAGGCCACCTACTGTCCGAAATTGGACAAATCCATGGGTGCAATTGACTGGAGTAAGTCTCCCAGGGATGTCAAGAACTTGGTAAGGGGCCTAAATCCTTGGCCGGGAGCGTATACCTATTACAAAAATAATATGGTCAAAATATGGAATGTTAATATAATTGATATAGGAAAAAATAAAGACAAGGGTGGGACAATTATAAAAGCAAACAGCAAGGAAGGCATTTGGGTTGCTGCGGGAGATGGTATTATAGAGATTAAAGATATGCAGGTGGCAGGTTCCAGGCGAATGGATAGCAGGCAATATATGATGGGACATCATTGGGATGTCGGGGAAATCCTGACCGGCAAGATTATTGAATGAACACCATGGAAAGAAGATACAAACTGGTTGTCGGTATACTCCTCACCCATATCCTTGGTTTTATCCTACTGCTACTTGGCATAAACTATTCATTTAACCATAATATGGCCATCCTACAAACAGTCCTGAATGTCCTGGTTATTGCCCTTATGGGTCTGTTTTTGGTATCGGCTGCCATTGTATGGCTGATAGCCACGGGCAAGGGTCCTTTGGTACAAAGATGGATCTTTGGGCTGCTTAGGTTTGGGTTCAATTTTTTCTATTCCAGCAGTTGTTTTACCGCCCGCATACTGAAAATAGAATTGGACGTTATCCATAGATTTTTTGCCGAAATAAACAATGCCATGGTCATCAATAAAGGACTGGTTGTAAATCCGGAGGAAATATTAATTTTGGCACCCCACTGTCTGCAGTGGTCCAACTGTCGCCACCGGATAACCAACAGCGTGGACAACTGCACAATGTGTGGTAAATGTCTTATCAAGGATATGGTAAGTCTGGCCAAAAAATACGGCGTTTGTTTGAAGGTGGTATCCGGCGGCACCCAGGCCAGGAGGGTGGTTTATGAAAGTTCACCCGGGGCCGTTATCGCCATTGCCTGTGAAAGGGATTTAATGGCAGGTATAAAGGAAGCGGACGGAATCCCGGTGGTGGGTATATGTAATGTCAGGCCCAAAGGGCCTTGCACTGACACCATGGTGGATTTAGGTTTAGTGGAACGACATTTGAAACAATTAACGAAAGGAGTGAATTAACCGTGTGGGGATATGGATACTACGGCGGGGGATGGGGCACCTCACTGCTCTTTTTGTTGCCGGCCATACTGCTTGCCTTGTATGCCCAGTTCAAGGTGAGTGATACCTTCAGAAGGTATTTGCGGGTCCCCAGTCAGATGGGATATACCGGGGCCCAGGTTGCCAGGCAGCTGCTCAATTCCCACGGCCTTAACCACGTACCGGTGGAAATGGTAAGGGGCACCCTTACCGATCATTATGACCCACGGCGTAGAATACTCCGCTTGTCGCCGGAGGTATATAACGGAACATCGGTAGCCTCTCTTGGTGTGGCTGCCCACGAGACCGGTCATGCCCTGCAGCATCACAGCGGTTATATACCCCTTAGCATACGAAACAGCCTATTTCCCATCGCCAACTTCGGTTCGCAGATGGCGTGGTTTTTGGTACTGTTGGGCCTTGTTATGAACGCGCTAAATCTTATAGATATCGGCATAATTTTATATATAGCTGCGGTATTATTTCAAGTGGTTACACTACCGGTGGAGTTTAATGCAAGTTCAAGGGCGATTGAGATGCTACAAACCGGTGGTTATATAACTCGGGAAGAAGTACAGCCCACAAAAAGGGTACTCAGCGCTGCGGCGCTGACCTATGTAGCTGCTATGGCTGTGGCAATTGCCCAGCTGCTCAGGTTATTTGCCCTAAGAAACAGTAGAAGATAGGCAGTACAAATTACCTTGCATTACAGTGCAAGGTAATTTGTTTTAAAGCCATGGAGGATGAGCGATGGACAATCCAAGAAAAATTGTACTGGATATATTACACAGTATTACCGTGGAGGGTGCCTATTCAAACTTAACCATCAAACAAGTGCTGGACACAAGCCGCCTGTCGCCTGCCGACAAGGCCTTGGTAACCGAGATGGTATACGGTACCTTAAGGTATATGATAACCATTGACTATATAATCGATAAGTTCGTCAAAGCTAGGCGGATATCCGGAAAATTAAAGAATATACTCAGGCTGGGTATATACCAGATCATGTTTATGGACAAAGTACCCGACTTTGCCGCCTGTAATGAAAGTGCCAAACTGGCCAGAAGATTCGGCGGCCAATGGTCCGTTAATTTTGTAAACGCAGTCTTGAGGAATGTGATCCGCAACAGGAAAAGGATAGAATATCCCCGCCAAGACTTCACCCATTATCTAATGTATAAATATTCCTACCCCCTTTGGATGGTATCCATGTGGATGGACCAGTACGGTGCCCAAACGGCCGAAAAAATATGCCAATCCGGTAATGAAAGGCCTGACCTTACCTTAAGGGTAAATACCTTAAAGGCTAATGTTGACGGGGTAATCCGGTCTTTAGCCCGGGAAGGAATAAACTGTATAATGGCGGAAAAGTGGGAAAATGTAATAGTGGTAAAAGAAGCCAAAAGAAGTATCCATGATACAACGGCCTATAAACAGGGATGGTTTATGGCCCAGGATCCCGGTGGAGTGGCTGTGTCCAAGCTGCTTGATCCCAAGCCCGGGCATCTGGTTATCGATTTATGCAGCGCTCCGGGGGGAAAGACATGCCACATGGCCGAGCTAATGGAGAATAAGGGCAATATTTTGGCCTGGGATGTCCATCCCCACCGCCTGCAACTTGTGAAAACCAACTGTAGGAGGATGGGGGTAACCAATGTCGAGGTAAGGCAGCATAGGGCTGAGGTATTTGACGACGCCCTATCGTCTTCGGCCGATCGGGTACTGGCCGATGTGCCTTGTAGCGGTCTGGGCATTATCCGCAGAAAACCCGAGATAAAGCTAAACAGGACCTGTGACGACATCGCAGCCTTGACGGATATACAAAGGATGATAATAAACACAGCCGGCCGATACTTAAAACCCGGAGGCGCTATGGTGTACAGTACTTGTACAATAAATAAGAAGGAAAACGAAGATATAGTACGGGATTTTTTGAAACATAACACCGGTTTTAAGCTGGAGGGGGAAATGGTACAGCTTTTTCCCCATATAGACGGCACCGACGGTTTCTTTATGGCAAAACTTATAAGAAAGGATTAATGAAAAAATGCATGGCAAAGCTAAAAAGGACATTTTAAGTTTTGACATCCACCAACTGTCCGATATGCTAAAACAAATGGGGGAGAAGGAGTATAGGGCCCGTCAGGTATACAGCTGGTTGAGTAGGGGCATAAAACGGTTTTGCCAAATGACCGACCTGCCCTTACGTTTAAGGCATAGACTGGAGGAAGTTTTTTATATAAACGAGATAAAACCGGTAAAGGTTTTGGCGTCAGAGGATGGCAGCACCATAAAATATTTGTTTTTATTAATGGATGATAATATAATAGAAAGTGTTAGAATGAAATACCGGCACGGCAGTAGCATATGCATTTCTACCCAGGTCGGGTGTAGAATGAACTGCACTTTTTGTGCCTCGGGACGCTGCGGTCTTGTTAGAAACTTAACAGCCGGTGAAATATATGATCAGGTTATTGCGATAAACAGGTATAATGTTGAAGAATACGGCAAAAGGGTATCGAATATAGTAATAATGGGAATGGGGGAGCCCCTTGACAATTACAATAACCTCATCAGATTTTTGAGCATGGTTAACAGTGATGCTGGGTTGAACATCGGTTATAGGAATATAACCCTGTCCACCTGTGGTCTTGTGGATAAGATATACAGCTTGGCACGTGAGGATATGCCAATAAATTTGTCGATTTCCCTCCATGCTCCGGATGACGGTTTAAGGAGGCGTATAATGCCCGTTGCAAAGAAATACCGTATAGATGATATCATAAGGGCGTGTAATTTCTATTTTGAAAGGACGGGCAGGCGCATAACCTACGAATATATACTTATCAAGGGGTTTAACGATCACTCTCAACATTCCTTAAAGCTGTCACAGGTATTGAAGGGTACAAACAGCATTGTCAACCTGATACCCTTAAACCCGGTTGAGGGCAGGAAGTACGCGGCTCCGTCCCGGGACCGGATAAAGCAGTTTAAGGACATACTGGAGCAAAAGGGTATACCCGTTACCGTCAGAAGGGAGATGGGTGCGGATATAAAAGCCGCATGTGGCCAACTAAGGGGAAGGTTTGTCAAGCAATAGGCCACAAAGATCTTATTAATTTTTGAGGTGAGCATATGGAACTGGGAGCTGGTAGCCATAAGGGCATGGTAAGAAAACGTAATGAAGATTGTTTTTACATACCAAAGAACGATGATTCCCGCCGGGATGATGGTTTAAAACGGGTGCTCCTTGTTATCGCTGATGGCATGGGTGGACATAATGCAGGAGAGGTGGCTAGCTCCATTGCCGTGGACACGGTAGTACAACGTATGAACAATATCACCCTTGATGCGGAAAATATACAGGACGAGATAGTCAACGCCATATCTTTGGCCAATAGAAATATACTGGAAAAATCCCATCAACATGAGCAGTACAGTGGAATGGGTACCACCATTACCATGGCGGTGGTATTGGAGAATGTTGCCTACATAGGTCATATGGGTGATTGCAGGGCGTATTTAATAAGGGATGGCGAAATAAAACAACTGACCGACGACCATTCATTGGTGGAGGAGTTGGTCAAAAACGGCAGCATAACCGAAGAGGAAGCTGTCAATCATCCCCAGAAGCATGTTATTACCCGGGCCTTGGGCATAGACGAACAGATACAGGTGGATATAATCGTACAGGAATTAAGCTGCGAAGATATACTTATACTATGCACCGATGGATTAATTAACCATATATCCGTTGAAGAGCTGTTGGAATTGGCGGTTAGGTACGATAACATGCAACGGCTCGTTGATACCCTCATAGAAACAGTTAATGCCAGAGGTGGTTATGATAACGTGACAGTAATTGCAGCAAAGCTTACAAATTAGCTAGTGAGATGAGGTGAAAAAGTTTGATCGGGAAGATACTGGGCGGCAGATACGAACTACTGGAAAAAGTAGGCGGCGGGGGCATGGCCATAGTATACAAGGCAAAATGCCATCTTTTAAGACGGTATGTTGCGGTTAAAATATTAAGGCCGGAGTTTGTGGGTGACGAGGAATTTGTTCATAGATTCAAGAGGGAGTCCCAGGCCGCAGCCAGCCTGTCACACCAGAATATAGTAAATGTATATGATGTCGGTCAAGAAGATGACACTTATTATATTGTAATGGAATATATAAAGGGCAAGACGCTAAAAAGCCTAATCCGCGAAAACGGTAGGCTGGGTACGGCAAGGGCTACCAACATCGCCATACAGATATGCAGGGCATTGGAACACGCCCATAAAAACAACGTTGTCCATAGGGATATAAAACCCCAAAATATTTTGGTGACTGATGATGGACAGGTTAAGGTAACGGATTTTGGCATAGCCCGTGCCATTACTTCTTCCACTGTCAGTATCGCCGGTACAAGTATAATAGGGTCTGTACATTACTTTTCTCCCGAACAGGCCCGGGGTGGATACACCGACGCTAAGTCCGATCTGTATTCCCTGGGTATAGTTTTATATGAAATGCTCACGGGTACGGTACCCTTTGAGGGCGACAGCCCCATATCCATAGCCTTGAAGCATATACAGGAAGAGGTGAAACCTCCAAAGGAGATTAACCCACAAATACCTGACAGTCTTCAGGATATTATACTGAAGGCCATCCAAAAGGATCAGAATCTTAGATATTCCAGTGCCCGGGAAATGTTGGAGGACTTACAGCGATCGTCGATAGAGCCGGATGGCCGCTTTGTTAAAAATGAAACCGATTATTTGCAACAAACTCAGGTTATGCCCCCTATAAACAGGTATAACCGGCCTGAAGGACAGAGGGACCCCATACCCCAAAATCCAAGGAAGAAAAGGGGCTGGGTAAGGGTATTGGTAATCCTGGCTGCCATAATCGGTATTATTTTAGTTTCTGCCTACATTGCCAAGAGCTTATTCGATGGTTATATGGAGGTGCAAAATACCCAAGTTCCCAGGATAGAGGGACGTACCTTGGAAGAAGCCGAGGAAATACTTAATAACGCCAACCTTAAACTTAGTGTAAAGGACAGAATACACAGTAATTCCGTGGCCGAAGGTTTTATCATCAGCCAGTCACCCCAAGAAGGTGAGGTTGTTAAGGTGGATACCACGGTGGAAGTGTTGGTCAGCTTGGGACCGGAGATGGTCGCCATTCCCGATTTAACAAACAGGAGTCCGGAGGAAGCCAAGATAATGCTGGAAAACGCCGGTCTTAGTCTGGGCAACGTGGAACGACGACACCATGACGAATACCCTGAGGGTATAATAATTTCCCAGAATCCCAAAAAGGACGTGGAAGTGGTGGTGGGTACCGAGGTTGATATTGTGGTCAGTCTGGGTCCGGAAATAGTCGACGTGACCGTTATAGATTTCACTCAAATGCCCATTGAAACCGTTGAGGCCAACCTTCCGGGGTATAGCTTGGCCATGGGCAAAGTACGCTATGAAAACAGCGATACCGTACCCGAGGGTGTTGTGATATCCCATACGCCTAAGGCCAACGAAAAAGTGCCGCCGGGCACCAAGATAGACTTTGTAGTCAGTAAAGGAAAGCCTCAGGTTTATTCACCCAAAAAGCTTGTCATACCCCTGCCCCCGGACATAGAGGTCATGGAAGTGGTGGTGACTAAACTGGAGAACGATGAAACAACGCAGGTGTATTCAGGGGTCCACCAAATGGGCGAGGAGAGTATCACAATAGAAATCGAAGGAACGGGTGTAGCCCAGTTTGATATACTGATAAACGGTGAAGTATACCATAAACCGGTAATTGTGGACTTTACCAAGAAGAGTAAATCTGACCAGGTTGTTGAGGAGGCTGATTAATGCATCGTGGCATTATCATAAAGGGCGTTGGGGGTTTTTACTATGTCAAAGAAGGGGATGCTGAGTATCAATGCAGAGCCAGGGGATTGTTTAAAAAGGAAGGCATTACTCCCTGTGTGGGTGATAGGGTAGAATTCAGCCTGGATCTTAAAACATCCGAGGGTTTAATAGAAAACATTCTACCCCGTAAGACGTTTTTGATACGACCTTGCATAGCCAATGTTGATACTGCCTTAATAGTAATGTCGGTTAAGGATCCCAAACCCAACCTGATGTTTCTGGACAGACTTATGATCAAGGTAGCCGGCGCCGGGCTGGAAACTCTTATATGTTTTAATAAAATCGACCTTGACCCCGACAAAAACTACCTGGAATATACCATGGATTACGAAAGAGCGGGATACAAGGTGGTATATACCAGCGTAAAGACCGGTTGGGGCATAGATGAGTTGATGGACGGTTTAAAGGAGAGCATCACTGTGCTGGCTGGGCCCTCCGGTGTGGGTAAGTCAAGTATCCTAAACCAAATGATACCCGGTTTAAAGCTCAAGGTAAGGGGCACCAGCAAGAAAATAGGTAGGGGTAGGCATACCACCCGCCATACCCAGCTTTTCCAACTGCCCAATGGCGGGATGGTGGCCGATACGCCGGGGTTTACCTCCTTGGATTTAAAGGACATTTCCAGTCAACAGCTGTCGGATCTATACAGGGAGTTTGAACCCTTTAAAGGAAAGTGTAGGTTTTCTTCCTGCCTGCATGCCACTGAACCGGGATGCAGCGTCAGGCATGCCATGGGAAGCAATAAAATAAGTCGACAAAGGTATGAAAGGTATTTATCACTATTAAAAGAAATAAAAGAGACGGAGGCTAGCACCTATGATTAAAATTGCGCCATCTATTCTATCAGCCGATTTCTCGAACTTAGAAAAGGAAGTCAAGCAGCTCGAGGCGGCGGGGGCTGATATGATACATATAGATATTATGGACGGGCATTTTGTTCCCAATATAACCTTCGGACCGGGGCTGGTAAGCGCCATACGTCCCCATGTAAACACTGCCTTTGACGTACATCTTATGATCTCCCAGCCGGAAAAATACATAGACGATTTTATAAAGGCCGGAGCGGACATTATTACCATCCACGCCGAAGCCACCCATCACCTTAACAGGGCTATATGGCAGGTTAAGGACAAAGGCGTCAAGGCATGTGTAGCCTTAAACCCGGCTACACCCATCAACGCTTTGGAAGAGGTAATATCCTATTTGGACATGGTGTTGTTGATGTCGGTAAACCCGGGGTTCGGGGGACAGACCTTTATAGAAAGCAGTCTGGAAAAAATATCAAGAACCAGGGAGTTGATGTCCCGTAAGGGTGTGGATATTGATCTGCAGGTGGACGGAGGTTTAAATCATGAAACGGTGCCCGATATAATAAAAGCGGGGGCCAATGTACTGGTGGCCGGTTCCTTTATCTTCTCAGCACCCGATAAAAAGAAGGCCATACAACAATTACGGATGGTATAAGGGCCCGTACCCGGTTAGACAAATAATGCTAATAGTTTTTGTTGACATCGGTGTCGATAATGTTTATAATTGTGTTAACTGAGACACTGGATTATAAAAGGAGAGTGGTATATAATAGCCAAAGGGGTTGGTTTTCTTGCCAAAAATCGTGGATCACGAAAAGAAGAAAGAAGTGATTTTGGAGAAGGCCCTAATAGTATTCGTTGAAAAGGGATACTATAATACAAGATTATCGGATATCGCCGATGAATGCGGAATGGGGCGTACCACCCTTTATCAGTACTTTAAAAACAAGGACGAAATCTTCCATTTGGCTGTAAAACATGTTTTTGAGGTGCTGGAAAATGAGTACAGAAGAATAATTTATGATCCACAATTAACCGTTTTAGAAAAGATAAAAAGAATCATAACCAATATAGTTTTAAAATGTATAAATGAAAAAAGTATAATGGTTCTTTTAATCGATCTATGGCTGATTCTAAAACGGGAAAGCAATGAATTATTGGACAGCGTCAACAAACGGATAGAAAATTTGCGGAATGTATTGAGCGGTCTACTGGAACAGGGGATAAAGGCTAAGGAAATCAGACCGGTTAACAAAGACAGCATGGCGTCAGCATTGTTTGGGTTGGCAGAGTCGTACATCTTGCAATCCTCCCTTGCAAAGGACGGTAGCTGTGATACACAGAAATACATAGGCAATATAGACATCTTCATCGATGGCCTTAAACCCGAGGAAAAAGAATAATCAACGAAAAGGAGTAAACCATCCAAGAAGGGGGAAATTAAATGAAATCTGCAAAACAATTAATAAGTACTGTATTAATAAAAGAAGGTATAAAGTATATAGAAAAGAATCCAATGGAAAACTTTCCTAAATTGTTAAACTGGGCAGAAAAGCTTATTACTAAACCTGAACACAAAAGATATCTTCAGCTATTTAGGAATGTATTTGACGATCCCGATAATAACTTCCGTAAACTCATCGAAAGATTTTTTACCGAATTACATCCCAATTCACAAAAGAAGTTTTTAATAAATTATATGGTAAACGCCGGTATGGTGGGCAATGCCATTATCGATAAGAACAAAAATAAATATGGTATTAATATTCCCTGGGCCATTCTTATGGATCCAACGGCGGCCTGTAACATGAAATGTACCGGTTGTTGGGCTGCGGAATATGATAAAGTAGCTTCCATGAGCAAAGAAACTTTGGACAGGATCATTCGAGAAGGCAAGGAATTGGGTATACACATGTACATTTACTCCGGTGGGGAACCCCTTGTACGAAAGAGGGATTTAATAGAACTGGCGGAAAAACATGACGACTGCATGTTCATGTCCTTTACTAACGGAACGCTGATAGACGAGGCCTTTGCCAAGGAAATGGTAAGGGTGGGTAATTTCTTCCTCACCATAAGTGTGGAAGGCTTTGAAGAAGAGACCGACATGCGCCGAGGAAAGGGTACTTACAAGAAGGTTATGGAAGCCATGGACATACTCAAGGCCCACGGAGCACCTTTCGGATTTTCCGCTTGCTACCACAGCAAGAATACCGAAGTGGTGGGTTCGGAAGAGTATGTTGACCTGATGATCGAAAAGGGATGTACCATGGGTTGGTACTTTACTTACATGCCCCTTGGCAAGGATGCCGTAGTGGATCTTATAGCACGGCCCGAACAGAGGGAGTATATGTATCGTCAAATTAGGAAGTTCAGACAAACAAAACCCATATTCCTCATGGATTTCTGGAATGACGGTGAATATGTAAAGGGTTGTATTGCCGGTGGAAGGAGATATATCCATATAAATGCCAACGGTGATGTAGAACCCTGTGCCTTTATACATTATTCAAATTTAAATATCCATGACGTAAGTCTTCTTGAGGCGTTGAAATCACCGCTGTTCCAACAATATGCAAAGCACCAGCCCTTTAACGAAAACCATCTAAGGCCCTGTCCGTTATTGGATAACCCTGACATGTTAAAAGAAATGGTCCATGCATCGGGAGCAAAGTCCACCCAGCCGTTGGATGAGGAACACGTAGATGATTTGACGGATAAGTGTCAGGATATTTCCAAAGAATGGGCTAAGACTGCTGATAGGCTATGGGCTGAGTCATTACCCCAAAGGGAAGCTAAAGAAAAGGAGAAGGAATGCGTAAGTTAATCGTGCGCAAGGGATAGAAGGAATCATTCGGTAATGTGTGTTAGTCTCCATATAGGGGAGAAGGATTAAATAAAAAGCTTGAAAACTTAATATTTGCCACTAGGGGAGCCGATTATGGCTGAGAAAAAATCCTTATATAAGGATTTTGACCCTTAGAACCTGATTGGCCAAGTGCCATCTAGATAATACTAGCGTAGGGAAGTGGATTGTTTATAAATAAAAAACCACATTTTATGTATTATCATAGATGTGGTTTTTTGTTTAATGTAAAGCTATAAAAAAGGAAGGTAGAAAGTATGCAGAAAAACTTACCTGAAAAGAAAAATTATGCAAGGATTATAACGGAATCGGCGGTGTTAATTGCTTTAGGCACCGTATTAAGCCTTATACAGGTGTACAAGATGCCCCAGGGCGGGGCGGTAACTTTGGGCAGCATGGTCCCCTTATTGATACTTGCTGCCAGGCGGGGACCCAAGGTGGGTTGCGCAGCGGGCGCTATATTTGGTATTATACAATGTGTAATAGATCCGATGGTGTACCATCCGGTACAGTTCATTCTGGACTACCCTCTGGCCTTTGCACTGCTGGGTCTGTCGGGTTTTGTGACCGGCAGTGTTGCCAAGGTGGGACTGGGTTCCGTTATCGGCATGGCAGGGCGTTTTGCCTCTCATTTAATATCCGGTGTGGTTTTCTTCGGTCAGTATGCTCCTAAAGGGCAGAACGTATGGCTGTATTCATTTTTGTATCAATTGTCATACCTAGGCATGGATATGCTTATTGCCATTGTGGCGATGGTAATATTGTGGAAACCCCTGGAGACCTATGTATTTAAGAGAAAGTTGTCCCATTAAAGATAAAGCCTTTGCTTTGGCAATAATCAAAGGATAAAAATTAAGGAAAAATGAGGTAACAAACAGTGCGATGTGTAATAATCTCCCATGGTGTTATACAAGACTATAAGTTCCATAATGATATAATAGACGATAGGGACATGGTCATTTGTGCCGACGCCGGGTGTATCCATGCTTATCGGATGGGTGTCACGCCTCAGCTCATCGTCGGGGATTTGGATTCGGTGGATCCTGCGGTGGAACAATACTTTAGACAGCTTAAAGTACCCTTTAAAATATTTCCCAAGGAAAAGGACAAAACCGATACCGAACTGGCGGTGGATATTGCCCTGGAACAAAAAGCCGATGAGATACTGCTCATGGGCGTTTTAGGCAGCCGTATGGACCATACCCTGGCCAACATATCCCTGTTAAAGACCATAGCCCTGGGTGGTGCCCGCGGCCGCATTGTTAACGAATATAATGATATATATATAACCCGGGACGAGTTAACGATATCCGGTAACATAGGCGAATATATCTCATTGATTCCCATAGACCAAAGGGTGGTTGTAAGGGAGTTGACAGGGCTTAAATTTCCCCTTCATGACAGGGAGCTTAACTACGGTTCGTCTCTTTGTATCAGTAACGAGTTTACCGATTCCCAGGCCAAGGTTTGGGTAGAGGGCGGCTGGGTACTGGTCATTAAGGCCCGGGATTAAAACCTGTCATCGAATTATAAAAAATTGCTCCTCATATGGTAGACGGTAATAATAAACTTTTACCATTAGGGGAGCATATTTTTTTGCATTGTTTTTAATCTAAACCATAGACTTTGCAGTCAAACTTTCAGGATTAAAAAAATTAATAAATCATTATAAGCAGGCGCATCGGGATATTTATTGAGATTAGGTGATATGAAAAAATAAAACTACTATAATAAAACAGTATATACAGGACTTCCCATAAAAAGTGAAGATACCCTTAAAAGTTTTTCTGAGTCTAACAAGGCCGGCATTATAACATCAAGGGGAAATTATATCCTGAAACTAATTGTCAATGGGTTAAACGACAAAGAAATTGCGTCAGCTATATATCAGTGAAGGAACTGTAAGAAACAATGTTTCAATTATTTTAGAAAAGCTACAGCTACGGGATAGAACGCAGCTTGCCATTTACTATTGGCAGGTTAACCGAACTATAGCAAATAGTTGACGAAAAATTGTGTATCATAATAGGTACCAGATGAGTATTATATATTAATCCGCATTGTTGAGGGGTGATTGCAATGCCCAGAAGATCTTTCCCTGGAAAATTTTTGTCCGTTGCATTGATGGTCGCCGGTGTTATTATAATGCTTGTGTTCATACCCTTGTGGCTGTGGATGGTGCTGTTGGGAGCGGGAATGGTTTATTTAGGCTATATATTGTTTAAGTCCTATTAAAGGGGGTACCCAAAGTGAAGATTTATGTTATTAAAGCACCTAGGTTTTTAAGAGGATTACTTAAAAAACTGTTTTTAAAAAAATAGGCTAATGATATAATGACAGGAAAATATTTTCCTGTCATTATATTTTTTGATCAATATACTACCCGTTACAATGCGACCAGTTTATTACACCGATCTTTGCACCTTACCCGAACGCAGGCACCCGGTGCATACGTTTAGCCTTTTCTTGGTACCGTTTACAATCGCCCTTACCCTTTTAATATTCGGTGCCCATGTTCTTTTGAACTTTCTATTGGAATGGCTTACCTTAAATCCGTGCAATACGCCCTTTTTGCATATATCACAAACCCTAGCCATTGTTACACCTCCTTTAATCTACAAACACTGCTCCGATAAAACAATATAATTTTATCATTATAAAATACATTTGGCAAGCGCATTTTGTTGCACAGAGGTAGTTTATAATATAAAATAGGTATGGGATAAAATCTTAGCAGGGAGGTAGATGGGACCATGGGAGGAATTTTGCGGAACTCCTTGGGGGAAATCCATATTGCGAAGGAAGCACTGGCTACTATAGCCGGCAGGGCTTCAGTGGAGTGTTACGGCATAGTAGGTATGGCCTCTAAGAGGGCAACCGACGGAATTATAGAACTTTTGGGTAAGGAAAACTTAAGCAGAGGTGTTAAAGTTCATACAAGGGGAAATGAAGTGGATATAGATATATACATAATAGTGGAGTATGGAGTATCCATCCCCACAGTAGCAAAAAACGTTATGGATAGGATACGCTATAATGTTGAAAAGTTTTCAGGAATGGAAGTAAAGAACGTAAATATAAAAGTAGAAGGCGTTCGGGTATAGACTGCAGTATGAGGGGGAAGATTGCAATGATAAATAATGTAGACGGTGCCATGTTAAAAAAACTGTTGATAAGCGGCGCCATGCATTTGGAGAGAAATAAGGCATTGGTTGATTCGCTCAATGTATTTCCAGTCCCTGACGGCGATACCGGTACCAATATGTCCATGACGATGATGGCTGCTGTTAAAGAAATAGAGCAGCTTAATGATATTACTTTGGAGAATGTGGCCGAGGCCTTGTCAAAGGGATCTTTAAGGGGTGCCCGGGGCAATTCGGGTGTAATACTGTCCCAATTATTTAGAGGCTTTGCCAAAGGCTTAAAGTCCTATCAACAGGTGAATTCGGTACAACTGGCCGCGGCATTGAAAAAGGGTGTAGACACTGCTTATAAGGCGGTGATGAAGCCGGTGGAAGGTACCATGCTGACGGTGGCCAGGTTAAGTGCCGAACGGGCAGTTTACTTTTCTCAGGAGGAAGGGGATATAGCCGAGCTGTTACGGCAGACGGTAGAAGCGGCGAAGGACGCCCTGGATCGCACACCCGAAATGCTGGATGTTCTAAAAGAGGCCGGGGTGGTGGACGCCGGAGGCAAGGGCCTTGTATGCATACTGGAAGGTATTGTTATGGCCATTGATACCGACGTTACATACGATGTCGAAGAGGTGCGGGCGGAAACCGGTGTAGATATTGGAAAACAAGCGGATACCGCAGATTTCGATAAGCTAGAGGGCATAAAATTTATGTATTGTACAGAGTTTATAATAACCAATAACAAAAACGATATATCCGCTGAGGATGTCAATGCCTTCAAGGAAAAGATCGGGACTTTGGGTGATTCGGTATTGGTGGTGGGCGATCCGGATATGCTCAAGGTTCATATACATACCAATCATCCCGGTATGGTATTGGAAGAGGCCATAAAACTGGGAGTTTTATGCTCCATAGACATCGATAATATGCAGGAACAACACGATAAAATGCAGGAGCAGCAAGGCATATCGGCAGAACAGCCGGAGGATGACCAACCCGAAACCCAAGAGATTCAACCCTACGGTGTGGTGGCAGTGGCCATGGGGGAAGGGATGATCACCATTCTCAAGGATCTTGGTTGTGACAAGGTAATAGAGGGCGGTCAGACCATGAACCCCAGCACCGAGGACATACTCCAGGCCATTGAGGAGGTAAACTCAAAGACAGTATTCGTGCTTCCCAACAACGGCAACATAATTCTTGCTGCCCAGCAGGCTACCCATCTAACCGATAAGGACGTTCGCGTAATACCCACAAAGTCCATACCCCAGGGCATTACCGCTTTGGTGGCAATGAGCCCCGACTTGGACATTGAAGATAATGAGCAGAGGGCAAAGTCGGCCATACAGGAGATAAGTACCGGGCAGGTAACCTATGCTATTAGAGATTCCAGTTATAACGGTACCAAAATAAAAAAAGGGGATATCCTGGGCCTGTCCAACGGCGAAGTAATGGTAGTGGGCAGGGATGTGGAAGACGTGGCCGTACAACTGCTTGAAAGCCTGGTAAAAAACGACGGTGAGATTATATCTGTATACTACGGTCAGGATGTCACCCAAGAAGAGGCCGATGCCTTGTCTGACAGGATACAGCAAAGGTTTGAGGACTGCGACGTTGAGGTATACTTTGGAGGCCAGCCTTTATACTATTATATATTTTCCATAGAGTAAAAGCTAAATCAGGGTGTAAACTATGATTTATGATTCCATAATAAACATAAGGGGTATTGGCCCCAAAACTCAAAAAATTTTAAATTCAATAGGCATTTCCACTATAGAGGATATGCTCTATTTTTTTCCCAGGGACTATAAGGACAAGTCTTCCATAAAGAAACTGACCGATTTAGAATACGGTAAAAAACAGGCCTTCATCGCCAAGGTACTCAACGGCATAAGGGAACACACCTATTATAAAGGCGGGAGGACCTACAGGATTATTAAAGCGGCGGTGACCGACGGTACTGCCACCGCCTATTGTGTATGGTTTAATCAGGCTTATATAAAGCGGGTGCTGGTGCCCGGCAGATGGTATAGGTTTTATGGCAAGGTTGTTTTAAATCGGGGCAGTCTTGAAATTAACAGCCCCGAGTTTGAGATAATGAGCAAAAAAGGGGCGGCGGAAGGATTGATCGAACCTGTTTATCCTGCCGTAGGCACCCTGACATCGCCCAGAATCGCCAATATTATAAAGGAAATACTCAATAAATACCGGTGTGATATCTCCGATTTCATGCCGCCTGACCTTTTAAGGCGACATAACCTGCCGGATCTGGCCTTTGCCCTAAAAAACATTCACCTTCCCTCCGACCATCGGTCAAGGGAGGCGGCCTTTAGGAGACTGGTCTTTGACGAGTTGTTCATACTACAGCTGGGTCTTAGCCTGGTGAAGGGCAGTTGCGGCAGACCGGGCAGCGGTATACCTTTTAAGCTGGACAAGGATTTTCTGACCGGGATTTTAGGGAGACTGCCCTTTGAATTAACCGACGCCCAAAAACAGGTTATGAGGGAAATTTGGGCTGACATGAAGAGCGATACACCCATGAACCGCCTGATACAGGGAGACGTGGGTTCGGGCAAGACGGTGGTGGCAGTGCTTTGCATGTTAATAGCCGTTAACAACGGCTACCAGAGTGCTTTGATGGCACCCACCGAAATACTCGCCCGGCAGCATTATGAAACGGTGACGCAAATGACGGCAGGAATGGGTATAAACACCGACTTGCTCACAGGCAGCCTTACATCCACCCAAAGGGAACAACTGTTGGAGCAGCTAATCAAGGGGCAAATAGATATTTTGGTGGGCACCCATGCCATTATCCAAGAAGGGGTGGAGTTTAAACGTTTGGGTTTGATAATTACCGATGAACAGCACAGGTTCGGCGTCAGGCAGCGGGCAATCTTTGCCGGAAAGGGTCAAAACCCCGACGTATTGGTAATGTCGGCAACACCCATACCCCGGACCTTGGCTTTTATTCTCCATGGGGATCTTGACATCTCCACCATACGCCAGTTACCGCCGGGTAGGAAAGAAGTGAAAACCTATGTAATAGACATGAACGACTACCAACGGCTGGTGGGTTTTATGAAACATGAAATAAAAAAGGGCAGGCAGGTATATGTGGTATGTCCCTTGATAGAGGCTTCTTCACAGCTGGACGTACTGTCGGTTAATGACGTGTATGATATGCTGACGGAAGATCCCTTTTTTGACGGGATAACGGCAGTGCTTCACGGCAGGCTGAGCAACAGCGAAAAACAGAATATAATGGATCGGTTTACCGACAATAAACTAAAGGTATTGATATCCACCACGGTTATTGAGGTGGGCGTAAATGTACCCAATGCAACATTGATGGTGGTGTTTAACGCAGAGAGATTCGGCCTGGCCCAGCTCCACCAGCTAAGGGGACGGATAGGCCGGGGTTCCCACGCCTCCAGCTGTGTTTTGGTATCCGGTGTTTCTGCCGGTGAGGCCATAAGCAGGCTGAAGATTCTGGAAAGATACAGTGACGGGTTTAAAATATCGGAAATGGACTTAAAGCTCAGGGGACCCGGCGATTTTTTGGGTACGCGGCAGCATGGCCTGCCCGATCTGAAGATTGCCGATTTGATCCGGGACATGGAATATATTCCCGTTATTAGACGGGAGGTGGAAAAATTTCTAAAGGATCCGGCAAAAAACTATGGAAATAAATTACGATTAATGATAAGACAGGTAAAAAAAATGTTTGGCCAGGATTTTCAGTATATCTCCATAAATTAGGACTATTGTTAACATAATTTACATGTGTAAACTGATTAAAATATGGTTAAATTAATACTGAAATCAATTTGGGAGGTGAAAATCTTGGCTAAAGGAAGCGCAAATAGGAAAAACAAGATAGTCGTGCAGGGAGCCGAAAAGGCCCTTGAGCAGTTCAAATACGAAGTGGCCAACGAATTGGGAATACAGCCCGACCAGGGATACTGGGGCAACTTAACATCCAGGGAATGCGGTGCCGTGGGAGGTCAAATGGTAAGAAAAATGATCGAGCAAGCAGAATCCCAGTTGGCGGGCAAGGCTAATACCTAATAACGAATGATGGAAAACAACGGCTTTGATATAAATAAAAGACAAAAGCACCCTTAAGGGTGTTTTTGTCATCCATATATTACTACGTTTAATTGACCTGCTTTTGGATAAATTATAACTACAATAACATAGGAGGTGATAGGTTTGGCTAGGGGAAGTGTAAACAGGAGTAACAGGATATTAGTTCAAGGAGCTGAAAAGGCCCTTGACCAGTTCAAATATGAAGTGGCCAACGAATTGGGAATACAGCCCGACCAGGGATATTGGGGCAACCTGACATCAAGGGAGTGCGGTGCCGTAGGCGGTCAAATGGTAAGGAAGATGATCGAGCAGGCAGAATCACAACTGGTAGGAAAAATGGGCGGTATGCAATAGATTAAGGAATGGATAATCAGCTTTAACAGCAAAATTATATACCAAAATACAGGATGGGCGGGCGCTTGTCCTGTATTTTGATTTATTTATAGGTACTCAGCTAAAAAAGGGCCGCAGTTTAAACTGCGGCGATTCTATAGTTGATTTTAGTCAAAATCAACTATATGGGAGAGGAGAAATTGAAGGAAGAGCTCTATGGGGAATTCCAGTCAGACATTTTTTTGCCTGACATTTTTTATTATTGGCAAATATTCGTATTTTATACCAACAATATTACATTTTAAAAAATATATCCTGAAATTTTTTAGACCGCGGAGCAATGGATTTATAAGTTTATTTGATGAAGGTATATAATTATGTTAAAATATAGGTAAAACCGAGGAGGAATGTATTTGCGCATAGTTGCCGGAACCGCTAAAGGTAGAAGGCTCAAGACCTTGAAGGGCATGAACACACGGCCGACGGCCGATAGGATAAAAGAGTCGCTGTTTAATGTTATATATACATCCGTAAAGGATGCTGTTGTTTTGGACCTGTTCGCAGGTACCGGCAATTTGGGTTGCGAGGCCCTAAGCAGGGGCGCAAGCATGGTTTTCTTTGTGGACAAAAGCGGTTTAAGTATACAGACCATAAAGGACAACGTGAATAACCTGGGTTTTGCCGATAGGGCCCAGGTATATAGAAAGGACGTTTTTGCTTTTTTAAAGGGTCTGAGCGGCCGCGGTCCCACCTTTGACCTGATTTTTATAGACCCGCCCTACGGCGAGCAATTACTGGTGCCCACCATTGAGCTTATCTCCGATATGGATATACTAAAGGATGATGGCATGGTTATAGCAGAGCATTCCGCCATGGACAGCATCCCCCAGTCCATTGGCCAATTTCGTATAAAACGGCAGAAGATGTACGGCAGTACGGCTGTAACTTTTTTTGTGAAGGATGGTGCACTATGAAGGCATGTGTTTATCCCGGAAGCTTTGACCCGGTGACCAACGGACATCTCGACATTATAAAAAGAGCTTCTAGGATGTTTGATAAAGTAATCGTAGCAGTAGTATATAACCCTAACAAAACTGCCACTTTTACCCTTGAGGAAAGGGTAGAATTGATGAAAGAAGTGGTAAAGGATATAGAAAATGTGGAAGTTGCATGCTTTCAGGGTCTTTTAATAGATTATATGAGGGCAAAAAATGTACAAGTTATAATCAAGGGCTTAAGGGCCATATCCGACTTTGAAAACGAGTTCCAAATGGCCTTGATGAATAGAAAGCTGGACAACAATATAGAAACGGTATTTATGATGACCAGTGAACGGTATTCATACTTAAGCTCCAGCGCGGTTAAGGAGGTAGGCAGTCTGGGAGGTTGTATAAAAGACTTGGTGCCGGACGTTATCCTGCACAGGGTAATGGATAAGCTGGCAAATAAGGGGGATTAGTTGTGGATATTTTGATATTGTTAAATGCCTTAGAAGACGAAATAGAGAATGCAAAGGGCATAATGTTCTCCTCCAAGGTTTGTGTCGATCGGGAAAAATGCCTTGAATTGATTAGGGATATCAGGTTGAATTTACCCGATGAAATAAAAAAGGCCCAGTGGATAAAGAATGAACGTCAGAGGATTTTGATCGATGCCCAAAGGGAAGCCGAAACCATTATAAAGGATGCCGAAAGCAAAATAAAATTTTTGGTTGACGAAAATGAAATCAGTCGGCGGGCCTATGAACAATCCCAGGCCATTTTGGCCAATGCCCAACAAAGTGCTAAGGAAATACGCTTCGGGTCCACGGAATATGCCGACAGAGTATTAAGAACCTTAGAGAAAAACATAGAAAAGATACTGGAAAGCGTAAGGAATAACCGCCACGAGCTTCGCAGTAAAAGACCTAATATAGATTAAAGTTTTATAATTTTTAGGTTCCTTAGCAACAGACACAGGAGGGCCGTTGTGGCCATTACCCCAAGTAAGCAAAACGTCAGCTTGCCAGATGCCACAAGGTTGCCCAACCATCCCGTTTCTTCGGGTATGTAATCGGTTTTAAAGGTTGTTTGAGCCAAGGGAAAGGCTATCTTAAAGAGTACAAAACCCCATATGCCGGCCAGTACAGCCTGGATGGACTTGGCCACCAAATAGGGTTTTATGCATATATCGCTATTGCTAAGCAGGCTGGCTACCTGGGCATGGACCGACAGTCCGCCCCAGGTGATGACAGAACATACTAGCCATGTTTTGTGAAGCAGTGATGCCGGTACCTGGCTGCCCAGCTGACATCCCACCGTTATTTCAAACAGGCCGCTCACCAGTGCCTTTGCAAAGCCGGTGTTCAGGCCACGGGGAAGGAATATACCGATAAGGGAAGCGGAGGCGTCCAATATTCCGGTTATATCCAGTATATTAATAACAACGGAAAAGAGTATTATAAATCCCCCTATTTGTAGAAGTGTGTAGACGGAATCCTTAACAGCATCACCCAATAATTTTCCAAAGGGTCTGCCATCGGTTATCCTGGCATTATAAAGGGAATTGAAGGCAGATTTTAGTATTTTGCCTTTTGTTTGTTGGGTGTTATATATACTTTTGTTGGAATAAAGGTCCTGGTCTCTCTTGTAGAATCTAAATATTAGGCCGGTGGACATACAGGCCAGATAATGGGATATAAGTAATATTACGCCCAGGGCGGTGCTGCCATACATGCCTGTGGCCACTGCCCCAAGCATAAACAAGGGACCGGAGGTGGTACAGAAGGAAAGCATTCGCTCGCCTTCTATTCTTGTAATAGACCTTTGCTGCCGTAATTGGCTTATCAGTTTAGGACCCATGGGATAACCGGAGGTTACGCTCATGGCCAGTACAAAGGAACTATTTCCCGGGGTATTGAACAATGGCTTCATTAGGGGTTGGAGAAGTGTTCCCATGAAAGCCACCGCGCCGGTGCCGATCAATAATTCAGCTCCGATAAAAAAGGGTAGGAGTGCGGGAAATACTATATTAAACCATGTATTTATTCCCCTGGATGCAGCATCCAGGGATTCTTTTGGGAATAATACAATAAACAACACCAAAACAACGGATAGGCAGGCGGTAGCGTATACTCTAAATTTTTGCATGGACAATATTTTCACCCCGGCACTTGTTTCGTGTGTTTTGTATATGTATATTAGATAAAGTAGGTATTATACCATATTATTCATCCCAAGGGAAAAGGTGAGAATGCTATGGACAGAAAGAAAATCGGTCTTGCACTGGGTGCAGGAGCTGCCAGGGGATTTGCCCATATTGGGGTGCTGCAGGTTTTGGAGGAAAACAATATATCTATAGACATGGTGGCGGGCAGCAGCATGGGTGCACTGATAGGTGCCCTGTACTGCTGCGGTATATCGGCGAATATGTTGGGAAAGATGGCAGTCGCCGGGGGTAACAAACCCTTATTCGACTACACCATATCCAAGATGGGGTTCATCAAGGGTGATCGGGTAAGCGGCATAATGAGGCTGTTAACCAGGGACAGGGACTTTGACCAGCTGGAAATTCCATTGTCGGTGGTAGCTGCCGATCTCATTACCTGCAAGCCGGTGGTTATTAATACCGGTAAGGTGTATGAAGGGGTACGGGCCAGTATTTCCATACCCGGCATCTTTGTACCGGTGATAAAAGATTCAATGGTGCTGGTGGACGGTGGCGTGGTGGACAGGGTGCCGGTATCGGTGGTTTCCTCCATGGGAGCGGATATAGTAATAGCCGTCGATGTGGGGTTTAACGGCACCCATTCAAAGCCTAAAAATGTAATTGAGGTATTTCTCCAGTCCATGGAAGCAATGGAAATAGAACTGGTAAGAAGGAAACTCATAACCGCCGATATATTGATAAGGCCTGACGTATCAAACATATCCATGAGACGTTTTGATTTGGCGGGTGAGTGTATAGAAGAGGGCAGACGGGCTGCCCAAGAAGCCATGCCGGCTCTGCTGGACCTTTTGGGCCGGAGCGGTCAAAAAGATGACAGTCCAGAGGATGGACGGCAAAACAACGTGGGATAGTATACCCGGACAAAAACTAGGCGCTCTTGATTATCACCCCGGTGGTGAAGTCTCGGCCTCCCGTACGGTATTTGGGGTTTTGAAAGGCCAGGCTATAGATATCGGTAGCTAAAACGTCTTTTTCAAACATTTTCGTCAGTGCCTTGTTGCCCCATTTTTTGTAATGGGCGGCCTTGGTTATGATTGGTAGCCGAGTTCGCATTTTTATCATTTTAAGCAGGGGCAGGCTGTTTTTGTTAAACCCCAGGATTCTTATATATTGAGGGCCGCCCTGGCGGTCGAACCTTTCGATTTCCCTGGCGGTTATACCAAGTATCATATTCATGAGGATCCTCTGCAGTCGGGTGTAGGCATATCGTTTTGTCTTTGCCTCGGCCAGCAGCCCGTCCAGGGACCCGCATTTGAAGGCAGCTCCATACAGTTTGTTTTCCAAGCCTTCGGATACATCCGGTAACAACGAAAGTTTTCTGGGGTTGGACCGGCGTATAATGGATAACACCAGTTGATCATAGGCTTTTAAACTAACCGGTCCTTTGGCCTTTTCAAACTCCGTCCTTAATATATCCCGGCTAAAGTCGGGTAGGGTCGTATTTAAGGGCGTATCGTCCAAGTTGCCGCCGTTATGTAGGAACTGTCGTATGGCGGTGGCGCTGGATATGGGCCCGCTGAGTCGCTCGGCGTCGTAACCGGCCCCTATGCGTTTTACGGTTACCGGATATATATCGCTGTTTATCGCCATAAGGGCTTTTATGTATTCTATGGCCAGTATATTGTTAGGGCTGTTAAGGTGTATGGATGGGTTGTTATGACCGTCTTTGTCTTCAAAATAGTCGAAGGCCGCCCTCTGTCGGGCATCGGCAAAGCTCAGCCCCAACTTTAGGTAATCCTTGAGCAAAGCTCTATATTCGACCGGCTGGCTTTCCAGCATACCGGCGATTTTTTTCAAGGGCTGGATATCACCGGCCTCGCTGCCAAAGCATATGAAGTCCACCACCCCCAGGGCGTCCAGCAGACTTATCCCACCCCGGGCGAAACCTTCTGCGCTTTGGAGGGTATACACCACTGGCAACTCGATCACAAGATCGACGCCGGCCGCTAAGGCCATCCGGGTCCGGGCCCATTTATCCACTATGGCCGGCTCGCCCCGCTGCACAAAATTTCCGCTCATAACGCATAGGGCATACTGGGCGCCGGTTATTTCCTTTGCCCGGGTCAGGTGGAACAGATGACCGTTATGGAAGGGATTGTATTCGGTTATCATGCCTACTACCGACATGTTTATCACCTCTAACTATATTGTATATATTCGGTATAAAAAAGTATATACCGACATATCGGAGTATAGCAAAAAATAAGAAATAATAAAAATTTTGTCAAAGACAAAAAAAAAGAGGATTTTCCGTTTTTGCATAGAATATATTATAGGTTTTGTGTTTTATAGGTTTATGGAATAAAATAAAATACAATACAAAGATAAAGGAAGGAGACATAAAATTGGCATTATTAGACAGCATACGGCAAAAGGCAAAAAGCAATAAAAAGCGTATAGTTTTGCCGGAGGGCAATGAAGAAAGGATCTTAAAAGCCGCAGAAATTATCTTGAAAGAAGACATCGCACAACCGGTTATTTTAACCGATGATGAAAAGACTCATAAAAAGTACGACCTTTCGGGAGTGGAGATAATAAATCCCTGCACCTCACCAAAGCTGGGGGAATACGCCGATACCTTGTTTGAGCTGAGGAAGCATAAGGGCGTTACCCGGCAGCAGGCGGAGGATATTATAAAAAGTCCGTTGTATTACGGTGCAATGATGGTAAAGGTAGGTGATGCGGATGGTATGGTGGCAGGTTCGGTGTATACCACCGGTGACGTGTTAAGGCCGGCCTTTCAGATAGTAAAGACCGCACCGGGTATATCGGTTGTATCCAGTTGCTTTATCATGGAAGTACCTACCTGCACCCTTGGGGATGACGGCGTCTTCCTGTTTGCCGACTGTGCCGTAAACATCCAGCCGACGGCCGAGGAGCTGGCTGAAATTGCCGTATCATCAGCCCGGACCGCCAGATCGTTGGTGGATATGGATCCCAAGGTGGCCATGCTGTCTTTCTCCACCAAGGGCAGTGGTAAGCACGAGCTGGTGGATAAGGTGGTACAGGCTGTTAAACTGGCAAAGAAAATGGATCCTGATCTTAAGCTGGACGGGGAGCTCCAGGCAGATGCCGCTCTTGTAGAAAGCGTAGGCAGGCTGAAATCACCCGACAGTTCAGTGGCCGGACAGGCCAATGTACTGATTTTCCCCGACCTGCAATCAGGGAATATTGGATATAAGCTGGTACAGAGGTTGGCGGGGGCGGAAGCCATCGGTCCCATAACCCAGGGTCTTGCCAAGCCAATAAACGACCTGTCCCGGGGTTGTAGCACCGAGGATGTGGTCAATGTAGTTGCGATAACGGCAGTACAAGCACAACAAATGCAATAGGAGGAAGAGTAAAATGAAGGTATTGGTTATAAATGCAGGAAGTTCTTCTTTAAAATATCAATTGATAGATATGACAAACGAAAAAGTGCTGGCTAAGGGCTTAGCCGAACGGATCGGTATCGAAGGTTCCATGCTTACCCATCAGGTTTATAACAAAGAGGGCGAATTTAAGATCGAAAAACCCATGAAAGATCATACCGCTGCCATGGAACTTGTAAGCAAAGCCCTGCTTGACGAAGAATATGGCGTTATAAAATCCATGGACGAGGTGTATGCAGTAGGGCACAGAGTTCTCCACGGCGGACGGCATTTCTCCCAATCGATGGTGATAAATGACGAGGTAATGGACGCCATAAGGGAGAATATTGTGTTGGGCCCCCTTCACAACCCGGCGAATATAATGGGTATAGAGGCATGTCAAAGGCTTATGCCCGGAAAACCCAACGTAAGCGTGTTCGACACCGCATTTCACCAGACGATGCCCGAGCACGCATACATTTATGCATTGCCCTATGAAATGTATGAAAAGTACGGAATCAGGAAATACGGTTTTCACGGAACTTCCCATAAATATGTTAGCCTAAGGGCAGCGGAAATACTCGATAAACCCTTAAAAGAGTTGAAAATTATTACCTGCCATTTGGGTAACGGATCCAGTATAGCCGCCGTCAAGTACGGTAAGGTAGTGGATACCAGCATGGGACTTACTCCCCTTGAAGGACTGCCCATGGGCACCCGTTCAGGGGACATAGACCCGGCCGTTGTTACCTTTTTAATGCAAAAGGAAAACATGACTGCTGAGGAGATGGATAACTACCTTAACAAGAAATCCGGCGTACTTGGTATTTCCGGTGTCAGCAGTGACTTTAGGGACTTAGCCCAGGCTGCTTCAGAGGGTAACAAAAGGGCAAAACTGGCCCTGGACATATTCGTCTACAGGGTGAAAAAGTACATCGGCGCCTATGCAGCCGCCATGGGAGGAGTGGACGTAATAGTATTCACTGCCGGAATAGGCGAAAATACTCCCGATATACGAAGCAATTCATGTGCCGGCCTGGAATTCTTAGGCGTGAAAATCGACGAGGATAAAAACAACACTAAGGGTCAAGAGATGGATATCAGCGCTCCCGATTCCAAGGTAAAGGTACTGGTAATACCCACCAATGAAGAATTGATGATCGCGCGGGAGACCATGGAACTGGTTGGTGAATAAAGCACTCATTAATTGGCTTGACAAACACTTTTTTAGTGAATATAATTAAACTTAATTTCACACGGAGTGGAATGGCCATGATAGATATTACCAGGCTGGAGAAAGATATCGGGGTGGAACAATCCTTTTCTCTGGAAAGGAAATTTGATGGCCTATCCGATGAGGATATGGATTTAAATTTTGTTACCCCGGTAAAGGTTAAGGGTAAATTAATAAAAACCGGCGACGGCATACTGGCCAAGGGTGATATAGACTGTACCATATCGGTGATTTGTTATAGATGTGCCGAAAAATTCGATTATCGTGTATCAATACCCTTTGAAGAACAGTATGTACAAAAGGGCAGCAATAAACCTGACGACGATGTCAATGAATATGACGATGAAAAGCTGGACCTATGGCCGGCGATTAAAAGCAATATTCACCTTAACCTACCCATGAAATTCCTATGCAGCGATGATTGTAAGGGCCTGTGCACTCAATGCGGTAGCAACCTAAACACCGCCACATGCCAATGCCAGGACGAGAAACTGGACAATCCGATGCATATACTAAAGAAACTGTTGCACGACGATAAGGAGGTGTAGTTTGTATGGCGGTTCCAAAGCGAAAGACTTCCAAATCCAGACGGGATAAAAGAAGGGCTAACTGGAAACTGGAAATGCCGGGCGTTGTGGAATGTCCCCAATGCCACCAACCAAAGCTAAACCATAGGGTTTGTAAAAATTGTGGTTATTACAAAAATAAAAAGGTAATTAACGTAGGATAGTGGCGTGGAATAAAATAGCGGTTTAGAATAAATAAAGAAGCAGTTTTTACTGCTTCTTTATTTATTATTTATTCCTCTTTAACGAAATCGTCTCTGCTTGCTCCGCAATTGGGACATGTTTTAGGCCTACACCTACCTTCTTTGGTCGTGCCGCATTTGCTGCATTTCCAAATGGCCATATAGGTACCTCCTTTTTAATTTTATAATTATATATATTATATAAACAACATGGGTCAAATTAAACATGTTTTAATCTAGATTGTAATCTTTGCTTCATCCTAGAAAGTTTCGGGAACGAAAAAGGGTTTGATTGATGGAAGCGCCGCTTTTACCGGCCTGCAGGTAAAAACCGACGGACAGGTATGGGAAAAGATTATTGACCTATCCTATAAAATTTGGTAATATTAAATGGAAAAATTGAATAAAAAGCGGTAACAGGTGCTTTATTAAGCTTAATAGGGAATCGGGTGGAAATCCCGAGCGGTCCCGCCACTGTGAGGATGAGCGCCGCTACATGTGCCACTGGATAGGTCCGGGAAGGCGTAGCGGGGCGATGAAATCGAGCCAGGAGACCTGCCTGTTATGGACAACTTCAACCTACGATGGATAGGGAGGTGTTTGTTGGGATGTTTTGTACGTAAATAGTACCCTTCGACTGTATTGGTTGAAGGGTATTTTGATTTTTCGGAGGATTTAAGGTATGAAACATGACTGAAACGGATAATGGATGCTTGTAGAAAGGAGATAAGGTATGAAAAATATAAAAAAGACAATAATGACTATACTGATTTTGGTGCTTGTATGTATAATTGCTGCCGCTTGTAACGCTCCGGCCGCTCCAACGGACGTAGCCGTTAATCCTTCCGAAGGTGTGGAGGATACGGCCAATAAGTTAGAAAACTCCGGCGCACAGGAAGAACAAAAGACCGGCAGTGCTGAAGATCTATTCCCTGTTACCATAGAGGATTATTTAGGCAACCGGGTTACCATAGAAAAAGAACCCCAAAGGATAATATCCCTTTCCCCGGCCAATACCGAGATACTGTTTGCCCTGGGGCTGGGGGATAAAGTAATCGGAGTAACCGAGTATTGTAACTATCCCGAAGAAGCGGCACAAAAGGAAAAGGTGAGCGATTTTGACGGTGTTAATGTAGAACTGGTAGTCAGCAAAGAACCCGATCTGGTTATTTCCGGCGGGTATCTCCAGGAGGATGCCACCCAGAGGTTTAATGAACTGGGTATAACGGTGGTATCTACCGAATGCTTAGGATACGATGACATTTTTAAAGCCATAGAATTGATCGGCCAGGCTACCGGTACTCCCGACAAGGCCGCGCAGCTGGCAGACAGCATAAAACAACAGGTAGATGAAATTGTATCCAAGGTGGATAACAAGGAAAAACCCAAGGTGTTTTTTATTGTGGAGCTGTCCCCCATGTATACCTGCGGCAGTAATACATATATTGATACCCTTATCCGGATGGCCGGCGGACAAAATATTGTGGAAGAGGAGAACTGGCTGCAGTACAGCTTGGAAAAGCTCATTGAACAGGATCCGGATATTATACTGAATGCCGATTACGCGGCTTCTTCCGAGGATATACTGGCCAAGCCGGAGTTTGCCGGTATAACGGCTGTGAAGGACGGCAAGGTCTTTGACCTGGACCCCGATATAGTGACCCGACCATCGCCCAGGGTGGTTCAGGCATTGGAAGACATATACAATGCCATAAATAATTAGTATTCTTAGGCGGGTGACGGATAAAATATTCGTTACAACGCCCATTTCAGCTGCTGCCCTGTTTCAAAACAGGGCAGCAGCCCATACATGGGAGGTTATAATCCATGGCCTATTTAGACAGAAAGGGCTTTTATGGTATCATTATTGTAATCATGGTGGTTTTGTTGGCGGTGTTGGGTATAGCCTTTGCCACCCTGGGAGCTGCCGACATATCGGTGGCCGACGGTTTTAGGGTATTGCTTAGCAGGGTGCCCTTTCTTAAGGGGTTGGCGGAGGATGTACAGCTGCCTGATTTTTTCTATACCATTGTGCTGGACATACGCCTGCCACGACTGGTACTGTCCGCAATGGTAGGTGCCGCCTTAAGCGTGGCAGGGACCGTTTTCCAGGGCATGTTAAAAAACCCCATGGCCGATCCCTATGTGGTAGGCGTGTCGTCGGGCGCGGCCTTCGGGGCCACCATAGCTCTGGTACTTAACCTGCGCTTTGTCTTTGCCGGCCTGTCATCGGTGAGTGCCATGGCCTTTGTCTGTGCCCTGGCCACCATACTGCTGGTGTATAACATATCCCGGACGGGTACCCGGGTGCCGGATACCACCTTGATACTGTCCGGCGTGGCCGTCAGCGCCTTTTTATCGGCAGCGGTGTCCTTTATCATGGTTATCAGCCGGGAGAACTTGCATAACATAGTATATTGGACAATGGGCAGCTTTACCAGCGCCGACTGGTCGGCCGTAAAGACGGTGCTTATACCCATACCTGCTGGTATAGCCGTGCTTATGGTATTTGCAAAGGACCTTAACATGATGATGCTGGGGGATGATACCGCCAAGAGCCTGGGGGTTAATATAGAGCTCACCAAGAAAATACTGCTCGTAGTGGCTTCCGTCATAACGGCGGCCG
>DUOD01000049.1 GCA_012838995.1 Clostridiales bacterium
ACAATATCCGGTGGCAATAGCGAAGGGGTCACACCTGTTCCCATCCCGAACACAGAAGTTAAGCCCTTCAGCGCTGATGGTACTTGGCGGGTGACCGCCTGGGAGAGTAAGACGCTGCCGGATTATTATAACATTCCTCAGTAGCTCAACGGTGGAGCACTCGGCTGTTAACCGAGGGGTTGTAGGTTCGAATCCTACCTGAGGAGCCATTTTTTTATGGATAGAATTGGCATCTTACAAAGATGGCCTTTTTTTTATTTTTTTCAATATGAATATATGTTTAAAGTATGGGCAATAAACGGTTAATGGCTCAAGGTGGACTTTATCATCGTATTTGCAATGTATGGCTGCGAAGTTTTGATGAAAAGGGGCTTTGTTTTGGCAAAAACCCACGAATGTCTTTGATGTAGATTTTTATGCAATGGAATGGATATAAAAGTTTATATAATGGAAGGGATAATAAAAACAGTAATGAATCTTTAGGAGCAGTAGGCGTATTATACTTCTTTCCCAACGCCTAAAAATGCTCCTAAAAAGTATATCTTTTGGTGAAACTCTTCCCGGGTTATAGACAGGGCGGACAAAAGAGCGTGGTCGCCGGACAATTATTAAAGATTTAAAAGCTTAGCGGCGTTTTTATAAAGTATCATATCCCTTTCTTCGTCGGTCAAGGGCAGGCTAAGGAATCTTTCCAATTCTTCTTTATGGGATGAAACAGGAAAATCCGTTCCATATACGAATTTATCGGCGCCATGGTTTCTTATTATCCTTACGGCTTGCTCAGGGGATAAAAGGATTAGGGAACTTGATGTATCAAAATACAAATTTTTCCCCACTAAATATTTTTCCACCTCATCCCATCTATCGAATCCACCGAAATGGGCAGCCACGATTTTAAGATGGGGAAAGGCGTCTATTACATTTGCAAGCCGTTTAGGAGCCGATGCATCGGTGTTATAGTCGCCCATGTGAACCAGTATAATTAAATCCCTGTCTATGTCTGAATAGAAGGGCCACAATTTTTTATCGTCCAATACAAAGTTTTGGAACATGGGATGAAGTTTTATGCCTTTGAAACCCAGGGATTTTATCCTTGAAAACTCTTCTTTATAATTTTCATAGTCAGGATGAATGGCACCGAATTTTATTATTTTGTCATTATCTATAGATGCAATCCAATCATTGATGGGCCGTACCTGCATAGGATTTACGGCAGCGGAAAGTACCACCATCTTATATATATTACAAGCTTCCGCGCTTTCGATTAAATCCTTGTATTCGCCGCCGTTGGAAATATCTAATAAATAAGCGGCTTCCAATTGCTGTATAGCCTTTTGTGCTATATCCTTTGGGAAAGCGTGGTTGTGAAAATCAATAATTTTTCTGTTAATCATAAATATCTCTCCTCAAAATATTTAGAAATGTATTAACGTAGATATTGGTGTCTAAAGCATATAAAAAATTATAACATATTATATATATGAATTCATGTTGTTAAATTGGCTAATGATAAAATCCATGGCTTGAACCACTCGAAAATTTTACAAAAATGTGAAAAATATTACTGACTAAAGGAAGGTGTTTTGAATTTGATGGAGAATATCATCAATAAATATACATACACAATCCTTTATCTTTTTTAGTGGCCGTGGGTATGAAAGCTCCACGATTGATAAATATTTGATATAAATATTGTTTTTATTATTTTATTTAACAATGGGATACCCGCAGACTGCATGAGCATTGAAAAACCTAATATAAGAAAGATGGGGGAACACTATGAAAAGGACGATTATAATAATAGTATTTATTGTCCTATACATACTGGTAACTTTATTTGGATTAGGGCCGGTGTTGCTGGCCGATGGTACTATGCGGGAAAGGGTTATTACTTTGATAGTCGTTATAGCAATATATTCGGTCGTAACATGGGGTTTTCGTAAAGCATTAAAATGGAGCAAAAAAGCAAGTTAGTATTTCTGCTGCAGACACGGCACGGCGACTTTAAAAGAATATTTTAAAGCCGCATAAAGGCTATGGTGGAAGGGGAGTGTACAAATGAATATAGGAATAATAGTTCATTCCAAGACCGGCACGACCTTGGCGTTTGGGGAACTGATTGCTCAGGCGCTACGGGATAAAGGTCATAATGCTGACATTGTTCGGGTGGAAACCGATAACTCGTCTCCAGCCGGAGGATCAGAGGAGTTTACCATTACCAGCGATTGTGATTGTTCAAAATTTGATGCTGTGATAGTCGGAAGCCCGGTATGGGCATTTTCGCCGTCGCCTATTATAATGGCATGTATACAACAGTTGCAAAATATTTCGGGCAAAAAAGTTTTGCCCATCGCTACCATGGGCTTTCCCTTTACCTGGATGGGCGGTACCCGTACCATCAAGATGATAAGCCGGGCGGTGGAGAACAAAGGAGCATCGGTATTACCGGGCAGGGTGATACCAAAACTTTTTCATAATTACCAAAAACTTATGGAACAAGCTGCTGCCGAAATATCAGACTACTTTGGAGGTTCGGCAGGGTGATGGCAAATGGGCAACTGTAAATACTGCGGGCAACCGGCGGGGTTCCTCAGAAAAAAGCATAAGGATTGCGAGGCGGCCTATAATAAAGGAATTGAGAAAATCCACGGCGCAATCGAGTCTTGCCTTTCGGATAATCGCAGCATTAACGATGCATTGGAAGAAGTTCGGGACATAGCAAAAAACAGCTATATTTCCGAAGGTGAGTTTCCCACTGTAGTTAAGAGAGGATGGGAAGGTGCTGTAGAACACGCCTTTGAAGACGGAGTACTAACCGAGGAAGAAGAACAACGTCTAAGCGCCATGGCTGAAGCCATTGGTTTTGATAAAGAGGAGCTTTATACAAATCCGGCTTATAACAAATTGGTAAAAGGCGCCGTTATAAGGGAGGTATTGGAGGGGAAAATCCCCGAAAGATTTAAGGTTTCGGGTGCTTTGCCCTTTAATTTTCTTAAGTCGGAAAGGCTGGTGTGGGTTTTTCAAAGTGCAGAGTACTACGAAATGCGTACCTACAGGGAATACGTAGGCCGAAGCCGGGGGTTTAGTATAAGAATAGCCAAGGGAGTATATTATAGAACGGGCGGATTTAGGGGGCGGCCGGTGGAGACCCAGAAAATGGTACATGTGGATACCGGTCTTTTAGGGATTACTAATTCCCATATATATTTTTCCGGTAGCAAAAAGCGTTTTAGGATAAAGTATAATAAGATAGTTTCCTTTGAGCCGTTTTCAAACGGTATAGGAGTATTTAGGGATGCCAAAACGGCAAAACCCCAATACTTTTTAATAGATGACGGTTGGTTTTTGTACAATCTGGTAACCAACCTGGCAAGGTTATAATTTATACTGCTCGGTATTGTCCTAATAAACGGGAGGTAACGGCTAAAGCCTATAAAATCAGACAATGACCGGAAGTATTTCAGGGTATTAAAGATTACCTGTATTTTGTATAAAAGATGAATGACGGCATTTACAAGGCAAGTTCTTTGTAGTAGTATTTAATAGAATGAATGTTTTACAACGGGTAAGATATATTATATGGGTTTAAAGACCATTATTGTTACCAATAAATGTATCAACCAAATTATGAGGAGGCTGGCAAATGAGTTCAAAACCAAATATTAAACCAAAAAACCCTAATTTTTCTTCTGGTCCTTGTGCCAAGCATCCGGGCTATAGTTTAGACGCCCTGAAGAATGCTCCCCTGGGAAGGTCCCATAGGAGCGATATAGGCAAAGCCAGACTTTATAAATCCATAACCAAAACAAAGGAGATACTTGGAATACCCGATGATTATCTTGTGGGCATTGTTCCCGGGTCGGATACCGGAGCAATGGAAATGGCCATGTGGAATTTACTGGGTCCAAAGCCCGTGGATGTCATATATTTTGAATCCTTCGGAAAAGCATGGTGCAACGACATAATAAATGAATTGAAACTTGACAATGTGAGGACTTTTTCCGCTGATTACGGATTTCTCCCGGATTTGTCCCAGGTAGATTTTGATCACGATGTTGTGTTTGCCTGGAACGGTACCACCAGCGGTGTCAAGATACCTAACGGAGATTTCATACCCAACGACCGAAAGGGCCTCACCATTTGCGATGCCACGTCCGCCGTGTTCGCCATGGAAATTCCATGGGATAAGCTGGACGCTACCACCTTTTCGTGGCAGAAGGTGCTGGGCGGGGAAGCAGCCCATGGTATGTTGATTCTGTCGCCTCGGGCGGTGGAGCGAATAGAGAGCTACACACCATCATGGCCAATGCCCAAAATATTCCGGTTAAAAAAACAGGGTAAAATAAACATGGGTATTTTTAAAGGATCCACCATTAATACACCGTCCATGCTGTGCAACGAGGATTACTTAGATGCGCTAAACTGGGCGGAGTCGGTAGGCGGTTTAAAGGGTTTAATTGAACGAAGCCAAAACAACCTACGGGAGATAGAGGAATTTGTTTCCACCAGGGATTGGATTGATTTCCTGGCTGCAGATCCAAGCATCCGTTCCAATACCAGCGTATGCCTGAAGGTGGATCTGGAGCCTGATAAAATAAAAGCAATGGTTAAATTATTGGCAGAAGAGCAGGTGGCCTACGATATCGCATCATACCGAGAAGCACCGGTTGGGTTGAGAATTTGGTGCGGCGCCACCGTTGAAAGGGACGATATAAAGATCATGTTGCAGTGGTTGGAATGGGCATATAACCAAGTTAAATAGCCGAATAAAGGTTTGTCGACAATCATGGTTTGTCGGCATCCATAGTCAGTTAATCCGCATTCATGTTAGGTGCGGATTAACCATTCTTACAATAATTATAAAATTGGCTGTTTATATGGAAAAAACGTACTAAAGGGACGGAACAATGAAAAAATAGTTCTGATAGGTATGCCGGGTGCTAAGAGTATTGGGATAAATGTTGACGGTAAGAAGGGAAAATTATGAAATATAAATGGCTTGACGTTGCTAAAAAGATCCAGGCAATAGCACAGTCAGGTCTTGCCTATACGACAAATAAATATGACGCCGAAAGGTATGAGGAATTAAGAAAAATAAGCATTGAAATAGTATCGGACTTTACCGGAATGGAGATGGAGAGGGTAGAGGAGTTATTCGCCAATGAGACGGGGTACCAGACCCCTAAAGTAGACGTAAGGGCGGTGGTTTTTAAGGATAATAAAATTCTTTTGGTCAAAGAAAAAGTGGACGGGTGTTGGGCTTTGCCTGGGGGATGGGCGGATATAGGCCTTTCCCCGGGACAGGTGGCTATGAAGGAAACATACGAAGAAGCCGGGCTTGAGGTGAAACCCGTCAGGTTATTGGCTGTTTTAGATAACAAAAACCACTACCGTGTTCCCTTTCCGTACCATATTTATAAGATATTTATTTTATGTAAAATTGTTAGCGGACGACTGGCCGGCGGTATGGAAACCAGCGATGCGGATTTTTTTGCTGAGGATGGATTGCCCAAGTTATCCCAAGGCAGGAATACCGTGAAACAGATCAAAATGATGTTCGACTTATTCAAAAACCCCACAAAGCAAGCTGTCTTTGAATAGATTTCTATATAAATCGTGGTCTTACAAGGGTTTTATAAAATTAATTGCCAAGCAAATTTTACGGACAAACCTGTTTAAGATTTTGGAATGGAAAAAGGTCTATGGGCAGTGTCCGTACCTGTGTAAGTTAAAAAAAGTAAAGGGTGGATTCAATGGTGTATTACCATGATGATGCTATTAATCGGCTGGATAACGAGATTAGACGGCAACAGTCCTATTATGAAAGTATTTTCGACAGCCTGATGGATATGGTTAGGGTCATCGACAGGAACAACGTGGTTAAGATGATCAACAAATCCATGGCACAAAAGCTGGGCAATATTACGGGCCGGAAGTGTTATGAGATAATGGGTTGCAAGGGCGTGTGTGCCAATTGTATTTCGGACAGGGCTATAAGGTTCAAAAAATCCTTCAGCAAGATCGAGGTGTTAAATGGCAGGTATTATTCCATTATTAGTTCGCCCATTTATGACTACGCCGGCAGGGTTGAAGCGGCCGTGGAGGTTTTTAGGGATATTACCAAAGAAAAAAAGCTGCATGATAAGCTACTCAAACAAAACCAGATTATGCAGCGGGATATACATTATGCCGGCAAGATACAAAAAAGTTTTTTGCCTACGGTTTACCCAAACAATGAAAAGGTATCCTTTTACGGTAAGTTCATTCCCTGCCAGAGGGTAGGAGGCGACTTGTATGACGTTTTTAAATTGGGCAAGTATCATATAGGTATGCTTGTGGCCGATGTGGCCGGCCATGGCGTTGCCGCGGCCATGGTAGCCGTTTTCCTCAAAGAAACGCTGAGATCCATAATAAACTGCGAGAGATTGGGAAATGAAGGGGTTACAGCATTAAAGCCCTCCGATATATTAAATACCTTATCCAGAAGATTTGACGGTGTTGACCTGGACGATGAAAGCTACATAACCGTACTGTACGGTGTTTTAGATCTTAGGAACAACACCCTTACCATGGCAAATGCCGGGCACAATTGTTTACCGATACTGTACAACGATTACGTCGTGAAGAATCTATTGGTTAAGGGTCCACCCATTAGCAGGTATTTGGATAGTTATCCTTACGAAGACTCAAAGTTTCACTTAAATAAGGGCGACAATATATTATTATATACCGATGGCCTGATCGAAACCAGAAATACCGATAATCCCTTATATTTTTACGGTGAAGAACGGTTAATAAACACAATTAAGAATAATTCACGTTTAAGGGGTAAGGATATGATTGATGCTATTTTGAAGGACGTGGAGGCCCACTGCCCGCAGCATATGAGAAATGACGATATTGCAATGCTCACCATAAATATGTTATGAGGAGGGGTAATATGGGCAGACTGCTGGCATGTTATTTGATGCCCCATCCGCCTATCATCATACCGGAGGTGGGACGGGGCGAACAAAGAAAAATAGACGCCACGGCACAAAGCATGGAGAAATGTTGGGAGGAGATACACAAACATCAGCCGGATACCATTTTACTCATAACACCCCATGGTATTATATTCAGAGATGCTTTGGCCATAAGTTTCGATGCGGAGCTACAGGGTGATTTGGGCAGATTTGGAGCCATGGATGTATCAATTAAGATGGATATCGACACCGTCCTGTGCAGGGAAATAGCTTCCCGGGTAGAAAACCATGGTATATCGGTGGCGGCTGTGGACAAAAGTATGGCAAGGGGGTACAATGTTACCGCCGAATTGGATCACGGCGCTTTAATTCCTTTGTATTTTGGAAGGGAATATATAAACAAATATAAACTGGTTCATATGTCCATGGCCCTGCTTCCATACGAGCGATTATACATCCTTGGCAGTATTATAGGCGGAGTAATAAGGGATGGCGGGGATAAAAATGTCGTTATAATAGCCAGCGGGGATTTATCCCACCGCCTTATACCAGGTGCACCGGCCGGCTACAGTCCAAAGGGCCGTGAACTGGACGAAACGATCGTCCGGTCGTTAAGGGAATTTGATGCACAGGCCTTGATTAAAATAGATAAAAAACTGGTGGATCAAGGGGGAGAATGCGGGTTGCGTCCTATCATAATGATGATGGGAGCCTTGGATGGGTATGACGTCAAATCCCAAGTGTTCTCCTATGAAGGTCCCTTTGGCGTGGGATATTGCGTGGCCGGTCTTTATCCCAGTCAATATGACAAAGACAGATCCATAATAACAAAACTTGAACAAAATAAGTTAGAGGAGCAAAAGCATATACCCCGAGAGGAAAGTCCACCTGTAAAGCTGGCCAGAAAGGCCCTTGAACATTATGTACGTACGGGTAAAGTGATAAGCGGTGTTGGAATGCTGCCCGCTGAATTGGCCGACCAGAGGGCGGGTGTGTTCGTAACCATTAAAAAGAACGGTCGTTTAAGGGGATGTATAGGCACCATCCATCCATACTACGAAAACATTATCCAGGAAATAATCCATAATGCCATTAGCGCCGGCACCAATGACCCCAGGTTTAATCCCGTATCCAAAGGCGAACTTGAAAAGCTGGTATATTCGGTGGATATCTTAAAAACACCCGAACCTGTATCATCCCTTGAGGAATTGGATGTAAAAAAATATGGGGTGATAGTAAGAAAAGGCCACCGATCCGGTTTGTTGCTTCCCAACTTGGAGGGTATAGACACCCCCGAGGAACAGGTTTCTATAGCCTTGCAAAAAGCGGGTATAGGAGAAGACGAAAACTATTCCATGGAAAGGTTTGAAGTAATAAGGTATTATTAAATTAAAAAACATAAAAATATTTTCCTTGTTATAATGTAGTGTATATGATAGAATATATGCGAGTACTTGAAACAAATATTTTTCTCCTTGTTCATGGAGGAATATTTTTTCAACGTAAATCCATGAAGAAGGAGGCAAATGATTATGGCAGATAAGACTTTGGTATGCAAGGACTGCGGAAATGAGTTCATCTTTTCGGAAGGCGAACAGCAATTCTATGCTGAAAAGGGTTTTGAAAATGAACCGTTAAGGTGTAAGGAATGCAGGATTGCCAGAAAGGCCCAAAGGAATAATGCACGGGCAAGGTCAACGGGCTTTAATACCCCGAGGATTACCAGGTAGATTAAAAAAGTCGTGTTTTTACACGACTTTTTATTTTATGCTTACCGATATGGTTGCCATTGTATCTTCCTTCCAAGCACATCCCGCAAAACTTCCGTAATAGATATTATTTTTAAAGCCGGATTCCTCTAATAAGCCGTCCAATTCTTCCCTGCGAAGGGGTAGAAGCTTTATGGAGTCTTTAAATTCATCCTTCCCTACCTTTAGAGTAGTAATAAAATTTATCAGAGGCGTTTGGGTATCTTTTAGATATTCCCTTATAAAGGTTAAATCCATCTTATCATTCCTAATTATGGGAAGATTTTGAACATTGTATTTTAGTATTCTGTCATAGTTTACTATTTGAAGTATTAGAACACCGCCGGGTTTGAGGAGATTATTCATCTCTTTAAGGGCTTTGGCCACCTGCCCATGTTCGGTTAAATGCACCAACGAATTGCCTAAGCATATTATACCGTCAAAGCTTTCTTTAATAGTTTTGGATATATTGAGCATGTTTCCTCTTATCGCCCTAACAGGCAAACCCTTTTGTTGGGCCTTGGCTTGCACCCTTGCCACCATTTGGCTGTCCAGGTCCACGGCGGTCACCGACAGCCCCCACTTGGCAAGTTCCACCGAATAATTGCCCGAACCGCAAGCCAGGTCCAAAACCGAATGTACGGCGTGCCTTCTGAATAAATCCTTTATAAAATCGAGGGTTGTGAAGGCAGCGGGGAAAATATGGTCGTAATATTCGCTTAGTTTGGTATAAAAATCCATTAAGTATCCTCCCGAATTTTATTGTATTAATAATACTATTTTATTTATACCCTGTATATATACCATATAACATTAATCCAATATATTTTTTATTTCTGTATCCGGGTAATAGTGGCTGAGAATTTCTCGGTAATTATAGCCCCTTTGGGCCAGGCCAAGGGCCCCGTATTGACTCATGCCGATTCCGTGGCCGTTGCCGCCGCCGTATATGGTCAAAGATTCTATTTCTTTTTTATCGTTATAAAGGATGTCGAAGTAGACGAAGGCGCTGGGCAGTAGACCGTAGTTCTTTTGTACCCTTCCGTCCTGCAGATAAATATCCAGGCTGGCGTCATCGGTGGGCTTAAATAACAGCCGTATATTCAGCTCCTTTATTATTTTAAAACCACCGGCGTTGCTTTGTATTTCCAGCTCCATGGCATTTCCGCCCTGACCCCTTTTAACAATACGGATATCTTTTACAGCACCTATTTCAAAGGGTTGGCGAGAAAGCATTGCTTGGGATTTTTGGTCTATCCCGAACACATATTCAGGCTGGGATTTTTCCAGCAGCGGAAGGTTGTTGGCAAACATGGCTTTAAGCTGGGATTGGTTTAGCCTGGCCGTCCACCTGAAATAGGGCGACAGGGCGTCGTATGCCTCCGGCATATCCGAGGTTAAAAAATTCCTTATCTCTTCTTCATTGTCCGGATACATCATAACTTTGGGGGTCTGGCTTCGGGCTTGCAGATACGGTATGGGGGTACCGGGGAATTTTTTGGTGATGCTGTCTTCCCATACCTCGTTATTATTGGCCGTAAAACCCCAGGAGGTGGAAAAGAAAGAGGCGTTAATCGGCCGGCCTTCAAAAAACAGCACTTCCCCCCGGGTGCCATCAACGGCCTGGTTGGTGAGGGGGTAGGCAGGGGTGTTGTTGTAAACCTGGGAGGCTATGCTGTCGTCCACGTGGGCAGCGGCAAATCTAAAGCCGCTTTTCATGACGGAATATATCGCATAGGTCCTGGCGGCTACCGCCTGTGCCTTTAGCGGCTCTATACCAAATCTCAAGGGCATTTCACTGGGTACAACGGTGTACAGGTATTGTTCCAGGGGCAGTTCGTTTATCAGGGCAAGGCCGTCTTCATACTTCGAAACTTCCAGGTTGCCGTGGTAGGCCGGTGTAAAACCGTCATTCCCCCTTTCAATGGAGGGTACGTTTATGGGCTGATCTTGCGGGGAGCTGATATGGAGGCGGTTGATCTTGGATAAAAGGATTTCATCGCCGTATGTCCACAGTATGCCGTCGTCCATCCTCTGGAAGGTAACGGTGGTATTGGGCGGTATGATATGGCTTATATTCGACACCTTGTCTTCAACCACCAGTTCCTTGCCGGAACTAATATCCACCCTCTGATGTTTAAGACCTTTAAAGCCCGTGGTATTTAAGGCAACCCGTATGGTATCCAGTGGGAAATGGGTACCTATCACCACCGCCGACATTGTGTCCTGCGTTATATAGTAATCTATGTCCGACATGCCGGGGACAACGTCTTCCAGGGTAGCGGCTTTAATTTCACCGTTTTTGTGTTGATATACACACACCTTCGGACTTAAATCCAACATATCCAATTTAGCATCCTCTATTTGGTTATCCCTCACTGTCAATACTTTTGTTCCGGTTTTTTTGGTTAAAGGTGATATATCCGCTACCTGATTATCCAGTACCAACAAATGGCATATACTGCCTGAATAATCCTTTTGGACAATGGCAGGACAGAAAAGCTTGCGCCGTTTTTCACCTATGAGCAGCTCAAAACGGGTAGAGTTTTTTTTGGTATGCTGGTTGACCACGTAAGCCTGTTCAAGGGTTTCCAGTTTGGGCAAATCTTTAATCACCCAATTGCCGTTGGATTTTTTTACCCAAATATAGGTATGGTATTCATTATTATTAATACCAAGGCTGATACTTACCTTTTTTGTTTTTTTGGGTAACGGATCCACAAGTCCCACTTCTACCCATTGTATGATATCCCGTTGCGATAGGGTTTGTATAAAGATTCTGTCGCTTTTGCTTATATCCGGGATTTTTTCCGTTGCATATTCGATGTTGCCCTTCATACATTCCTCGAAAAACTGGGCCACCATGCTTTGGATATTGTTGTGGTTTCTAAATTCGACGAAGATTATTACAATCAGTATAACGATAATGGCGCATAATACAAATTTTGTGCCGCCCCTTTTTTTTGCTTTACCTTTAATCATTTATACCCCCTACACTCTTATTTTGTATATTATATAAAAGAATGGATATTATGACCATACATAATTACGGGAGTTTGCCGGCTGCCTTTAGTATTTCCTCCAGGTGTCTTTTGTCAACATTGCCCGATGTATGGGTGGTACTGTTAAGAAAATGTATGCAAAAATGACCGTCGAAGTTGTTGTCCTTTATTTTTCCGCATCCGTGGGGCATCCCTGTCATGGAGCTGGCTATCCTGTACCCATCCACCTCAAGGATTATGGCCCGGCGGTCCCAACTCCAGACACCGCCGTATATTTCCTTCATAACGGCCGTGTCCTGGGCGGTAAGGGGTTGGACATCGGCATGGCTGCTGCCAGCCCTTCGCTGTACCGTAAAGGACAGACCGGTCCGAAAGTCCACTACCCTGGCAATGGTCATATTAGGGAATATTTTCTTAACCTCCTCCCAGGGCAGCAGCCTTCCATAAGTTTTTTGGATGGCTAAATCGGTAATGCGGATAAGTTCCTTAAGCCGATGTTCCAACGCCTTTGACAGGCTTAGACGGTTGTTGGCCTTGTTATGGAAAATATCCATGGTTTTGTTATAATATACAAACCCTGGCCTTTGGTTTTGATAAAGAAAGGTTATGGTATGGGATGAATTCTCAGGTATGGGCTCTTTTTTATCCTCTGTGGAATAATAGCAATCCGCACTCTTAAGTTCATTCACATCCTCACCTTCAAAGACCTTTATGAAATATTTATATTCGGGGTTTATGATACTTACCTTACTTAAATCCTTTGTAGTCTCCATGTGTTGCCGGTCATGGCTGGGTTTTAAAATCAGTATTGCTGCTAAAAACAATAATAATGATAAAACAATCACAAAAACGGTCGGTTTTCTTAAAAATAAATACTTTATCATTACCCTCTACCTGCCGTCATATTTGCTTTTATTGATTTTATTCATGATATAGGGATAATATGAAACAATAATCAAAACCCTATTGACAAATAAAAATTAGCTCAATATAATGAATGCCAAGTAATCATATGGGAATACATGACAATATCCTTAGGAGGAAGCATATGAAAATATATGACAATGTAACACAATTAATCGGCAGGACTCCCTTGGTCAGACTTAAAAATATTTCACAGGGTGCCCAGGCCCAGTTGGTTGCCAAATTGGAATACTTTAACCCGGGAGGCAGCGTAAAGGACAGGATAGGACTTAATATGATAAAAAGGGCGGAGGATCAGGGGCTAATCAACAAAGACACCGTTATAATAGAACCTACCAGTGGAAATACGGGCATTGCCCTTGCATATGTATGTGCAATAAAAGGCTATAGGCTAATATTGACCATGCCCGAAACCATGAGCATCGAAAGACGTAACCTGCTGAAGGCCTTCGGCGCTCAATTGGTACTAACCCCCGGAAAAGAGGGTATGGCGGGTGCCATAAATAAAGCCAAACAACTGGCCGCTGATATCGGTAATGCCTTTATCCCCCAGCAGTTTGATAATCCTTCCAACCCGGAAATCCATAGGCTGACCACAGCCCAGGAGATATGGGAGGATACCCAAGGAAAGATAGACGTTTTTGTAGCGGGCGTGGGTACCGGAGGGACCATAACCGGAGTGGGCGAGGTTCTTAAGTCCAAAAGAAAGGATATTAAAGTAGTGGCCGTTGAACCGTCGGATTCGCCGGTATTGTCGGGCGGTAGTGCCGGACCCCATGCCATACAAGGCATCGGTGCCGGATTCATCCCCAAGGTGCTAAACACCGACATTATCGATGAGATTATCAAGGTGGATGCCGAGGATGCCTTTGAAACGAGCAGGAAATTAGCCCAAAAGGAGGGTATATTGGTGGGCATTTCGTCCGGTGCCTGTGCCCGTGCCGGACTGCAGCTGGCCAAAAACCCTGCTTATAAGGATAAATTGATAGTAGTGTTGTTACCCGATACGGGAGAGAGGTACTTAAGCACACCGCTGTTCGAATAGATTTAGTTTTTGCAAGGATATGGATCAAGGTAAGCTTTTGCCTGCCTTGATCCATTTTTAATAAGGCCATTATGGGGTTTTATGCTAAAAGAAATAGGGCCCGGGCAGACGGTGTCCCGGGCATGGCAATATGAGAATCGGAAAAGATGAGCCTGCAAAATATTCATGTTAAGGCTTATTGCCAACTTCTGCTAACCAATAAGTTCTTCCATTTGTTCAACCATCAGGCCAAATTCTTCAAGGGCCCTTTGAATGGGTGCAGGCGATGTCATGTCCACCCCGGCTGCATTTAACAGGTTTATTGGATAGTCGGACCCTCCCTTTGACAGGAAATCAAGATAGCGCTGCAGGGCCGGCCGGCCGTCTTCCAGTATCTTTTGCGACAGTGCCGCCGCCGCCGAAAAACCGGTGGCGTATTTATAAACATAAAAGGCGGTATAGAAATGGGGAATACGGGCCCATTCTATGTCTATTTCTCTGTCAATCACCACGTCATGTCCGTAATACTCGGCGTTTAGATTATGATAGATGCTGTTGAACCTGTCGGCTGTTAAGGGGTTGCCCTCGGCCGCCATTTCATGGGTAGTCTTTTCGAACTCTGCAAACATGGTCTGACGATACACGGTGGTTCTGAATTGTTCCAGGTAGTGGTTGAGTATATAAGCCCTTTGGGCCTTGTCCGGCAATGTATTGAGCAGGTGTTTTGTAAGGAGTATTTCGTTTAACGTCGAAGCCACCTCTGCAACGAATATTTTATACCCCGCCGTTACATAAGGCTGATTTTTGTTGGAATAATAACTGTGGATGGCATGGCCCAGTTCATGGGCAAGGGTATATACGTTGTCGATATTATCTTGATAATTAAGCAGTATATAGGGATGGGCGTCATAGTGCCCCCAAGAATAGGCACCGCTGGTCTTGCCGCGGTTTTCCATGACGTCTATCCAGCCTTCTTGAAAGGCCTTTACCAGCAGTTTATTGTATTCCTGCCCCAGGGGCTTGAGGCCTTCCAGGATATATTCCTTGGCATTTTCGTAGGGAATTTTCATATCCACTTCTTCTACAATGGGGGCGTATAGGTCATACATATGAAGTTCATCCAACCCCAGGCAGCGTTTTTTCAGGGCCATATATTTATGCAAGTGGTTCACGTTATCCCGCGCCGTGGTTATCAGGTTTTCATAAACCGATAACGGTACGTTATCTTGGTCTAAGGAGGCCTCCAGGGGGGAATTATACTTTCTTACCCTGCTGTAGTAAATATCCTTTTTTATACTGGCGTTTAAAGTGGCGGCCAGGGTATTTTTTAATTTATCGTAGGTATGGTAAAGGGCGGCGAAGGCGTCCTTACGTACCCGTCGGTTGCTGCTCTTCATGAACAGGATGTACCGGCCATGGGTCAGCTCTTGCCATACACCCTTTTCGTCTTCAATTTCAGGGAACTTCATATCGGCGTTGTTGAGCATGGAGAAGATGTTGCTTATGGCCTCGGACATATCACCGGTTAGGGCAACTATTTGTTCTTCCCGGGCGGATAATATATGGGGCCGCTGCCTGGTTATATTATCCAGGAAGTGTCTGAATATATCGAATTTTCCGTCCGAGACAAAGTTTGAAAGTCTTTCCTCGGGTATCGCCAGGATTTCGGGTATTATAAAGGATGCTATGCTTTCCAACTCTACCAGGAGGCCTAAGGCCTTATCGGCCAGCGCCTGGTATGTGGCATTGGCGTTATTTTCATCCTTTTTCATTCTGGCATAAACATATAGTTTTTCTACCTTCCTGGTAATTTCAAAATTGAGATTAAGTGCCTCGTGCAGTATATCACCGGATGTACCCAGCCTACCCTGATAGTCGGTAAGCTTATTCATTTCCTTTTTTACGTATTCAAAATCTTCTTCCCACTGGGTAAGGGACGGGTATAGTTTTGACAGGTCCCATTTTAGGTGGTCGGGTATTTGATCCCGTTCGGGTAGTGTACTATGTTTTTTATCATTCATATCAGTCTGGTTAGTACCATTTCCTCCTTTTTTAAAATTTGGATTTATTTATAATTTTATATCTTACAATATGGCATAGGCAATGAAAAAGTGTTCCTCTTGGTTGTCCGTTCCATGTCGATGTAATATTTTCCATGGTTTATTATAAAACATATTTCCCCTTTTAACAATTTTGGCTTCGCCTTGATCCGGTGGACCAAAGAAAGCTTAACAATTTTCTGTCGGAATTATCTGTTTTAACGTATCTTTTTTGCAACGCTGGGAGGTTAGAAGGAGACAGGCATAGTCATAAGGTATAAAATGTTTTATAGCCGTAAGCAAATCGGTTCATTGGTTTTCATAATCCATTATTCTTTTTATTTTATCTTCGATATTATCCAAATCTATCCTTGCTTCTTGTTTTATGCTTTTTCTCAACATCGGCCCCACATGCTGCAGATCGTTGAGCAAATCTTCAAGGAGTTCCATGGCGGCCATTGCCTTCATTTCGTCTTCCTGTTTGTTTACCAGGCTTTTTAGTATGGCTTCCTCAGTCCTGGACGCTATTATGGGCTCTTTGATCCCTTCGACATATACATAGGTTCTTCTGCCCGGGCCCCGATCCTCTTCGATGGGTTGAAAGCCTGTTATCTTTTCGGATTTGAAATATTTTCCGTAGCCGAGGGGTATAATTATGTTTTGTTTTATGTCCATGGTTATGCTCCTTTAAAGTAATATATATTATATTATTTTAAGAAAATAGGCCGAATATTCTTCATCTGCCCTTTTTTCCATTCGTTACAATCGGTAATATAACATTTTTCATTTTCATATGGAAATAAATCCGATGAACGGTACATTTAAATATGTCACGCTGATACCCGTTTATCAGTCAGAGAATAAAAAGTGAGTAACAATTATTAGCAAAGGGAATATACATTTATTACTACCGCAGTTTTTCGGTAAAGACACCACGATGACCGATTTTCTGTTAAGAAAACGGCTAAAGGAGAGCCAAGGGCTTGATATGGATATCGTGGTGACGGCAAAACGTTTTTCAAGTTATAATGAAAAATAAGTGGGTGTGTGATAACATAGAACATAAAGGAGTGATTAAAGAATGGACGCTGAAAGATTGGAAAGACAAATACAGTTTATAATAGAGATTGACAAACTTAAGAAGATCTATAGGCAGACCATATTAATGGATGGGTCAAGGTATGAAAACGATGCCGAGCATTCATGGCATTTAGGGGTAATGGCCATACTGCTTTCGGAGTATGTACCTGAAGGAGATATTGATATTCTAAAGGTTATAAAAATGGTGCTTATCCACGACATAATCGAGATAGATGCCGGGGATACTTTTTGCTATGATGACAATGCCCTTAATGATAAACAGGAACGGGAGCAAAGGGCGGCGGACAGGTTGTTTGCCATCCTTCCCCCGGACCAGGCCCAGGAGTTTATGGAGCTGTGGCAAGAGTTTGAGGAACGGGCAACAGTTGAAGCCCGATTTGCAGCCGCCCTGGACAGATTGCAGCCCCTTTTGCACAATTATCATACCAAGGGACACAGCTGGCAAAAACACGGGGTAACCAGAGATAAGGTTATAGAACGGAATAAGGCCATTGGCGATGTTTGTGCCGTGCTTTGGAATTTTGCAAAAGGGCTTATCGACAGGGCCGTGGAAAAAGGATTTTTAATGCCTTGATTGGATGACGCACAAAGGAGCAATTATTATTTATTTACTATCAACAATGGTTATTAAATTAAATCAGGTATTCCGTTATACCCTTTGTGCAACAATGTCTAAGTATTTCAAAAGGGATAAATAAAGGACGGTTTCTAAGGTGCATAATGACAAGGACAGTTGCACAGGAACAGGTCCTGATAGGATTATTGTAACTATTAAAAACTTAGGGTTTACAAGTTGCCCAGGAATTATAAGATAACCTCCATTGGTAATATTTGGGCATCATATTACGCGTAAAGGGTTGAGGTGGGCGAGGTAAACCTTAACCGGTGCAGTATTGCGGGGGTACTGCAGCATGCTTTGAATGCCGGTGGAGCTATGATAAGGTTTGGTTGTGCCGCGTATGAGTTGAATAAAAAGGTGATATGGATGACAATAATTACCATGAGGATATCTTTGCCGGCGGTATGCCGGTAAAACAAAGTCCGGCCCGTTGACGGAACATTAACGGGCCGGAATAGTTTATGGACATTACTTGGCTTTCATCAGTAACTGCCCTTCCAGTTGATCGATGAACTGTTTGGCCGTTCGGGGAGAGCGGCCGTTATGTTGCATGGCCCACTGCAAAGCCTTTGTATGCAGCGTTTTTCTGTCGATGGACAATTTACGTCTTTTGGCCAGGTTGTCGATAATATTCAGATACTCGGTTTGGTTTGGCGTTGTAAAGGTTACCTTGATACCAAACCTATCGGCCAAGGATAATTTCTCCTGTATGGTATCGCCTTCATTTACTTCGTCCCTGAACCTGTCGGAATTATCGGAAAAGTATTCTTTTACCAGGTGTCTCCTGTTGGAAGTGGCATACAGCAGTACGTTTTGCGGTCTTGCTTCTATACCTCCTTCTAAAATTGCCTTAAGATCCCTATATTCCGTTTCCTGGTCTTCAAAGGACAAATCATCGACAAACAGGATAAACTTATGTATCCTATACCTTAGCATTTTTACTAATTGGGCAAAATCGCCCAAATATTGTTTGGGAACTTCTATAAGGCGCAATCCTTCAGACCAAAACATATTCAACAAAGCCTTGACGGTGGAAGACTTGCCCGTTCCCCTGTCTCCGTACAGCAATATATTGTTGGCAGGGTAACCCTTTAAAAATTGCTTTGTGTTTTCTATGATTATATTTCTTTGAAGTTCATACCCAACCAGTTGATCAAAGGTTATTGGATCATATTCAGCGATAGGCAATAAATTACCTTTGTTATTTGACCTGGTCCATCTAAAGGCATTATATTTGCTGAAAATTCCTGAACCCCATCGGGAATAATACTCGGCCAAGGCCGCAACCATCTCGTGCCAGGAGTTTGAATGCACCATGGCTTTTATCATATTTCCGTTATGGGAAGGCTTACCGTCTTCAACGGGATTTTTATTTTGTGCGAATAATTCAGACATCAATGGTATATCCGTAACACTGCTGTCTAAAAGCTTAGCTTTATTCGCCCTGGCCAACACTTCTTTCATGGTATTTTCCATTTCCGTGCAGTTAAAGTCGTAAATCAGTTTTAGTATTTTTAAGTCGTTGGCCACTCCCTGGTAATAATTTATGGTGTTATTGTTTGCCATGAACCGGCCTTGACTTTCCCGGCTGAATATGTTGTCATCCTTTAGAATAAATTCGATTATATAATGCTGCCATGGATCGCAATAGGGTGGAACATTGCAAAACCGGTATCTTTCCACCAGGGAAGTATATATATCGCTATATGTATTGCACAGTTTTTGAAGGTCTATAACCGGCTTTGACAGGGTTTGCAAAAAACCGTAAAAGGATTTAAAGGTTTCATCTTTTTGTATATTTTTATATATGCAAAGTTGATGGATTTTTATCAGAATGAATTTACATTTTTTGTTTATATCCATATGGCCCTCCGATAGCATGTATATTTTTGTCACAAAGGCATTATAGCACATATAAATCTCATCTACAACTTAAGGGGTAAATATGCAAAAATCAAAATTCCTGTAGATTTGAAGGATAATTGTCATCTTTATAGAATAGTTTATATGATAAATTCCGCTACGGGAGGATAAACCAATGAAGGTAAGGGTAGATTCGGGCGTGTGTCGGTTTATTACCAACATAACCGCCAGCTGCGAGGACATGCAAAATGTAACCTTGGATATTGAAAGCCAGTGTCCCCATATACAAAAAATAGGCGAACAACTAAAGCAGGTGGATGCCTACAAAGAGATCTTCAGCAAGCTCAATAACAGCATCGTATATACCATTGCCGCCCATAATATTGCCCATATTGCATGTCCCGTACCCAGTGCCATACTAAAGGCCGTTGAGGCAGCTGCAGGTTTTGCCCTTCCCAGGGATGTGCATATATCCATGTACGGCGAGGAATAGGAAGAAAGCTTCGCATGTTATAACACGCGAAGCTTTTTGTTGAATATTCGATAGAATTGCTGGGCATACTTAGAAGCATTTGCGATTTCCAGTTGTGTATTTTCACCGGAGATAACTTTTATCACCACTTCATTTTGGTTGATGTTACATATGACGTCCTTGACAATGCCCAGTTCGCTTTTGTCAAGGCTTTCGGCTAACCGGAGAATAACTGCCAGTTTTTTTACTATTGCGTCGTCGCCGTCCTGTAATATATTTTCGTATCTTTGTCGAGCGTTTTGTATGTCCGGATGTTGATAGGCAGATGTGGCAAAGGCGCTTAAAAGTATTTCCCTATGATCCAAACCATAGAATGTGGAATTGCTTATTACATAAAAATTATGCTTGTGTTTATCGTAATAATTAATGGTAACACCACAATCATGTAACAGGGTAGCCACCGTCAACAGTTTTTTCTCCCACTCACCTAAATTGTGCAGGGGTTTTAACTGTTCGAATATCGACTGGCCCAGTTTCCATACCTGATATGCGTGGGCTTCGTTTATATGGTAGTATTTCATAGCGTTATCCAGACTGGCTTGCAGTACCGATGTTTTTAAGTAGTTGCTTTGGGTTTTTATTAGATAATCAAAAAATATACCGTCCCTCAACCCGCATCCGCTCATTACTATGTTCTTGGGTTGGTTTATTTCGATAAAACATTTTAGTATACCGATACCCGAGAGGAATATATCCGCCCTTTCTTTGGAAAGACCTGGTATGTTTTGCCGGGTTTTTAGGTCTGAAAACTTGTAATCATCGTATATTTCTACGGCACTTGCTGTATCCATAATATAATTATGGATTTTCTTATAGCTATAATTCCTCCTATGCATATCCACCTTGCATAGATTTCTTAAGGTACCGCCAACACATATTAAAGGCAGGTCTTCGTCCTTGCCTATCCATGGCAGGGACAGAAATTCTTCCTTTATGTACCGTTCCATATTGCTGATCTGTTCTTCACTGGATTTGTCCCGGTCTAAAAATCTCTCCGCCAGGGTGGTGGTTCCCATGGGCAAACTGTAGCAATCGATTATTGAATTATTTTTAAACTTAATAAGTTGGGTACTGGCCCCACCGATATCCATAATATAACCTGAGGGAATGTCAATTGTTCTGATTACCCCCAGAAAATCGTAATAGCATTCTTCCATTCCAGTAAGTATTTTGAAATTTATATTGGTGGAGGTATAAAGTTTCCTCATGATTAAATCTTTATTCTTTGCATCTCTAATGGCGGCCGTTGCTACGGCTATAATCCTGGTGATTTTGTCGTTGTCACAAATCTTCTTGAAAAACCTTATACCGTTTACCGTGCGTTCTATTGCAGGTAGTTTTAAAACCTTTTCCGGCCCCATATTTTCGCTAAGGCGCACCATTTCCTTTACTTCGTCTATGAGTTTGTAATCACCGTTTTTGTATACATCCATAAGCATCAATCGTATTGAATTTGAGCCCAAGTCTATAATGCCGATTTTTTCACTCATTAAGTATCACCTATCTTTAATATTTTTAGCTTTATTATAACAGCTACCGTATATAACATCAAAAAGATTTTTTGTATATCATGATTCTTTCATAAGTATGCATATTTTAGTATGGAATTATTAGAATATATTAAAATAGATTTTAATACTAAATTATGGTATATTATTCATATAAAAAGAATGGAGGAATTAGCATGAACAAAGAGTTTATAGAGATTTGTACAAACGATAACGGGAGTATATTTATTAAAGAAGAAGTAATCAAGGTAATAGCGGCAAATACCACCATAGAAATAGATGGCGTAATGGCCTTAAAGGGAAACACAATAGATACCGTTAAAAAGTTTATAGGAACAAAAAGCCCGGGTGAGGGGGTGTACGTGGAAAGGGACAGTACCGGCGATGTTAGTCTGAATATATACATATCCGGAACTTTAGAGAAAAATCTTAAGGAAGTATGCCAAAATGTACAAATGGGAGTAAGTGAAAATATTTTGAAGATGACGGGGCTTAAGGTAAAAGCTGTTAACGTGTATATCGAGTCCATAATAGTCGGCGATCGGGAACAGTCCCAAAAAGATGAATAATCGGCAAAAGCCTTTGCTATCGGCAAAGGCTTTTTTTAATTGAATACACCATATTAAATTGGGCAAATTAAAACCAAAACCATCATCCTTTGTTCCTTTGACCACGGCGGTGGAGTCAGGTCATGCAAGAAAGATTTTGGGATTGTTTATACCCTGGACCAAAGGGAGGCCCATACGACGAGGACCTAAAGCTGGAGTTGGGCTGTTAAACAGTTGCGGTTTTTCCGACATGGGTTTTCAGGTTTGGCCTTTTAAACCGGCCGGTAATTTTGACCATCATACTAAGCATTACCAAGGCCGGCGGTGTATCGGACACAGTAAAGTACAGGGTTTATAGCAAGGCGGGAAATATAAACGGTAGCACTATATCGGTAGTATTACATCTATATAATAACCGGTGGGTATTGCAGGGTATAATATAAAAAAGAAGAAAGAAATAAACAGGGGATAAACCATGGAAGAGATAAGGCAACTGATAGAAAAACTAAAGAAAACTGAACTGGAGAGGGCTGATGCCCTCCATAGGCTCAACCGTGTGATTGATGAAGCCGTTAAGAAAATGATAAATATTCTGCATGCCATGTATGATATTCTATATAGCAATGATATTACCATAAAAAGCTACGGCGGCCATATCGTTAACCTGACCGAGGGCATTGTTCTTTACTCAAAGGGTATAGAGGAAAAGGTGATACTAACCAAGGACAAACGGCTTCTTTATTATAAATTAGTCAACAACAGACTGGAGGAAAAGGTCATTTCCCCGGAACATTTATTAAAAAATGTGGGTTTTGACGGTATATATAACAATGTTAAAAACCTACTCCGTGAAAAGATAAAAATGAGCAACCAGCAAATAATAGACTATAGAAATCAAACCAGTAAGATCAGTAAATACATAGGCCAATTGGAGAGGGAGCATAAATAATAAAAGTACAGCCTTTGGCTGTACTTTTATTGGGTTTTGGGTGTTAAAGGGTTACTGATTTTCTCATAATTTATTATTACACAAATTATTTACGATATTGTGTATATTGATTTAAGAAATCTTAAAAAAGTGTTAACATTTAAGTTTTTTAAATACCGGGGCAGTTTTCTTTAATGGAATTGTACTGATTGCCTATCCAAGTAAAACTATGGTAGAATATGAGGAGAATTGATCGAGGGAGGATTTGTATATGAGCAATAAAGCTGACATAGGGGTTTTTGGCGGCTCAGGCTTTTATTCTTTCCTGGATAATGTACGGGAAGTAGAAGTGGATACGCCCTATGGAAAACCAAGCGATGCCATAGCAATAGCAGAGGTAGAAGGGAAAAAGGTGGCCTTCCTGCCCCGCCACGGCAAAAACCATCAATTCCCGCCCCATAAGATACCCTATAGGGCGAATATTTATGCAATGAAGCAATTGGGCGTAAAATGCATACTCGCTCCCACGGCCTCCGGCAGCTTACAGGCAAATATAAAGCCCGGCGATTTTGTTGTATGCCATCAATTTGTCGATAGGACCTGGGGGCGACCCGATACATATTTCGACGGGCCGGAGACAAAACATATAAGCGCTGCTCATCCCTATTGCCCAAATCTTAGGCAACTGGCCATAGACGCCGGAAAAGAAATGGGTATAACCATCCATGAAGAGGGTACCGTGGTGGTGATACAAGGTCCCAGGTTTTCCACCACCGCTGAGAGCAGATGGTTCAGTCAAATGGGATGGCAGGTTATTAATATGACCCAATACCCGGAGGTAATACTGGCCAGAGAACAGGGCATTTGTTATGCCAATATAGCACTGATTACCGATTATGACGCCGGGTTGGAAGACAACCAGGATATAAAACCTGTAACCGAAGAAGAGGTATTAAAGGTTTTTGAACAAAACAACGAAAAGGTAAAGAAACTTTTGTTTAAAATTATCTCAAAAATTGAGCTGAGTGAAGAGTGCAAGCACTGTACAGCACAATGATCAGGACAATAATTTTACATGGGAGGAATGGATAATGGGTTATCAACAAGCAATAAATGCAGCCAAGGAACAATTCGGCAAATTATTGGAACAGCAGTTAGAAAGGCTGGAGAAAATAAAATCCCAAAGGGAATTCATTGACTACAGTACTTTGGATCAAATAATTATAGGCATAGTGGGCGGCGACGGGATAGGACCTTATATAACCGCCGAAGCCCAAAAGGTGCTGGAATTTATATTGGCAGACCAGGTTAAGGCCGGTAAGGTTAAATTTA
>DUOD01000050.1 GCA_012838995.1 Clostridiales bacterium
GCCAACAGCCTAACATGCCATGTTCTCATCGTCAACTGCTTTCGCGGCATAAAAACGCTTAGGCTATTGTCTCATTAGCTACCGTTTGATAACCGAGGTAATTTACACACTAATTTGGACTTGACTTGATTGCATACTTGGATTAAGAAATGGTTGATGGATGTCTTGATATGGAAAGTCAAGATTGGAGGAATTATTATTCTGCTTATAATCGTGGTTTCTCCAAATATATTATATCTATAGTTTAAGACCACAGATTCCCATTTTCATGAAAAACCATTTATTCTATTATAGTAAAGGCAAGAAGATTAAATTAATATTTAGCCCATTTTCTTATATACATCATTAACCATTTTTGTGATTGTTGGTACCCCATTTGGCAATTCTTAATGAATTATGCTATGTGTCTTCCGATAAAAAGAGGAGCAGAACTTCTCTTCTAGTTTTGCTCCTCCCGATACGCACGAGGTTGTACTTTTTTAAATATCCAAAATTATTATCTTTTCAAGAATAAATTCTTATGTTCTTACTGTATCTTTCCTTACCACAACAAGCATGGTTTACAGCAGCAATAAGATCTTGCCAAACATCCTGTTTAGATCACTTTTACCCCAAGGGTTTTCTCCATTTCCTTCAAGGCAAATTCATGGGCTTCCTGGTCAAAAGAAGCTACGCAATCCCTGCGTACCGTCACGTTGTAATTAAGCATTCGGGCATCGGCGGCTGTATAAAGAACACAAATTTGGGTGCAAACTCCCACAAGCTCCAGTTCGGTAACATCCAGCTCTCTTAGTGTCAAATCCAAATCCGTACCGAAAAAAGCACTGAAACGCCTCTTACTTATCTTCAAATCCCCATCCTTTGGCGCTAATTCGTCAACAACTTCCCCGCCTTTTTCACCCACAAGGCAATGGGGTGGGAACATTTTAAATTCCGCATCCTGGGGCAAATGCCTGTCCATAATATAGATTATGGGATTCCCGCTCTTGCACCACTCATTTACCCTTGCGGCCACATTTTGAATAAAATCTTTGGCCTCACCGATACTAAGAGCGCCATCCTCATCCAGAAAATCTTTCAGCATATCAATAACAAGGAGTGCTTTTGCCATTCTCATCACCTCCTTGCTCCTTATGAAAACCGTATACGCTCGGCCATCGGCATAGCTTTACATACAAATCCGCAGTAAAGATTATTTATAGAATCTTCAAATAATTTTTTTTGGCTTGATCTTATGAGATCATTAAGCAGGGTCCGCTATTCGCTTTTCCCTATGTATAACTTTATCATGGCTGATGTTACTCATTTTTCCGCCTAAACGTCAAATATTTTTACTAAAACTTGATTTCTTTTACTTTAATTATATTTAGCTTTTCGTCAGAAGAATAGAAGGTAGCCGTTGCATCCTCAAAGTAGAGAACCTCTGTATTATCATCCTCCGGTGAATACCTGGCTTTAAGTTCCGGATAATTATCAAGCATATGTTTTTTTGCCTCTACTCTGTCATCTCTGACCAGCTTACCTGATACTCTGATCCACTTTTCACCGTCAAAAGCGCTGATTTCCGCTTTTGGATTTGCCTGGAGCTGTTTGGACACATCTTTTACCTTGCCTGTTTGGATATAAAGTTTACCTTCAAAAATTTCCACTGTGCCAAAGGGTCTAACCCTTGGCTGATCACCTTCTACCGTAGCTAAATAATATGTCCCGCATTTTTTTAAAAATTCATAAACTTCCTTCATAACCCATCCTCCTTTTCCATCCATAATGACGACTTAGCTTAAGCCAATTTTAAGAAAAAACATCCATAATGTCAACGCAACCATGCTTTCAAGAACTGTACTTTAATAAAGACCTCTATATTTCCCGCAATTAAAAAACGCCTCTTTATAACAGCCCCTTGGTAAAAAGGCTTAAATAAAGAATTGGGCATGACATCAATGCTACAGAATCGGATCGACAAGGATAGGCTATTCTATACCCAGGGCAGCTTTCCAGTCGGCTTCTTTAAAGCCCACCAGAACAAAGCCGTCACCAATGAGAATGGGACGCTTTACAAGCATTCCGTCTGATGCCAGTAGACTATACTGTCCATCTTCGCCCATAGTAGGGAGCTTGTCCTTTAGCTTCAGATTTCTATACAGCTGCCCGCTGGTATTGAAAAACTTTTTCAGCGGCAGGCCGCTCATTTTGTGCCAATCCTTCAATTCCTCGATCGTAGGATTGTTTTCTTTGATATGCCTTTCTTCAAAGACAACGCCCTTTGCCTCCAGCCACTTCTTGGCCTTCTGACAAGTGGTGCATCTCGGATAACATAAGAATATCATGAATCGTGCCCTCCCCTTCAAAATACTGATTACCTGCACATGACACGCATGAGAAAACATGTCCACAGGCTGAATTACCTATACTGTATATCTTTTTATATTGGAGAATGCCAAGTAGCTTTCTTGTCCGAAAAAGCTGCATGAGTCCAATATATTTTCAGAACCATTTCCTTTGCTGCCATTATCCCCCTGTTCCAATTAACCTTCAATGATCTTTACATAGAATTCCCTGTTTCTGGGCCCGTCGAATTCACAAAAGTAGATCCCCTGCCAGGTGCCCAGCAGAAGTCTCCCATCCTGGATCACCACGGTGCAGGATGAGCCCATGAGAGAAGCCTTTATATGGGCATGGGAATTCCCTTCAATGTGAAGATATTCCCCATGTACGGGATACGTTTTGTCCAGTGCGGAAATTATGTCCCGCACAACGTCCGGATCGGCACTTTCGTTTATTGTAACCCCGGCTGTTGTGTGGGGCACATATACTACTGCGATACCGCTTCGTACGTTACTGTTTTTGACCTCATTGGCAACCTTATCGGTTATATCGATAAACTGCTGAGGTTTTACGGTTTTAATTTTGTGGCGCATAGCACCATCCTCCTTCTCTAATTATTATCAGTTTTATAACCTGAGCTTCATTATATTAAAAGTTTGGCCCCTTTACCCTTTTTCATCAAATGAAGTTAAACAGAAATAATTTTTTAAATATCATACATAATATATTTTCATGCCACGGGACCTTCCCCTATCCTTTTAAGTTACCTTGCCCTTTCCTGGGAGTTGTAATTTTTCACCACAATATGGACAATAATTAAATTTTGCAGGCACATCGGTTTTACAATTCGAACAATATTTGAAGGGAAAATAACTGTCGACACGTCTCAGATCTTCTTTCTTGATTTCAGTGTCAGGATTTTTCTCAAATTCTTTTCCAACGGAAGGGTCCAGTTCATAAAGGCAGCCACAACATGAAGTTTTTACAATATATCTAATATCCCACCTGAAAATCGGTATAAAAAATATGTGTAGATATGTATACGACTTATGAATTTCATATCCACCTAATCTTTCACACGATGGACATACAACATTGTTATAGGTTCCTATAAACTGATCTTTGTCCTGTATACCAAAAATCCCTATAAAGAACATGTAATTCACTCTTTTTCTCTGTTTATTTTAATATTATAATATATAACCCATAAAATAATATCAACTATGTATTAAATCACATCTATTTATTGATTGTTCGCCACGGTTATATATGTGCCCTAATCCAAATAAAACCGCAAATGTAACCGGTGCCCAGTAATGAAATAGCAGTCTACTCAGCAAAAAAAATGCACCCGCATTTCCAATATGCTCAATTAAGTTCATTACCTTGTTTGTATACTTGTTTACTAAACCTTGTTCTTTATGGCATATATTATGCTTGGTATCAGCATTGTGGTGACAATCACCGCTTCAAACAGATTAATCCATCCAAACTCCATCAATAGATCCTTTCATTCTATTGCGTTGTTTAGAATTTCCTTAATGATCGGTGCATTATGCGGTTTTTGTTCACCCTTTGTGAAATTCTTCATCACTCCTGGGTGTGAAGTTTTTTTTCAGATAGCATCATGTTAAACTTCTTTGCTTTATATTTTCAATCTTTACATTGTTGCCTACAGGCTCAAAAGAAGTATATGCCTTGCTAAGTATCTAAAATTAAGCACTTCTATAAACCTATACGACGTATTCCCGCTACGCACTCAACATGGCACGAGCCGCTCGGATTGATGTCTTGGGCTGATTTTTTGCACCTTTCGTTTACGGGAACATGTCAATGAGTTTTTTGCATTTTTTCTGAAAACCAATGTTCATGGTAACATA
>DUOD01000051.1 GCA_012838995.1 Clostridiales bacterium
ATGTTTATTTGGCACTCTTATGAGTGCCCTTTTTTATTTGTACACCGGTAAAAAGAAACTTACCTTAAACCAAATCAAAATATTATCTGTTTTAATCGTGTAATTGATATTGTTGGAAAAACAGATACTGCTATTAATTCTAAAGAAGAACATCATAGGTATTACTGTAAACTTAATCGTTAGCTAAAACTTCGTTCGTTAAAAAAGACGCGGACCGGTCGTATATAAAAATTATTTACATTCCTATAGTATTTTTCAGTAATCATAGTGTTTTGGGGCGTCTTCCTTTGTTTTATGAACCGTACCATGGGGATGTTCAGGAGGTGCATAAATAGAATATAGTTTAAGGGGTACACAACCTATATTAATTACATTGTGCCACTTACCGGCGGGTATAATTATTACATAATTTTCATAAACTTTTCTTTGAAAACACAGATTTCTTTTATTATCCCCCATCATGACAAGACCTTGACCTTGTTCGATGCCTATAAATTGATCCAAATCGGGGTGCATTTCCAAACCTATATCATCTCCGACATTAATGCTCATCAAGGTAAGTTGCAAATGATTCCCGGTCCATAAAGCCGTGCGGAAAGTATTGTTTCTTAAAGTTGCCTTTTCGATATTAACTACCAAGGGTTCTGGTCCGTAATCTCTCAGTGGAATGAAATTTTCCCAATGAGCCGAGCAGTAATCCGACATATAAGCCCAGTAAGGGCATGTGTAACCGTATGGGTTATACACGGGCGGGTTATCGTAATAGAGGATAGGATAGCATTTGTAGTTATTATACATATTGTTCTTTCCTTTCACAATATTGTTTTATATATAATATGATATATGCTTTAAAATTGTGTGTAACGAGTATCGTGAGGCCGGATTTGATAAAACAGAATTTCAACCGAATAAGAATTAATAGTGTTAGGTTTCTTGTTTCAAGTTTATCCAAGTAGCATTTAACCCAAACGGAATCAGAAATATGTCAGAAGCTGGAAACCGAAGGCCCATAGGCTTTAATATATGAACATTAAACACGTTACATGGGTTGTAATTGGTTACATGGTAGCTATTGATAGTATTTTTTATCCCAGTAAAGGATATCTAAGATAAAATGAAACAATGTAAGCCAAAACAAAGAATATATATTGACAAATAGAAATACCCATGGTATATATAATGAAAATAAAAACAGACGAAGCTTACAATCGTTAAAAAACAAATTCGTATCTATTAAAATTAATTCAAAATTCAGTATACCCATTAGGCGCTTTATGTAAAAAATAGAATATTTTTGTGTCATCCTATTTAGGATCTAAAAAAATACGCAATAGGAGAGGAAAAATGAAACAACAGCAAACTTATCGTATTATACCTGTCATTGCCACCATTGCAATCCAATTATGTCTAGGAACGGCATATATTTGGAGCATATTTCAAGAAGGTATTGCCAAAAGTCTTTTTTCAGGTAATAATGCAAATGCTGCACTTGCCTTTTCAATTTTGCTTGCAGTTTTGAGTGTTGGCAGCACAATAGGAGGAAAAATACAAGACAAAATCGGTCCGCGTCTTACAGTAATTATCGGTGGTTTGATTTTGGCACTGGGTTTTTTCTGGGCATCTTTTACCACGCCGTCAGCGCCTTGGCTTCTTTGGGTTACATATGGTGTTTTAGGCGGTCTTGGAATGGGGTTTATTTATACCACTACCATTGCATGTGCCCAAAAATGGTATCCTGATAAAAGAGGCCTTATCTCCGGTGTCATTGTTTCCGCCCTTGGCTTTGGTGGAGTGGTCTTTACACCGGTGGTTGAGTCAATCATTAAAACCTTTGGACATGGTATTGTGGGACAAGGCGAACTGATATCTTTTAAAATACTTTCTTTAATTTTCTTAATCGTTTGTGTTGTAGGAGGTTTGTTTATTAAAAATCCACCTTCAGATTTTAAACCGGCAGGATGGACTTCCAACGGTGCATATTCCGGAGCATCAACTTTGAATATGATGCCGTCGCAGGCTTTGAAAACGCCCCAGTTGTACTTGTTAACGTTTTCGTTGATGCTTGCATGTATGAGCGGATTAATGATGATTGCTTTCGCAAAGCCCATTGCTTTGGCCCGTGATCTGGCAGAAACGGCAACGGTAGGCGTGTTTGCCATTACTTTATCCAATTCCTTTGGTAGGCTTTTCTGGGGTGTTGTTTCTGATAAGCTTGGCCGAAAGAAAACTATTATCCTACTCCTTTGCCTAACCGCGGTGCTGTCCCTTTGTGTAAACATTGCTACCGGATACATGATCTTTGTCTTGATAGCTTGTATCGGTTTTGCGTATGGCGGTTTTCTAAGCGTATTTCCTGCCTTTACATCCGATTTGTTCGGTGCTAAATATACGGCAACAAACTACGGCATCGTCTTAATTGGTTTTGGTATTGGCGCTATAGCATCATCATACATCGCCGGGTATTATAAAAACGTTGCTGCAACGGATATCAATCTGATGTTTCCGGCCTTTGTAATTGCATCAGTGGCAGCCATTATCGCAATTTTACTAACAATAATGATCAAGCCTGTAAGCATAGAAAACCAAAAACCATTGGGTGATATGGACGAAAGGCGGTTAAGGATTGAGGCTTAAGAATAATGATAGCGTTTGTTTGTATTTTTCCGTGACATTGGCATCTTAATTCTGTTACTTAATTTTTTAGCCCTTGGTATTTGTTAAAGACAGCATACCAAGGGTATATTTATATATAAAAATGTTTGGAGTTAATAATGATTGACCTACAAGTATACTTTCTTCTTCTTCGTGAGGTCTTAGCCGATCTAGCAAGGGGAATTTGTAACATTTCGGTAGTTAACTTTTGCAGCCCCTTAATTTATTTGGAGTAAATCCTTGTAATATATTGGTATAGGAGAAAGCTATCGGAAAATTATAAACAACAAGCGATATAATGATGAATTTAAGGAGTCTGAACTGAAAGTTGTAAAAGAGCATTCGATAGGAATATTATACAGATATGTTAAGGGAATAAAAGGTGGATTAAGAGCATGAAATACAACAAGAAGATAACGTCAATTAAAAGAACAAGTACTATTATATGTGTATTTACTCTACTTATATTATTTGGTATGCCCGGAGATGTTGTTTTAGCAAAATAGAAAACTTTGGATGATCAAATGACCGGAAATGCATCAAGGGATGAAGTCGATAGTATCTATTCACCCATGTCACTTTCAATTGAAACAATCTTAACACCGGAGGAGAAGGATTATATATCTAAAAGGAAAGTTGTTAAGGCTGCTACCATTGATGGAGCCGCTCCCCTTTCCTTTACCGATGAAAACGGAGAAATACAAGGCATTTTCCAACGTGTGTTAGATAGAATATCGGAAATTACCGGGATCAACTTCCGATGCAGCATCTATCAATCTGTTGATGAGGCATTGAATAGCAATTGTGAAATTATATATGGCATTTCACCGAACTATGCACCGGATGACATGGTATTGTCGCAGCTTTTTTAGAGAGGGAAACGATTCTTTATATGAATTCTTTTGTTGAAGTGGATCAATTAGCAGATAAAACCTTTGCGGCTGTTAAAGGCGGCGTACTTCCTGAAGGGATTAAGGAGGAGAATACGCTTTACTTTGATACTAGAGAAGATAGCTTGAATGCGGTAGAAAGCGGGAAAGCAGATTATGGATATTGGAATCCCTATTCAATAGCATACTATACATTACTCAATAGCTATGATAATATCGTTACGGTTCCTATTGGCAGAGAATCAAGGGAATACTGTATCGGGATATTAAGCGATGATGAAATATTGCTTTTGATCATTAATAAATCGCTTAGTTCAATTGATGCAAATCAAATGCAGACTTTGATTTTAGATGTATCATCACACATCGATCGGAAGGTTACCTTATCGATGGTGTTAGATACTTATGGCATTGAAATTACGATCGCCGTTTCTATCACTTTAAGCATATTGCTTCTAAGTATGTTTTCTAGTATGCGTGCAAGTAAAAGCTTAGAGAACAAAATAGAAAGTATGAAGTCCTGTCTAAAATATCCAACGAATACCTATATGAATATTTTGTAAAGACTAATTACTTGAAGTTGCATGATAAATTTTATGAGATATTTAACACTAAAGAAAGTATAAACGAAGTAATTGCTAAGCCAAAACATGCTTTGTCAAGTCATAATACCTACTGGCCGGATAACATTATCTCACTTCCTTTGCCCGAAGGTAAAATGGGGACTTTTAAGGCAATTAATTCAAGCATATGCGACCATCGAGGAAAAACAGAATACATAATTGGGAAACTTATCGATGTAAGCGAAGAAGTTGCTGAGAAAAAAGAGCTTCTTGTAAAGTCACAAATAGACGAGTTAACGGGGTTGTATAATGCTGCAACAATTAAAGAGCTGATCGTGGAAAGAATTGAAAAAAAGAAGACCACAATGCAGATGCCTTTATACTCTTGGATTGTGACGGTTTTAAAAGCGTCAATGATACATACGGTCATTTAGCTGGAGATCGGGTGTTAGAGCATGTGGCAACATCAATGAGGCGAATCTTTAGAAATACTGATATCCTTGGTCGTATTGGTGGGGATGAGCTTTGTATATATATATAAAAGATATTCCCTCGGTTGATTTCGTTTACAAAAAATGCCAACGATTAAGTAATCTTGTTAAAAACATAGTTGAACATGGGGATTTTTCGGTGAGCATTGGTATAGCATTGGTTTATGAAAAAGAGCCGTATGACGCTATATTCCAAAAAGCAGATATTGCTCTATATCAAGCTAAGAGCATGGGGAAAGCCCAAATTATAATATATCAACCATAGGAAAATATTACCTCAAACAAACATATCAGCTGTAATTCATGGTTTAAATATTTTAATAAGCAAAACTAAAGTTTGTATCTTGTGCACGATGTTTTTGAAAGCCTTTTTTATTTTTGCGGAAATAACAAGAGATCTTCAAAAACATCTTGGATATAATATATTTGATGATATAATAATATCTTGTGAAATATAAACGGTCCTTTCTGGAATATAGTGGTTGGATGGCCATTCCATTATACCAGGAGACGTTTCAGATCTTATTATTTTATCAGATAAATGTATCAATTCAATATTTAAGGAGACATAATTATGAACAAACACGTTATAGAAGATGCAAGACGATGCCTACAGTGCAAAAATCCCATGTGTAGTCAAGGGTGTCCCGTACATACGCCCATTCGGGATGTAATTTCTCTTCTACTTGAAAGTAAAATCTCGGAAGCCGGAAAGCTGCTTTTTAGCAACAACCCGCTGTCCTTAGTCTGTTCCCATGTTTGTCCTCAGGAAAACCAGTGCGAAGGTCATTGTGTCCTGGGAAAGAAAGGTTCACCGGTGCAAGTCAGCGCCATTGAGCGTTATATATCCGACTATTATCTGAATATCTATAAGCCGATACCTCCAAAAAGAAATAAAGGTAAAATTGCCATCATCGGGTCGGGCCCCGCAGGTATAACGATAGCTTTTGAGCTGTCAAAACGGGATTATGATATTACGATTTTTGAGGCAAATGACCAAATAGGCGGTATACTGCGTTATGGTATACCGGAATTCAGGCTGCCTAAGTCCATCCTGGACAGGCTGATGGATACGCTAATTGCGAGTGGGGTAAGGATCCGGCCCAATACCGCCATTGGAACGAATTTGAACGTGGATGATCTGTTTAGGGACGGTTATAAAGCGGTATTCATGGGCACGGGGGTTTGGCGCCCGTCCAGGCTGAACATTAAGGGTGAAAGTTTCGGTAATGTCCATTATGCTATAGAGTATCTTAGAAATCCTTCAGTTTACAGGCTTGGTAAGCGTGTGGCCGTGATCGGGGGCGGTAATGTGGCAATGGATGTTGCCCGAACTGCATTCCGGCACGGAAGCGAACAAGTGGCAATTATATGTAATTCGGATGAAACATCTGTCACCGCCCGTGAAATAGAACTGGAGTATGCAAAAATCGACGGGGCAAAAATTATATTCAATAAAACCGCCGTGGAGTTTACCGATGAAGGAGTCATCCTTGCCGATTCGCGCATATCCGGGAATAAAACCGAAGGAGAAAGGTGGCTTCCGGTAAAGGGAACCGAAAGTTTGTTTCCCGTGGATTCATGTATTATTGCCATCGGTCAGGGGCCCAGGGCTGTTATCGTTTCTTCAACGACCGGTATTAACGTAACGGAAAAGGGTCTTGTAAAGACGGATGAATGCGGCAGGACCAGCCGAAAGGGCGTGTTTGCCTCCGGTGACGTTGTAACAGGTGCAAAGACGGTTGTTGAAGCAGTTAGGGTTTCAAAAAGGGTAGCAGAGGCCATAGACGAATACGTGCGCAGCTTAGACCCTTGAGCACATATTGCCCATGGTTTTATCAAAAACATTTGTTCATTGGCTTTGTTGACATATGCTCAAAATAGTAATATTATTTATATAAATACACTCCAAAGAATCCGGTATAAATCTAAAGGAGAACTACTAATGATCATAAGGATTATAAACAGTCCCACCGATGGAACATTAGAAGTGATAAAGGCAAGGGTAAGAAATAATAAAATAAAAGCCGTACTAAAGGAAAGAAATATCAACGCCGTAGGCCTGGTACAGGGTCAGCTGGCAGATATTATCGTTGCATGTGATACCGCAGAGAAAGCATCCAATGTCTTTGTAAGTGAAATTACAGGCGTTTGTCCCCAACATATGATGTTGATAGGGATATTTGGAGACACAGCAGCTGTGGAAACAGCCGTTAGGGCCATTGAGGCAAGACTTAAAGAGAAGTAACGTCCTTTTGTCTTCCACCTTTTTGCAATGGCGAAGCATTAAGTTCCGGAACTCAAAAAAATGACAGCTCCTTTTTGTATTGAATGATTATATTTTTGATGTTATAATACAGAAAATATAAATCATTTGGAGGAAAGATGGATAGACAAAAGGAAGAAACGATAGAATTTAATTTTAACACGGAGAAAGTCGAAAGGTATATAGGCATCGCGGTTATGATTTTCTTTTTAATGACCTTCAGGAGCTATAATAATTTTGCCATTAATATAGGGATAGTTATTTTTACTGCAGTGGTTTATATATATTATTTTGTATGGTTTAGGAAAAAGCCGCCCTATGTGGTCATCAAAGGTGACGAAATTATTATAAGTCCTTTTCCCTTTTTTAAACCAATTTTAGTAAAGGCCCAAAATATACAAAGAATTATAACCGAAGACAATGGCCTTGTGTTGTCCTATAAGGAGGCCGATGAAGTAAAAATAATTAAGCTCCATTCGATTGTTCTTGAACCAAAGGATCAAAGGAACATAAAAAAGTTGGTAAAAGCAATGATAAAAAAAGATTAGTTTTTTATAAAAAACCCGTAACGGTCGGAAAATCACACCGTTGCGGGTCTTATTTTTGTTTTAAATAATTTGCAATGGTTAAGATATAATAATAAACATTATAAATTTTTATAATCGACATAATTTTTAGTACGGTTTTGAATTTCCAAAATATAAAATATAAGCGTTGCCGGCCGAATGAATTGATTTTGAAGGAAAAATATTTATAACCTTCAAATTAATTGTTGAAACTTTACTAAAAGAGTGGTAACATTATAATGGGGTAGGGTTTAATTATTTTTTTATTTAACCATATAAAAGCGAGTAAATGCGCATATATGGTCAAGTTAAGACATAGTGTCTACTACTGGGTAAATATATACAGAAAGGAAGAAGGTAAATGACTTCGAACAAAAAGTTGCAAGAATGGGTAAATGAAGTAGCAGAAATGTGTCAGCCCGATAAGATTTATTGGTGTGACGGATCAAAGGAAGAATACGAAAGATTGATGAAAGAGGCAGTAGACAGTGGAGCGGCTATACCTCTTAATCCTGAAAAACGTCCTGGGTGTTATTTGTTTCGTAGCCATCCTTCCGATGTTGCACGGGTTGAAGAAAGAACTTTTATCGCATCAAGGAAACAGGAAGATGCCGGGCCGACCAATAATTGGATAGATCCTATAGAACTTAAGAAAACCATGACGAATTTATATAAGGGCTGCATGAAGGGCAGGACTATGTACGTCATTCCTTTTTCAATGGGGCCCATCAATTCACCAATGTCCAAAATCGGTGTTGAAATCACCGACAGCATTTATGTTGTAGTTAACATGCATATTATGACCCGAGTGGGCAAAAAGGTATTGGAAGCTTTGGGCGATGATGGCGAATTTGTACCCTGTCTTCATTCTGTAGGTGCTCCTTTGAAGGAAGGAGAAAAGGATGTAACTTGGCCCTGTGCACCCATGGAAGAAAAGTATATCAGTCATTTCCCCGAGGAAAGAACCATATGGTCTTACGGTTCAGGATACGGTGGGAATGCCCTTTTGGGCAAAAAATGCTTTGCACTGCGTATTGCGTCTGTTCAGGCCCGTGACGAGGGTTGGCTTGCTGAGCACATGCTTATTCTTTCCATTACCAATCCTAAAGGTGAAAAAAGATATGTGGCGGCTGCCTTTCCCAGTTTTTGCGGAAAAACTAATCTTGCAATGATGGTCCCCACTATCCCGGGATGGAAAGTAGAAACCATCGGAGATGATATTGCATGGATGAAATTTGGAGAAGACGGCAGGCTTTATGCCATAAATCCCGAGGCAGGGTTTTTCGGCGTTGCCCCCGGCACCTCAGCTTCCTCAAACCCCAATGCCATGGAGACATTGAAAAAGAACACCATATTTACCAATGTGGCGCTAACGGATGATGGTGACGTATGGTGGGAGGATATAGGCTATGATGCTCCGGAGCATCTTATTGATTGGAGGGGTGATGACTGGACCCCCGATTCTGACCGGACGGCTGCCCATCCTAATGCTCGATTTACGACACCGGCTCGACAATGTCCGTCCATAGCTCCCGAATGGGAAGATCCTAAAGGTGTGCCTATATCTGCCATTTTAATCGGCGGGCGACGTCCCACAACCATACCTTTGGTAAATCAGAGCTTTGACTGGAACCATGGAGTATTTTTAGGTTCAATCATGGGGTCGGAGATTACAGCCGCAGCAATATCCGATAAAATCGGGCAGGTTAGGCGGGATCCCTTTGCCATGTTGCCCTTCTGTGGTTACCACATAGGTGACTATTTACAGCATTGGCTGGACATAGGCAAAAAGACCGACCCGGAAAAACTACCCAAAATATTTTATGTAAACTGGTTCCGTAAGGATAAAGACGGCAAATGGCTATGGCCGGGTTTTGGGGAAAACAGCAGGGTTCTTAAGTGGATCGTTGAAAGGGTCAGTGGTGAGGGTAAAGCCCAAAAAACTGCCATAGGCTATATGCCCACCATCGACGCTATAGACACAACAGGTTTGGAAATTGGCCAGGAGCAAATGTCTCAATTGCTTGAAGTAGATAGGGAAGGATGGCTTAAAGAGGTTGAATCCGTTAGGGAATATTATAAGACATTTGGCGATCGCCTCCCTGAAGAGTTGATAAGGCAGCTTAATGCTCTGGAAAAAAGGCTGAAGGAATAGGCTTTGTTTACCATAGTTTTAGATACAAACAGGCGGGATTAAAGTCCCGCCTGTTTATTGTTATTGATACCAAATCCATATCATATAGTGATGTTACTTGTTGAATAGAATTATTAAAGGCCTATCCGGTTTTATCGAAGTTATTTTGTCTTATAAAATATTTAGAAGGAATTTTTTGTAAAGTGTAGAATCTATAATTAAGTAAAACACATCATAAATTAATAATATAAACCATAAAACTATCTATTTAATATTCTTCTCATTTTTCCGATTTTGTGAAAATTTCTATAAACAAAACGTAATTCTAATAGCATGTTTTTATATGAGTATTTTCTTATATTTTCATACAAAACTTAAGTTAAATATTGACATGGATGGTAGTGATTAAGTCTATATAATGGTGTAAAAAGAAGTTGAGCCAAAGCTCATACCTCGGTTAGAATATAAGTACCACCAAATACCAAACCGAGGAGGATGAACCATGGCTCAGTTTAATATTACAATAACC
>DUOD01000052.1 GCA_012838995.1 Clostridiales bacterium
AAAACCATTTTTCTTCCAGGTATTCCTCGAATTCCGGATGCCTTACATAGGGTAGGTGGGCATGGAGTACTAAGCTTAAGTATCCCTTAGTCATATTTAATCATCCTTCCTTTTATTGAACAAATTATAAGAGCTAACGCCAAAATATGCTTCGGAGCCGCTGGTTGATATATAACCCAAACCCTTGAAAAGATACTTTTTGCCATATTCCTTCATTTTATCGAAAATATTTATATAATATACATTTGCAACATTTGACGGGGCGTTTCTCGACGTATATATGATATTTGAGCTTAAAAGGGATATAAACAATCCATTGGGCAGGTACAGCCCAAGGTCTGAACTGACTAAACTGTCGGGATTGCAGGTATGTATATACCAACTGGATGTATCAATATCCACATCATGAAGGCTAAAGGTTCCATTGGATAAATTGTTTATCTTTAGTTTCCAGCAGCCTTTTTCCTTGATGTCAGGGGATAGCATATCCAAAAATTCATCTTTTTTATGCTGTGTCACTTCCCAATAAGCAAATACCCACTCCGGATCCTTGGGCAGTAGGTGCAACTCGTTTGTACCGTATGTGTTGGATATAGCATAGCTGTCGATTCTATGAACTTCCAGTGACGTACTCATAGCCAACCTCCTAAACATGATTAAAGCTCAATATTTTAATAAATAAATCTGTTTGTGGGAAATTATAATTATTAATACTATTATTGACTAACAAAAATAGTATATTCAAAAAAGTACAAATTTATTAGAAAAAAATAGATTTATTACCAACATAAGGAGGAGGAATACATGTACGAAATCAGAAAACAAGTAGGCGGACACGCCTTTGGTTGGCCGGGTGAAAAACCGACATGGTCCTCTGCAAAAAAGATCGGTATTGGTACCGCCTTTAATTATTATTCGAAAATATGGTTCACAATAGCCCACGGTATCATTACCGAGGTGTATTATCCTACCTTGGATACCGCTAATTGTAAGGAATTAAAGTTCATAGTCACCGATAAAAAAACCTTCGTTGATGAGGAAATGAACGATATGGACCACAGCATAGAACTCATCCATCCTAAAGCCTTGGCTTATAAGGTCGTATGTACCGACAAGGAAGGAAAATACAGGTTAGTTAAGCGGATAATAACCGACAGTATGCGTAGTTCCCTGATAATTAATTGCAAATTTGAACCGCTTTTTGGTACCATTGATGATTACCGGTTGTATGTATACTACGATCCCCACATAGATAACAGCGGCAGCGGGGATACGGGATATGTTAAAAAAGTTCACGGCAAAAAAATGCTAATTGCATACGAAGAGAATATATACAGCGCCCTGGCTACTTCTATATCATGGAAGGGCTGTTCTACCGGTTTTGTAGGGGCAAATGACGGTCTTACCGATTTAAAGAAAAACAAAAGACTCAATTATCAATTTGACATAGCGGAAAACGGTAACATAGCTCAAACTGCCAAGCTGGACATAACCGGTGGAGGCGAATTTGTCTTGGTGTTGTCCTTTGGAAGAAACGAATTTGAAGCATCTTCCACCGCCCTTGCCACGTTAAGTGATAACTATGAAAAATTGGAACAGGAGTACATAAGGGGTTGGAATGAGTATTGTTCCAGGATAAATACATTTGACGGAAATATAAGCCAGCTTTATTTAACCAGTGTGATGATTATGAAGGCCTTTGAAGATAAAACCTATCCAGGGGCTATAATCGCTTCCATGAGCATACCATGGGGAGAGGCGGCCGACGATAGCAACAGGGGCGGTTACCATCTTGTATGGGGTAGGGATTTGTATCATACCGCCACTGCCTTTATCGCAGCCGGTGATTTTGAAACGGCCAACAGGGCCATTGATTACCTGGATAAGGTACAACAAAGGGCAGACGGTAGTTTCCCCCAGAACTCCTGGTTAAATGGCCATCCCTATTGGGGCGGGGTTCAAATGGACGAAGTTGCCGACCCGATTATATTGGCATGGCGGCTGGGGCGAAAAGACTTGTATTTTTCATTGGTAAAACCCGCGGCAAAATATATAATTGCCAACGGACCATACACCCAACAGGAACGCTGGGAAGAAAATTCAGGATATTCCCCGGCAAGTATCGCAGCACAAATAGCCGGTCTGGTATGTGCGGCATCCCTTGCAATGGACAGCGGCGATTATAATGGCAGAAAAGAGTACCTGGAAGTGGCTGATGAATGGCAGCAAAATATCGATAAATGGTGTTTTACCACCACCGGGTTTCATGGTAACGGTAGGTATTACTTAAGAATCAGTCCCCACGGCAATCCCAATACCGTCGATAAAATACACATAAGCAACGGCGGCGGAGAGTTCGACCAAAGGGAAGTGGTGGATCCCAGTTTTTTAGAGATGGTAAGGTTAGGCGTTAAAGCAGCCGACGATCCAAAAGTTTTGGAAACCGTTGAAGTGGTGGATTCGGTTATCAAAGTAAGAACAAAAAAAGGAGTGGGATGGTATAGATACAATCACGATGGGTACGGTGAGACCGAGGACGGCAAGCCCTATACCGGTATGGGTATTGGTAGAATATGGCCTATTTTTACCGGGGAACGTGGACATTATGAAATAGCCCTGGGCAACAAAGCAGATAAATATATCAAATGCATGGAAGCATTTGCCAATGAGGGTTATATCCTACCGGAACAGGTTTGGGAAGATACCGGCGAGCCCACCGGCAGTGCGACGCCCCTGGCCTGGAGCCATGCCGAGTATGTAAGATTGGTGGCCTCAAGTTATTTAGGCCGCGTCTCGGACACGCCCAGCTGTGTATACAACAGATATGTACTGGGAAATAAAAATTTGTAACTTCCATGGTGGCGACACAATTCACGGTCACTTAAACGGTGACTTAGAAAGTCCCTGTAATGCTCATTACTGTTGATTATAGTTTTTAAATACAGTATAATTGTAATATTGAAATCGGCCGGGAGAATTTTACTGAAGGAGGATTGTACAATTTTGGCTTGTAAGAAAAAAAAATTAAAGGTAATTCCCTTGGGGGGCGTTCATGAAATCGGAAAAAACATGACGGTTATTGAATACGATAATGAGATTATTGTAATTGACTGTGGTACGACCTTCCCCGAGGAGGATATGCTGGGTGTTGATCTTGTTATTCCGGATATATCGTATCTAATAAAAAACCAAGATATGATTAAGGCCATGTTGCTCACCCACGGTCATGAAGACCATATCGGGGCCCTGCCCTATGTCTTAACACAGATAAATGCACCACTGTACGGTACAAGACTTACCTTGGGCTTGGTGGAGAACAAGCTTAAGGAGCATAGGATGTTAGACGCGGCCCAGTTAAACGAAATTAAACCGGGGGAAACCATAAAAATTGGAAAGTACTTTACCGTCGATTTTATAAAAACCAGTCATAGTATACCGGGTGCCGTGGGGTTGGCAATACACACACCCGTCGGTACCATTGTCCATACCGGTGACTTCAAAGTTGATTATACTCCCATTGACGGCGAAGTAATTGATCTGAATAAGTTTGCCGAATTGGGACAAAAGGGCGTTCTTTTGCTGATGGCGGATAGTACCAATACTGAACGACCGGGCTATACTTTGTCGGAAAAAATCGTGGGACAAAATCTTGATAATATATTCAGAAACGCCAGCGAGAGGATAATCGTGGCATCCTTTGCATCAAATGTTCACAGGATACAGCAAATTATAAATGCTGCTTACAACCACGGCAGAAAAGTTGCCATTTCCGGCAGAAGCATGGTCAATGTTATCAATGTTTCGGCCGAGCTTGGGTATCTCAACATACCGAAAGGAATATTGGTTGATATAGATGACGTTAACAAGATCCCTAAAAACCGTATAGTAATCATAACCACCGGCAGTCAAGGGGAGCCAATGTCGGCACTGACCAGGATGGCTACTTGCGATCATAAAAAGCTGGATATTATACCCGGAGACCTTGTAATATTGTCTTCATCTCCTGTACCCGGTAATGAAAAACTCATTTCCAGGGTAATAAACCTATTGTTTAAAAGGGGTGCCAATGTAATATATGATCCCCAGGCAGAAGTCCATGCATCGGGGCATGCCTGTGAAGAAGAACTGAAACTTATCCATACCATATTAAAACCAAAATTTTTCATGCCTGTTCATGGGGAGTACCGTCACCTGAAACAGCACGGCATGCTGGCAGAAAGCCTGGGAATGCCCAAGGAAAATATTTTTATAGCCGATATCGGCGACGTTATAGAACTTACTAAAAAATCCGCCCGTTTTAACGGAAAAGTCTCCGGCGGTAAAGTGTTGGTAGACGGTTCGGGAATAGGGGACGTGGGTAATATTGTACTCAGAGACAGGAAACACTTATCCCAGGACGGATTATTTGTGGTGGTTGTAACCATTGCCAAGGAAACGGGAGCCCTTATAGCCGGCCCGGATATCATATCAAGGGGATTCGTTTATGTACGGGAATCGGAGGATTTGATGGAAGAAGCCAAGGTAGTAGTAAAGGAAACTTTAAATGCATGTATTGAAAGGCAAATAACCGAATGGTCATCGATAAAATCCAACATAAGGGACAGTTTGAAGGAGTTTTTGTATGAAAAGACCAAGAGAAAGCCTATGATCCTTCCGATTATTATGGAAATATAATATAAATGAGGTAGGCCATTCATTATAGTTTGCACAGTTTGCTTTTTAACAAAAGAAGAAATTAGGTTTTGCAATTACAATTCCATTTACACCGCCTTGTACTGGTAAGGTTTTACCGGTTTTGGTCAACCGTATAAAACTTAGGAGGTGTTTGTTGGTGAATGTTTATGATAAGGCCCATGAACTGGCAAGGGCGTTGGCCCAAAGTAATGAATACAAGGCATTTGTAAGGGCAAGGGATGCAGTGGAACGGGACGCAAAAAACAAGGATTTATTGAAGGATTTCAAAAATAAACAATACAAATTGCAATTGGCACAAATGAGTGGAAACAAACCCAGTGATGAGGAAATACAAAACCTCCAAAAACTGTATGAGATTTTAAGTTATAATACCGAAATAAACAACTTTTTACAGGCAGAAATGACATTTAGTAGGATGCTGGCTGATGTCTACAAAATAATAGGCGAAGCTGTAGATATAGACCTGGATTTTTTAACGGAAAAAGATAAGTAAATATTAAGAAAGGGAATTTTATGAATACAAAATATTTAGCCAAGGCCAGCATAATTGCCGCAACTTATGTAATTATAACCTTTGTACTGAGAGCAATTTCCTTTGGCCCTATACAGTTTAGAGTATCCGAAGCTTTAGCAATGCTTCCCTATATAGAACCGGCCGCCGTACCGGGAGTATTTGTGGGCTGTCTTATATCCAATATATTTGGGGGTTACGAATTGGTTGACATTTTCGGAGGTAGCTTAATAACGTTACTTGCGGCTTATCTGACATCCAGGATAAAAAACAAGTATATTGCGGCCTTGCCTCCGGTGTTAATGAACGGTTTTGGCGTGGCTCTATGGGTAAGTTATTACTCCAATATACCCTATGTTACCGTGGCATTGTCCATTTCCATAAGCCAGGCCATAGTATTATACGGAATTGGTGTCCCTCTTTTAAAAATCTACAAAAAACTAACGGATAAATATACTTCCCTCCACGGCTGATTTTTATTTCTTAATGACCCAATACACAAAATTTTAGACATGCCCACTTTATTGTCAAATAACCTCGTTATATATATAATTATTATATAACTTAAGTAATCTGGAGGGAAAACCATGGCCCAAATAGAAGGGATAAATAATAATACCGGCAAGGAAGTGGCTGGAGCCAACAATAGTTTGGCTATGCACCCAGGCAACCATACCTTGAAATCTCAATTTTTAAGAAAATTTTTAATTTTCGTAATTAGTCTGGCAATCGTGATCGGAACGTTGGCAATAATTGTAGCGGCATCATACAATTATTTCATGGGTCCGGTGGATGCAAAAAATGACTCGGTAATTACAATAGAAATACCCCGGGGTGCTTCAACGTCAACAATAGCTTCTATTTTAGAGAAAAACGGTTTAATTAGAAACAAGAACATATTTAAGCTTTATGTAGATCTGACTGACAACAGCACCAAAATGCAGGCCGGAAAATATGAGTTAAAACCCAGCATGAGCCTGGAACAAATAATGGATGAAATAATATCCGGAAAGGCCATGGTACCCACAAAAAAGTTTACAATCCCCGAAGGCCTGGAACTACAACAAGTAGCCCAAGCGTTGGAAGACAAGGGAATAATAGCAAGTGCAGACACTTTTTTGAGGCAAATACAAGAGTTTGATGTGTCTTCATATCCGCTGCTTAGCGATATACTTGAAGACAGAGAATACAAATTGGAAGGATATTTGTTCCCGGATACCTATGAAGTATATGACGACGCAACACCGGAACAGATAATAGAAAAAATGTTGGACCAATTCCATAAGGTGTTTAACAATGAATATGTCCAACGGGCAAAAGAACTGGAAATGACAGTGGATCAGGTAGTAACGCTGGCGTCGATAATAGAAAGGGAAGGTACAACCAGCGACTTTAAGAAGATATCGGCGGTCTTTCACAACAGAATGAAAAAGGACATGCCCCTTCAATCCTGTGCCACAATACAGTATATAATTAAGGAACGTAAGTGGGATTTAACCACAGAGGATACCTCCATAGAATCGCCTTACAATACCTATATTAACAAAGGCCTGCCCATTGGACCAATAGCATCGCCGGGTAAGGCAGCCATAGAAGCTGCACTGTATCCGGACCAGCAATTCATGGATGAAGGATACTTATACTTCGTGCTAAAGGATCCTAAAACCCGGGAACATGCTTTCAATAAGACGCTGGCCGAACATAACGCAGATGTTAAAAAGTATAGAGATAATTGGTCGAACGATTAATACGTGGTATAAATACCGCGTATTTTATTTGAATTATTGACAACCATAAAATAAAAGGTTAATAAGGAGCAATTCGGTTATGCCGGTTACCCTGGATTATATTGAACAATATATACGCCAGCTTTTGACCCAAAATGACCAAAACCTAAAAGAAATGGAGCAATATGCCAAAAACCATCATATTCCGATAATACAGCCGGAAATAGCTAAATTATTAAGCATACTGATAAAAATAAGCAAACCGCAAAATGTGTTGGAGATAGGAACGGCAATTGGATATTCTACTTTGGTCATGGCTAAGGCCATGGAAGGCAGAGGCAGAATAGTTACCATCGAAAGGGACGGTTCCATGGTTGATAGGGCCCAAAAAAATTTCCAATCATCGCCCTATGGACATATGATTACCGTCAAGATCGGAGATGCTCTGGATATTATGGATAATATCGAAGGCGTATATGATTTGGTGTTTATGGACGGATGTAAAGGCCATTACATAGATTTGCTGCCCTCCTGTACCAGAATAATGAACACGGGAGGTTTACTCATTTGTGATAATGTCCTGTTTAGGGGCATGATTGCAAACAATGAGCTGGTCAAAAGAAGAAAAATTACCATTGTAAAAAGAATGAGAAAATTTTTAAAACATCTTTGTAATCATCCCCTATATGATACCATTGTCATTCCAATGGGTGACGGTGTTTCCATCAGCTATAAAAAGGAGGAAGCAAAAATTAATGAATAAGCCGGAACTGTTGGCACCGGCAGGCAATCCGGAGAAGATGAAAATGGTGATAGCCTACGGTGCAGATGCCGTATATTTAAGCGGAAAAAGGTTTGGCTTAAGGTCGGGTGCCGACAATTTTGACGAAAATGAGCTGGAAAAGGCAGTAAAATATGCCCACAATAAAGGTAAAAGGGTATACGTAACTTTAAATATCATTCCCCATAACGACGACCTTATAGGCCTAGAAGGATATATAGATCATTTAAAAAATATAGGAGTTGACGCAGTAATTGTTTCCGACCCGGGTATATTAACCATGGTCAGAAACAGGGCTCCGGAATTAGAAATCCATCTAAGTACCCAAGCCAATTGCACCAATTGGCGCAGTTGCCTGTTTTGGAGGAACCAGGGAGTTAAAAGGATTATTCTGGCTCGGGAATTATCCCTTAAGGAAATCGGTGAAATAGCCGCTAAGATACCTTCTGATCTCCGGCTGGAAGCCTTTGTCCATGGGGCCATGTGTATTTCCTACTCCGGAAGATGTCTGCTTAGCAATTATATGGCCTATAGAGACAGCAATAGGGGTAGGTGTGCCCATCCCTGCCGATGGAAATATTACCTCATGGAACAAAAACGTCCCGGCAAATATTATCCGGTATTCGAGGACGACAGGGGTACCCATATTTTAAATTCCAAAGATCTATGTATGATAGAACACATACCCCTTATGATAAAGGCCGGCATCACCAGTTTCAAAATAGAAGGCAGGATGAAAAGCGGATATTATGCTTCCACCGTTGTAAAGGCGTACCGTCACGTAATAGACGAATATTTTAAAAACCCTGACGAATATGAGTTTGACGAATATTGGCTGGAGGAAATCAAAAAGGTAAGCCACAGACACTTTACCACCGGTTTCTACTTTGGTAACCCCGGACCCTATGATCAAGGATACGAAAGCAGCAAATACGTAAGGAACTATGATTTTATAGGTCTGGTACTTGAAGGGAAGGACGGTAATGGCCTTGTCACCATAGAACAAAGAAATAAATTTTCGGTGGGGGATATCGTAGAGATAGTAGGTAAATCCGGTAAGCACTTTACCCAAAGGATTGAAACCATGTGGGACCATGAAGGCAATTCCATAAAAAGCGCGCCCCACCCGCAGCAGATAGTCAAAATCCCTTTGAACATACCGGTGGAGCCCCTGGACATATTAAGAAAAGAAAAGTGATGCATAAAAAACCTCCTAAAAGACATAAATACATATATATGTCACAAGGAGGTTCTTTTATGGGTATTCATAAGATAAAGAGGATATTAAGTCTTGCCGTTATTTTCCTGATAACTATGTTTATGCTGACAATAAAGATAGGCTATATACAACTGCATAAAAATAGAACCTTTACCCTGGAAGCCATGGAACAAAGGATAAGAACCTTAGTACAAACCGACAATAGGGGTGATATCCTGGATAGAAACGGCATACCCTTCGCAAACCGGACAAAGGAAAAAAAAGTAGCCGTTTTCCCCAACTGTGTTTATGATACTGCCGGTACAGCTCGTATGTTATCAAAAATTGTGGAGGGTACAGACAAGGATAAATTAGAGACCAGGCTTAATAATAAAAAAGGTTTTGAAATATACACCCTAAAGGATAATGGCAAACTCACATCGGAAATACCCTGGAACAAAAGGAATTTTGAAGGCCTAATCTTTTTTGAGCAGCCTAAAAGGTATGAAAAGGACGGCATAGCCAACCACGTTATAGGGTATACCCGTGCGTCAGACAACAAGGGAGTAGCAGGTCTGGAATATACATTTAACGAATTTTTAACAGGTAAAAGGGAAGATATCCTTTCGGTGATGATGGACGCCGGTAACAGGGTAATACCCAGCGGAGTATCTACAAAAGAAGGATCCCCATCCCATAGGGGAAGCAATATTGTCTTGACCCTGGACTACAACGCACAAAGTATTGTTGAACAACATGCAGAAAAGTTAGGTCAAAGGGGTGCCATTATTGTAGTAGATGTAAAAACCGGGGATATAATCGCAATGGCCAGTAGACCGAATTTCGATCAAACAAATATCAATAAGGCATCCGAAGTTTCGGGCTGCCTGCTTAATAACTGTATACTGCCCTATCAATTAGGTTCGGTTTTTAAAATAGTAACTACGGCGGCTGCTCTGGAAAACGGCATCATATCCCCAAAAAACAATTTTTATTGCCACGGCTCTACTTCTGTACAGGGTTGGAAGTATCAATGCTACACAGAAGACGTCGGTGGTTGTGGACATATTACCTTTGAAGAAGCCTTTGCCCGTTCATGTAATACAACCTTTGTTCAGGTGGCACAGCGGACAGGCGGCGATAAAATACTCGATATGGCCAAAAAATTTGGTCTCGGTCAAAAGGTTAATATTTTTCTGCCCTGGGAAAGGGAGGGCAGCCTGCCCTCGGTTATGGAAGTGCAGGGTCCGGGCATTGGCAACCTAACCCTGGGTCAGGGCAGTGTACAGGTGACTCCACTACAAGTTGCTGACATGATAACCACCATAGCCAATAACGGTATCAGAAAAAAACTTAGACTGGTGGACAGTATTCGGGACAACAAGGATAACATTATAGCAGAGAATCTAAAAAGTGATATGGGTAGGGTCATTAGTATAAGTACTGCCTTAACCCTCAAAAGGTTACTGGCCAAGGCAACATTGGAAGGTACCGGTGCCAATGCCTATATCAAAGAAGTGGGAGGTACGGCAGGTAAAACAGGAACTGCAAAGTTTAGTGAAGATATAAACTATATTTGGTTTGCCGGATATTATCCCGTTGATCGGCCCAAATATGTTATAGTGGTTTTTAATGCGGGACAGGGCAGCTCATCCCAAAATGCTGTTCCAATATTTAGGGACATAGTTCTAGACATGGAAAAAATCGTTATCGAATAAATTGGACATGCACATCTTCCTAACCTAAGTCATATAATTTAGAGTGACCTATTATTAGGGAGGTGTCTTTTTTTTATGTTTTCCGCCTTGCATTCATTTCCGATCCTTTCCATGTTTGACCGGCTTATCTTATTGGTTTCATATATTTCAGACGGCAATTCCTTCCCCAAGCCGCTGTCCGTTAAAGAGGAACAGGAGTATTTGGATAAATATTTTAAAGGCGATGAAGATGCAAAGAATATATTAATAGAAAGAAATTTACGACTGGTAGCCCATATAGTCAAAAAATATGCCAATACTGGAAAAGACACGGACGACTTAATTTCAATAGGTACGATAGGACTGATTAAAGCCATTTCTACCTATGACAGAACCAAAGGAACCCGACTGGCCACCTATGCAGCTAGATGTATTGAGAACGAAATACTTATGACCATACGTTCGGCAAAAAAGATGAAAAACGAAGTTTCCCTTCAAGAACCGATAGGTGTTGATAAGGAAGGAAATCAGATTTCTTTGATTGATATACTGGGTACCGAACCCGATTCCGTTATCGATGAAGTGGAATTTAAAATCCAACTAAAAAAACTGTATAAAAAAATGGGACTGATCCTCAAGAACAGAGAAAAACTCGTACTGGAATTACGATATGGTTTATTCAACGGAAATAACAAGACTCAAAGGGAAATCGCACAAATGTTGGGAATATCAAGGTCATATGTATCAAGAATAGAAAAAAAGGCCATATTAAAACTTAGCAAGGAATTGAATGCCGAAGGCTGTCATTAACGACGGCTTTCTTAGTATTGACAAAAAAATACTTGGTATTTATTATTAAACAAACAGCCCGGTTTTACCATGACAGTAAACACAACCTTAAATTAAATACCAAGCTTTATTGGAGATATCCCATATGAAAAGGATTTTAGTGCCTAATGAATATACAAAGAATATTTGTCAAATAGATTTGAAAGGATTATTGGAAAAGGGAATAATGAATATAATAATAGACCTGGACAATACATTGCTTCCCTGGGATAAGGACACCATCCCCGACGATATATATAATTGGGTTATAAGGGGTAAGGATTTAGGTTGTAAGTTTTGTATCCTTTCCAACAACAGCAAAAAGCGTATTGAAAAATTTGCCGATAAATTGGATATTATATATGTTCTTAAAGCTCCAAAACCCTGGAAAAGTTCTTTTAAAAAGGCCGTCGCTGTATTAGGCGGCAAAAGGGATAATACAGTGGTTATAGGCGACCAGATCTTTACTGATATACTGGGCGGAAATAGGCTGGGTTTGTATACCATTCTGGTGTCCCCCCTTTCCCAACGAGAATTTTTTATTACAAGGATTGTCAGGCTGATAGAAGGCTATTTCTTAAAACAAATTGATATGAGCAAAGGATGAAGTATATGAGGATAAACGCACAAACAAAACTGTTGGGGCTTATAGGACATCCTATAGGCCATAGCATGTCACCGACATTTCACAACAGGGTATATTCCCTTATCAACCTAAATGCCGTATATATAGCTTTTGATGTTAAGGATAAAAAGCAACTGAAAATGGCTTTACAAGGTATAAGGGGCCTTAATATTATGGGAATGAATGTTACAATACCCTATAAGGAAGAGGTTATACCCTATCTGGACCAATTATCGAAGGATGCTGCAATAATCGGAGCCGTTAATGTGATTAACAATGACAACGGCAGGCTCATCGGTTATAATTCAGATGCAATGGGATTTGCATCGATGTTAAAGAATAATGGTGTATCGATAAATAATAAGGATGCACTCATTCTGGGTGCAGGGGGCGCTGCAAAGGCCATAGCGGTGGTGCTGGCCATGAACGGCGCCCGCCGCATAACAATAGCCAACCGCTCTATAGAGCGGGCAAAAAAGCTGGCAGATTTAATCCGCACAACCTTTCCCGATACTGTAGCCCAGGTCCGACACATTGGAAAAGAAGGATTAACGAACGATGCGCATTTAATCATAAACGCTACATCCGTTGGCATGTGGCCCCATGATCAAGCCATGCCCATTAGCCCCGGGCAAAGATTCCACAAAGAACAAATTGTTGTAGATATCATATATAACCCCCAAACCACATTATTCCTTAAGGAGGCCCAAAAATGGGGCTGTAAAACAATAAACGGCATGGAAATGTTGATTTACCAAGCCTTGGAATCCATAAGGATATGGACGGGTATAAATGTAGAATATAGTCAAGTAAAAGAATGCCTTTAAACCGTTATTCGGCCGTTACATACAAGAAAAGCCAATATAATCCTTGTAAAATTGTGGATTACATGATATAATGGATTTAATACTTTCTTTATTTATTTTTCCCTGACGAATAGGTGGAAAATATGTCGATTAAAAGAAAAAGGTTAGGGGACCTTCTGATACAAAACGGAGTAATAACCCAAAAACAGCTAAGAAATGCCTTAAATATCCAAAAGGTTACCAAGGAAAAGTTGGGTCAGATACTTATATCCCAAAACTTGGTTACAGAAACAAAGATAATGGAAATACTTAAACTTCAGCTAGGCATAGACTTTGTCGATCTAAATAATATTGAAATACAACCCAAGCTGATAGAGCTGGTACCGCAGAGCTTGGCCAAAAAATATAATCTCATTCCGTTCAAAATTGAAGGAGACAAATTGTACGTGGCAATGGAAGATCCCCTCGACTTTGTTGCCATTAATGATGTCAAGATGGTATCCAACAAAGACGTGGTACCTGTTTTATCCTTTATGGAAGCCATAAGTAACGCCATAAATAAGTATTATGGAAGTGAGTACGCTGAACGGGCGGTTAAGGAATACGCTCGGGATATTAATCTAGCCGATGTGGCAAGTCAAATACAAACAAACACAATAGACGACGGCGTAAACGACGCACCCATTGTAAGGCTGGTCAATTCAATCATCCAACAGGCAGTAAACATGAGAGCCAGCGATGTGCATATAGAACCACTGGCCCAGGAAGTACGGATACGGTTTAGATTAGACGGTATGCTTCAAAACATATTAACCATTCCTAAAAATACCCTATCTGCTATAATAACCCGAATAAAAATTATTGGCGGCATGAATATCGCTGAAAAAAGGTTGCCCCAGGACGGTCGGGCGCGGTTTGCCTACGACGGGGCGGATATCGACCTTAGAATTTCCACCATGCCCACTGTTAACGGAGAAAAGGCGGTACTTCGTATTTTGGACCTTAAAAACTATTTATTTAAGATAGAAGATTTAGGTTTTTCAAGAGAGAATTTAGGCAAATTTAGACAATTGCTTAAAAATCCCCATGGCATTGTTTTAGTAACCGGCCCTACCGGAAGCGGTAAAACCACCACCTTGTATGCCATGTTGTGGGAACTTAACAAAGTAGAAAAAAACATCATAACCATCGAAGACCCTGTTGAATACAAAATACAAGGCATCAATCAGGTGCAGGTAAACCCTAAAGCCGGCTTGGTATTTGCCAACGGATTAAGGTCGATTCTGCGCCAAGATCCCGATATTATTATGGTAGGAGAAATACGGGATACCGAAACGGTGGAAATAGCCCTTAGAGCAGCCATAACCGGGCATTTGGTACTTAGCACTCTTCATACCAATGATGCCGTAAGTTCAATCTCAAGGTTGTTGGATATGGGCATAGAACCGTATCTTATGGCCTCTTCCATGATAGGTGTTATTTCCCAACGACTGTTAAGGAGAATATGTACAAATTGTAAAACCCCATATGATCCCCAGCCATCGGAATTGTCCTTTTTGGGACTTTCCCGTCAAAGTATCCGGACACTATATCGGGGTAAGGGCTGCAGTATTTGTAATCAAACTGGTTATAAAGGTCGTGTACCCGCCCACGAGATATTAATAATTAATAAGAAAATCCGGGAAATGATAAGCAATAATGTAACAGTTGATGGAATAAGGGATTACTGTTTAAAAAACGGTATGACCACCCTTAGGGATGACTGCATTAAGCTTGTACTCCAGGGAATAACCACCGTTGACGAAGCCCTAAGGGTAGCATATTCTGATTAAGTCTATATAATGGTGTAAAAAGAAGTTGAGCCAAAGCTCATACCTCGGTTAGAATATAAGTGCTAACAAATACCAAACCGAGGAGGATGAACCATGGCTCAGTTTAATATTACAATAACC
>DUOD01000053.1 GCA_012838995.1 Clostridiales bacterium
ACCAAAGGATAAACAGCATCGATTACAAGGTGGGTGAGCAGGACCTGGAGGACGGCAGCCTACTCATCAGAAGGGGCAAAAAAACATATCACAGGGTAGTAGTTAATTAAAGCAAACATACTTTTAAACCTTAAGAATAGCCCGGGGGATAATAACCCCCGGGCTTTATTTTTTAGTTGACAATATAGCCATAAAAAAGGGCACTCGAAATGTTTTGTACAAACTATATTTTTTACAGACTTTATACCCATACCATTGCTACGGTCATACCAAATCCTTTCTCCATTTATTCCCGCAAAAGTAGTTTGGTAACATATACATAAAATTGTCGACATTTGATGTTTTTTTAAATGAAATTCATTATTAATCCACATTATCCACAGTGTTATCCACAGGCAAAGACTTGTCCTTGGTATCCCACGGGGATTTTTCCACATTATTCACATATATATATCAACATATTGTGAATAATGTGTAGAGAGCTTCGAGGTTTACATAATAAAATTATCGTTGCCTGCGCCCTTTTGCACCGTCGGCTACAAACTTAAGGAAGCATGGGCGTTGAGGGTCAAATCCGCTCTGTATCCCTTAAGCAGCCTGTAATACCCCGCACAACCCACCATGGCGGCGTTGTCGGTGCACAATATGGGCTCGGGATAATACACCTTTAGCCCGGCATCCCTGCCCTTGCTTTCAATCTCCTTCCTCAAAAGACTGTTGGAGGCCACACCTCCGGCCAGGGCAATGGTATCATAGTTATTATCCAGTGCGCCTTTAAGGGTATTGTTAACCAATACATCCACCACCGCCCTTTGGAAACTGGCGGCCACATCCTCGACTACTATTGAATTGCCTGCCTGTTTTTGTTGGTTGATATAATTGAGAACGGCGGTTTTAAGGCCGCTGAAGCTAAAATCAAGGGAACCGTCTTCCATATATGCCCTTGGAAAATCTATGGCTTCGTCATTGCCCAACCGGGCCTGTTGATCTATTAAAGGACCACCGGGATAACCCAAGTCCAAAACCCTGGCCACCTTGTCGTAAGCCTCACCCGGGGCATCATCCCGGGTCCGGGCCAGTACATTGAAGTCGCAGTAGTCCTTCACCTCCACCAGATGGCTGTGTCCGCCCGAGACAACCAGACATATAAAGGGCGGTTCCAGCTGCCGGTGGGTGATGAAATTGGCACAAATATGACTCTCTATATGATGTACACCGATCAAAGGAACATTCAGGGCAAAGGCCATGGCCTTTGCCGACGATACCCCCACGAGCAATGCCCCCACCAACCCCGGGCCGTGGGTAACGGCTATGGCCCCCAGCTTGTCAAAGCCTACCCCGGCCTCATCCAGGGCCTGTTGTATTATTCCCTGTATTACCTCTATATGTTTCCTGGAGGCTATCTCCGGTACCACGCCTCCGTATACTTTATGCAGCTTAACCTGGGATGAGATAATATTGGAAAGCACTTCCCTGCCGTTTTTAACCACGGCAGCCGATGTCTCATCACAGGATGTTTCTATTGCCAAAATAATTATATCGTCCATTTTCCACTCCTTCAGTAAAAACCTTTGTTATGTTAATATGTTGCCTGGCTCCAGTGGCAGATTTCGCATATGCCACGATACCTTTATCAATTCCTCAACATAGTCGATTGACGACATTTCCACTCCCGCCTCCCGGGCTATATCCTCTCTTTTCACGCCCATATCCAATCCCGCCAGGATGGTGTCGAGCCGGTCGTAACTTAAGTTAAGGGTTTGTTCATCGGTCAGGCCCGGTGCCAAGTCGGGCGTAGGTGCCTTTTCTATAATCGACCGGGGCAGTTTGAGGTATTCAGCCAGCCGGTATACCTGGGTTTTGTACAAACCCGCCAAAGGCTCCAGGTCGGAAGCACCGTCACCGTATTTAATAAAAAGCCCGGTCATTTTTTCGCTCCTGTTGCTGGTACCCAGTACCATATAGTTTTCCATTTCACCGTAATAATAAAGGATAGCCATCCTCAAGCGATGTTTTATACGATAGTAGGCAATATCTTTCCGCAGTTGGACATTACTCCCACCGCCCTTTAGGGTCTTCATAAAGGTGGTACTTTCATCGTCGTCGTATTTTTTATGTTTATTGATTACATACCTTTCCTGTATGCTCCTGGGTATAAAAAGCGGTGAAGGCTCCAGCTTATATACACCCATCTTTCTAAGCAACGGTGTCAGGCTTATACTTTTCATGGGCACGTCCAGGGCATTGGCCACCTCAAGGGCATGGCGGTAGCTGTCGCTACTGCTGTCCCGCTCGGGCAAAAACAGCATCTTAACCCTGTCTTTGCCCAGGGCCCTTACGGCCAAAAAAGCCACCAGAGCCGAATCTATTCCGCCGCTGTTTCCCAATATACAGCCTTCCCGGCCATATTCCTCCACGGTATTTTTTATAAAGGCCTCCAGTTTAACACATAAGGCCCGGGGGTCTTGTATAGTCAGTTTTTCTTTTATTTTCACCCTACCTTCATCCCTCTCAATATATATTTACATGCTCTTTACGCGTTTACACGTCCATTTTCCACATAATTAAGGCGTCTTCTTTGTTGTCTGCGTAATAACCCTTTCTTACCCCTATAACACTAAAACCCAACTTTTTATACAAGTTTTGTGCAATAAAATTGGAACGCCTGACCTCCAGGGTAAATTTGTTTATCCCCATATCCCTTGCAAGGGTCATAAGGTGCTCCATCAACTTTAAAGCTACCTTTTTTCCCCTGTAGTCGGGATGAACGGCAAGGGTGGTTATATGCCCCTCATCGAGGATTGTCCACATACCCACATAACCTATCACCCGGTCATCGGTCCGGGCCACCAAATACCTGGCCAGACGGTTTTTTTCCACTTCCAACCTAAAGGATTCTTCGGTCCACGGCAGGCTGAAACACATCCTTTCGATGGACAACACCTGGTCTATGTCCTCGGGAGTCATGGCGGAAATTACAATATCCCTACACACCGGAACAATCTCCTCTTAAGGCGCGTCTTTTTTCCAGCTCCCTCTCGGCCTGGGATTTCCTAAGGTAAAAGGGCGTAAGGGTCATGGCGTTGTGAACTTTTCCCCGCTTAAATTCCTTAACGGCCAGCCAAGCTATGGACGACGCTCTCTGAAATAACAGATTGGGCGGCGCAAAGGATACGGCATCGCCCAGCTCAGATACAATATCCTCCCTGTAGACGGGTACACCGTCTCCCACCATAAGCACCCGCTGTCCTTTATCCTTTAACAGCCGGGTAAGGTCCTTAACCGGCAGGGCCATATATTCACCCTCCAGCCGGGGCCCGTCCTCCGACCAACTGTATATTCCGGTGTATACCTGCTGCCGGCGGGCATCCATTATAGGACAGATTATGCCGTCAAAACCCGCGCCGTTGCAAGCCAGGCCGTCCAGGGTATAAATACCTAAAACGGGCTTTGACATACAGTGGGCCAAGGCCTTTGCAGTGGCCACCCCTATCCTCAGCCCGGTAAAGGACCCGGGACCCATAGCCACGGCAAACAGGTCGATATCTTTTATATTTACCTCGCTGTCCTCCATAATCTCCTTGACCATGGGCATCAGCCGTTGGGAATGGGTCTTTTTATGATTCAGGTTGTATTCGCATATCACCTTGTGCTCATCGGCCACGGCGGCCGATGCGGTATTGGATGATGTATCAATTGCTAGCACCAACACTTTCTTATAGCCTCCTCCAGTTCTTTGTATCTCTTGCCCCATCCTTCAATGTGAAACACTCTGGTATTTTGCCGGCTGCCGTAGTTTATCCTTATCCACAGTCTTTCCTCGGGCAGCAGCTCGGCAATTCTCTCCGGCCATTCAACCACCACTACGCCATCGCCGTAGAAATATTCTTCATAACCGATATCAAACAGCTCGTCGGCATGGCTAAGCCTGTAAACATCAAAATGATAAAGGGGAATGGGGCCGTGGTATTCGTTTAAAATGGTAAAGGTGGGGCTGGTGACATAATCCTCTATTCCCATTCCCTTGGCCAGGCCTTGAACAAAGGCCGTCTTCCCGGTACCAAGGTCGCCCTGCAGGCACAAAATATCCCCTCTGTTAACCCTTCTGCCAATAAAAGCAGCTATTTCACCGGTCTGCCGGGGCGATGCGGACGTTAACTTAACCATCCTGTCACTCCTTTTTTTGTCTTGCTGTATATTTTAACCTATATATTGGATATCAATCATTCTTTTCAGTCATTATATCTAATTTTATATCCATAATAAACAAACCGCAACAAACAATGAATAATTTTTTGGATAACAGCCCGGCCGCTGCATTTTAAAATTATACAAAAATATTTATGGATTATTGTATTTTTATACACGGTAATGTATAATTATTAAAAACATAAACAGGGGGGTTACCCTTTAATGGATATAAAAACCGTACAAGACATGGACAAAAAATATTACTTCAATACCTTCGGCCAAAGGCTGCCGGTAGCCTTTGAGCGGGGTCAGGGTATCAGACTGTACGACGGTGAGGGTAACGAATATCTGGATTTTGTAGCGGGTATAGCCGTTAACTGCCTGGGTTACAACCACCCCGTCCTGACAGCCGCCTTAAAGGAACAGGTTGAAAGGGTGGTACATACTTCCAGTCTTTATTATACAAAGCAGCAGGCCCTGGCCGCAAAGCTAATAGCTCAAAACAGTTGCGGAGATAGGGTGTTTTTCTGCAACAGCGGAGCGGAGGCCAATGAAGGGGCAATAAAGCTGGCCAGAAAATACTTTAAGGAAAAGGGTGTAGATAAATACGAAATCATCACCCTACAAAACTCCTTCCACGGAAGGACGATGGCAACCCTGGCGGCCACCGGCCAGGAAAAATATCAACTGCCCTACACTCCTTTGCCCCCGGGGTTTAAGCATGTGGAGTTTAACAACCTGGCAGCCCTTGAAAAAGCAGTGTCAAAACATACCTGTGCCATAATGCTGGAAGTCATCCAGGGAGAAGGCGGAATCTTTGTGTTGGACACCGAATACCTCCGGGGTGTTAGGAAATTATGTGACAGCCTGGACATTTTGCTCATATTGGATGAAGTGCAAACGGGCATAGGCCGGACGGGCAAACTCTTCGGCTACCAGCACTTTGATATCGAGCCCGATATATTCACCCTGGGCAAGGGTCTAGGAGGCGGCGTGCCCATAGGCGCTTTGGTGGCCAAGGAAAAAGTAGCCTCGGCCTTCAAACCCGGGGATCACGGTTCTACCTTCGGCGGAAACCCGCTGGCCTGTACCGCCGCCTGCGCCGTACTGGAAACCTTATTGAAACCGGGATTCTTGGAAAACGTCCAATCAACAGGGAAGTATTTTAAGGAAAGATTGCAAAATTTGAAAGACCAATTTGACTTTATCCTCGACATCAGGGGACTGGGGCTGATGCTGGGCCTTCAATTAAAGGACACCATAGACGGAAAGAAAATCGTCCACAAGTGCCTTGAACAAGGACTGTTAATCAACTGCGCCGGCAACAACACCCTAAGGTTTGTACCCCCGTTAATTGTAACAAAGTCTGACGTTGATGTACTCATAGAAAAACTTAAGAATATTTTTATGGATTTAAAGGATAAATGAAACCAGGAGGTGCCATATGGATTTGAACTTATACAATTATAAAAGCCAAAAGAATTTTTCCCAAAAACATTTACTGGGACTGAGCTACCTAACCGAAGACGAAATTTATCAAATACTCAGCCTGGCCCTTAAGTTGAAGGATGAAAACAAAAAGGGAATTGTCCATCACCACCTAAAGGGAAAAACCCTGGGTATGATTTTTGAGAAATCCTCCACCCGAACCAGGGTTTCCTTTGAGGTGGGCATATACCAACTGGGAGGCTACGGCTTGTTTTTGAGTTCTTCTGACCTGCAACTGGGCAGGGGCGAAACAATCGAAGATACTGCCCGGGTGTTGTCCAGGTACCTCGATGGAATAATGATAAGGACGTATAAACAGGAGGATGTCGAAAACCTGGCCAAATATGCCTCCATACCCGTTATCAACGGCCTTACCGATTTGCTGCATCCCTGCCAGGTGCTGGCCGATCTGATGACGATATACGAAATAAAACGCCGTTTTAAGGGACTAAAGCTGGCCTATATAGGCGACGGCAACAACGTGGCCCATTCGTTGCTGGTGGGATGTTCCAAGGTGGGTATGGACATAACGGTGGCATGTCCTGAAGGTTATGAACCCGAAGCGAAAATAGTATACATTGCCAAGAAAAATGCCACCCTCCACGGCAGCAACGTAACAATCACCCATAGCCCGCAAAAGGCAATGGAAAATGCCGACTGTGTATATACCGACGTTTGGACCAGCATGGGCCAGGAAGCCGAAGTTTCCGCACGACTGTCAGCCTTTAAAGAATTCCAGGTAAATAAGGAACTGTTCGGCATGGCAAAGGAAAATGCCATCTTCCTGCATTGCCTGCCCGCCAAAAGGGGCCAAGAAGTAACGGATGATGTTATAGACAGCGACAACTCCGTTGTTTTCGACCAGGCCGAAAACCGTCTCCATGCCCAGAAGGCGGTTATGGTGCTGCTGATGGGACAACAAAAATAGATTTTGAGGAGTGTCAAAATGATGAATATAGTGGTGCGAAAGGCCACAATAGACGATATACCCGATATACACGAAATCGTCAAGCAAGCCTTCACAAAATACCTGGAAGATCTGGGCACATCCCATAAACTGGCCGCATTGGAGGAGGATTATAAAACCATAGAAGAGGATATAAAAACCAAAAATGTTTATATAGCGTTGCTGGACGGAAAACCGGTGGGCACCATAAGATACCATATGATTTCCGACGACACCGCGTATATAAGCCGGTTTGCCGTCAAACCCAACAGCCAGAAATGCGGGGTAGGCAGGACCTTGATGCTAACGGTGGAAAGGGACGTTATGAACAAAGATAAGGGTACAAGGATCGCCCTTCATACCTGTTCAAAAATGTTCAGCCTGGTAAGGTTTTACTACGGTTTGAATTATTATATCCATTCCACCTCCACCGACAGAGGTTATATCAGAGCCCTTTTATACAAAGAATTGGATAGTCAGGGCAAAAATTGTGAAAATCAAGTAATATCTTATGCTTGTTGCAAATAAACTCAATTTCATTGAAAATGAACCCATTTCGCTACATTAAACCTATTCCGTAAATACAGGGTTAGGGAGTAAGGCTGAATGGATATGGATAGGTAGGGCTGCAAAGTTTTCCTTTTCCTCCATCCTCCCTTTGCCTTTATTCCTCCTATCCAAAACAGGACAACTTTGTTTCCTTGTATCCTTTTCCCTTATTCCTTAACCCAACCACGGAATATCCTTATTTGCTTTTTTCCTTCAAATTCCATACCCTATTTCCTCCCAAAAGAAGGATTGATTCTTCCCTTTTTGCTTTATTCGTTATGCCGAATATCATTATATCCGTTGTTTTCCGCTCTTCTAATTTAATTCGATCAAACCGTCCGTTTTGAGATGCATCTCTTATCATTTACATATAACGTCAACATCAAACTCATGGTTTTTATAATAATACTTACGGTCTTCCTCGGTAATTTCACGAATAACCTTGCACGGATTTCCAACTGCTACTACGTTATCAGGAATATCCTTGGTAACAACACTTCCCGAACCTACAACAACGTTATTACCAATACGAACTCCGGGATTTACAACAACGCTTCCCCCAATCCAAACATTGTCGCCTATTGTTATACCGATACCATATTCATATCCGGAATTTCTGGAATCAGGATGTATTGGATGACCTGCGGTATACAAAGATACGTTCGGACCAAATTTTACATTATTACCTATGATTACCTTGCCCACATCTAAAATAACGCAGTTGTAATTTGCATAGAAGTAATCCCCTACTTCAATATTTTTTCCGTAATCACAATAAAAAGGGGCTTTAATATGTACACCCACACCTGCCCTACCAAGAATATCCCTTATCAATCGTTCAATCTTTTCACTTTCATCGGGGTGGCAACGATTGTATTCATATATCTTCTTTTTATTTTTCATTCGCTCCTCCGGCAATCCATCCAGCCATGCTTTATATGGAAGACCGGCCAGCATCCTTTCTTTATGATTCATTACCGTCCCGCCTTTTTATATCTAATGACTTTTTCTTCTATCTATTCTGCTTAATTTACCACCATCACCTTATACTTTCCTTTTATTCGTTAACCCTTCTAATATTATATTTCCAGTAAAGTTTGCACTTTATTTTCCCCATGACTTTTTTATTTATGATGCATTTTTTTAAACAAAGTAATTAAAAATTATTCTTAGTTTGATAATTTGCCCCTTCCGACTATTACGGTAAAATCTGCGGTTATATTGTCAATGTTGCTGTCAAGGGCTTTTTCTATTATTTCCTCTGCTGCTCCCCAGGATAACGGGGTCATTTTTATTAAATGACTAAGTTGTTCTCTGTTTAACGAAACGCTGTATTGCACATTTTTAGTGTCCAACACTTCAAAATTTTTGCTGAAATGCTCTATTACCTCTTCATTTGAATAAATCTCTTTGTCAGTTCCCCGATAGAATATATCCCTAAGTTCCTTGAGGTACCCGCTGTTTGGAACAATCTTGATCAGTACCCCTTGGCTGCGAATAATTCTGCTAAACTCACTGTAATTGGAAGGGGAAAGGATGTTTAGTACTATATCGAATTTTTTATCCATAAAGGGGATTTTTGCTATGTCGGCCACACACCAAACAATGCCTTTAAAATTTTTCGAAGCAATTTGTATTGCATCTTTAGATATATCAATGCCTACCCCCTGGAAATGGGTGTCTTGGTTTTCCTGCAGCTTCTTTATAACCTGGGATAGGTGGTAACCCTCGCCACACCCTGCATCTAAAATCCTTACATGATCTATATCGTCGGAAATATTATCATATATTAAACGTACTATGGACTCTAGTAAGGGATCGAAAAACCCCATTTGGCATATTACGCTTCTTGATTTAAACAATTCCTTACCGTACTTGTGTTTTGGAGGTTTAAGAAGTAAATTTACATATCCCCTTCTGGATATATCGAAACAATGGTTTTTCATGCAAATTATACTTTTGAATTCATCAACATACATCCCGTCTCCGCAAACGGGGCATTTAAATATATCTATATTTTCTTTTATTTTAATCTTTCCAGCACTAACACGTACCTTACTACCTTTTTGGGAAGAATTTTTACCGTTTTCGGACATAAAAATACACTCCATTCCATTGCATAAACAAATTCCCCCATCTAAAATTATTCCCCCCAACCCCCAGGTAAAACAATGCCGGGTCGACCGGCATATAAAATTTTTTCCATAATTACCTTGTTCCATCCATTTATCGTACGGCATCCATGCTGCAATTCTAGCATGATGTTAGGTTTGCGCTACGTTAAAAAACAGATATGCACCACACCGGCCACGGCTAAAAGGCCAGGCAGCCCGGCAGCAGGGCAAACCTTAAAGCTGCTGCCGGAACTTGCCGGGCCGAAGGTGGAAAACGAGCCTATAAATAAAGCCTTTTAGGAAAAATGTGAAGCGTTAAGAAACTATCCCGCAATACTGTTTAGTTTTTCATAAACCTCAACCAGCATATAATCCATAAGGGCTTTTCTGAACTGCTCATCGTCTAAAACACGGGTGTAAAAGGATCGGTCCTCGTCCATCCTGTCAATAACCTTATCGATAAATACCTTTTCATAGGCAAATCTAAAATCTTCAATTGTGTTTGTTTTGGCCTTTTGGACCATATCCTTATCGGCGGCAAAATCCTCTTTAATCTGCTCTACCGAAAGCTGCTGGGCTTTTGTAAAGTTGGTGCCAAACCGCTTATTAAGCCGCTCGATAATGCTGGACAGATATTCTTTTTCCTCTTCCCTTACTCCGGCTCCCGCAAACCGCACAGGCGCAACGGGTACATTTTCATCATCGGGAGTTAGAGAAATACTTCCTTCAAATGTTTTTTTAACGGTATAGTATTCCAAGGCAATTTCATCGGCCAGATGGACGGTAGAACCCTTTTCTTTGGGCAACTTTTTAAGCAGGTATGTTAAATATACATACAGCTTATGCAGCTCAACATCTTCAAAGGGCGTTATTTGGAGGATAAAAGAATAAAGCCTTACAAATTTCACCGCCTGGCTGTTAAAATCCTGTTTCCTCTGCTCTTCCAGCTTCTTAAACCTCTCTACGACCACATCTATCAGGTGATTTAATATTGCCCTGTCTTTGGAAGTCTTTTTATCCTTTGGTTTAAAGTATATGACGTTAAACCTGTCCAATTCATCTTTTAAGTATACGCCATAGGCATGCAGCTGATTTTCTATATCATAAAGGAGATTGGGTTCGGTTACCTCTTCTACAACGGTGGCCTGGTAATAAGGCTTAAAGGCCTCCTGAATATCTTCCGCCTTATTTATAAAATCCAATACAAAGGTATCATCCTTTCCGGTACAGGTTCTGTTAAGCCTGGATAAAGTCTGTACCGCCTTGACCCCCGACAGTTTTTTGTCTACGTACATGGTGTGTAAAAGGGGCTGGTCAAAACCTGTCTGATACTTCTCTGCAACCAGCAGTACCTGGTATTCATCGGTGGCAAAGCGTTCCGGAAGTTCCGATTCCTTAAACTCGTTCATACCGCTTTCGGTGTACTCCACTCCGCCGTCCAATACCGTTCCGGAAAAGGCAACCAAGGTTTTCATGTCCTTGTACCCCTTCTTTTTTATGTATTCATCAAAGGCAAGTTTGTAGCGCACGGCATGGAGCCTGGAACTTGTTACAACCATCGCCTTGGCCCGTCCGCCTATCTTGTGCCTGGTTACCCTTCTAAAGTGCTCCACCATGATCTCCGTCTTTTGGGCGATGTTATGGGGATGGAGGCTGACATACCTCGTCAGGGCCTTTGTTGCCTTGGCCCTGTCAAAGGCAGGGTCGTCTTGTATTTTCTTTGCCAGCTTGAAATAGGTTTTATAGGTTACATAGTTTTGGAGTACATCCAGTATAAATCCTTCTTCTATGGCCTGCCTCATGGAATATAAATGGAAGGGACGGGGCAGACCGTCTTCCCCCATGGTTCCAAACATCTCCAAGGTTTTGGCCTTTGGCGTGGCAGTAAAGGCAAAGAAACTTATATTAGGCTGCTTGCCCCTTTTCCTTATTGTCTTTAAAATTTCCTCCTCGGGGTCGTATTCCCTGCCTTCCGTCTCCTCATCCAGTTTAGCCGCTTCCTCCAGGCTGTTGGCAGACAGCACTTCCCTTAAAGACGCCATATTCTCCCCTGCGCTGCTGGAATGGGCTTCATCTATGATTACTGCATATTTACGCTCCTCCAGCTCCCCGACCTTTTCGATGATAAAGGGAAACTTTTGCAGGGTAGAAACGATTATTCTTGTACCGCCTTTTAAGGCCTCGGCCAACTGATTAGAGTCTTTGTCTATCTTTTCAACAACCCCGTGCTTGTGCTCCAGCTGGTAAATACTGTCCTGCAGCTGCCTGTCCAATACCCGTCTGTCGGTAATAACGATCACCGAGTCAAATACAGGCCTGTCTTCGTCATCGTGAAGGTTGGCAAGCCTGTGGGCAAGCCATGATATGGAGTAGGTTTTTCCCGATCCCGCACTGTGTTGTATAAGATAATTTATTCCCACTCCCTTTTCCTTTGCATCGGCCTCCAGTTTCCTTACCACATCCAATTGATGGTACCTTGGGAAGATAACCGTCTCCGACGTATAAACATTCCCGTCCATATCCTTCTTTTCTTTGGTCTCTATAAATACAAACCTTTTCAGTATATCCATCAGGCTGTCCTTTTGAAGTATGTCTTCCCAAAGGTATGCCGTTTTAAATCCATCGGGGTTGTGGGGATTTCCCTTGCCACCGTCACAACCTTTGTTAAAGGGTAAAAAGAAAGTCTTGTTCCCTGCAAGCCTGGTAGTCATGTGTACTTCCTGGGTATCGGCCGCAAAGAATACAATGGCCCTTTTCTTAAACCGAAACAACAACTCATTGGAGCTTCTGTCCTTCTTGTACTGCACGATTGCATCTTCATAGGTTTGCCCGGTGAATGGGTTTTTTAGTTCCAGTACAACAACAGGAAGGCCGTTGACGCAGATGAGCATGTCAATGCTGTTTTCATTCTTGGTACTGTATTTCACTTGTCTGGTAACAGATATACGATTCTTTTTATAGAGATTAAGTGTTTCTATATTTAATTTACTGGCAGGCTTAAAGTAGGCAAGGTCTAAATATACACCATAGTCTCTAATTCCATGCCTTATTACATCAATCATACCTCGGTTATTAAGTTCACGGTTTAACCGGCTAATCACCTTAAATTGATATTGGTCTTTATAGATTTCTCTTAACTTCTCCATCTTCTTGGGCTGGGTATCCTCTAAAAATTCAAAAAGAAGTTTAGTATCAAGGGCAAATTCTTTGTTATAATCATCAGGATTACCCTTAATATATCCTGATTTCAATAGATGGTCTTCAACATACTCTTCTAAGCCTATTTCTCTAAGTTCTTCCGGAGTTCTAGCCACTTCACCTCACCCCTTTACTAACTATTTGCTAATAAATCAATTTTATTTACATCCCATATCTTTTTGCATATCTCTTTATAGAGGGACTGCCTCTCTATTAATGCCTTTTTATCAAACTGTTCATATGGTTTAAAGGGTAATTGTGTTTCGTTCATAAAGCGTAAAAATAGCGGATTATTACTATAGCAATTCTCATTTAAAGTCCG
>DUOD01000054.1 GCA_012838995.1 Clostridiales bacterium
AAGAACAGATTAACTCCTTCTTTTTTACATTCATTTTTATATTTGTGTTCATCGGTTTGGTTGTTTTTCGACAATAGGTTTAAGAAATTTTATTTAGAACCGATACTTTTTGTGGGATAATCATTTATAAACATAACAGCATCAAATATTGATAAAAATCAGGTTAAGCTTAGTAACAATTTTGTGAATTTGTACGATGTTGAGGGAAATTTATTTGCATATATGATTCCGATACTATATGCTAATAATCAAATAGGTTATATAACTATAGGTGCAGCTGAAAATAATTGTAGTGTATATGAAATAACATTCAATGATAATGCTGAGAAAATAGAAGCGTTTATTAATGGAAAAAAGGCAAGAGTAATATTTATACCTCCAATGAGATATGTAATTAAATCAAATGACGGAAAATATTTTGAACTTGAAGGTAGGAATGGCAATACGACAGATATAACCCAAGAATTTAAAGAGTCCCAAAAAAGATTAATGAAAATTTATTCTAGAGTGGTAAAAGCAAAAGAAAAATCTCAAATAGCAATTAATACAATGAATTCTACTAATACTTCAACGAACGCCTTATCAGTAATAGAGAGTGCAAAACTAATTAATAGCTCTATTAGTAATTTTGTTCCGGTATATGAAGGAACTACTATTTATTATGGGGGTGATCAGGCGTGGTATGATACAGAAACAAAGAAAAACCGTGGTTGTGGACCGGTTGCAGCCGCAAATATAACTTGTTATTTTGCTAGAAAGCCTGGAACTACATGGGACGCTCTTTATTCTCCTAGAAATTTGTCAAAAACAAGTTTCATTTCCCACATAGATACGTTATATTCATATATAAACCCGGGATTGCTGGGGACATGGTGGGGAAAATTTGTAGAGAGTGTAGAGAAATTTTCATCAGACAGAGGAGCACCTTTAAGAAGGGTTGTAAACAATTGGGATTTCACTTTAACCAATACATCTACTTATATAAAAAATGGCCTCAACAACGATAGTCCTGTGGCAATGTTAAATATGCAGCCATTTGGAGATTATGAATACAAAGCACACTGGATGACGATCACCGAATATTACAGGTATTCGGATGGAACAAGATGGGTAACGGTGTCCACATGGGGAGAAAGAAGGTCTATAAGTTATGATGTCTGGTTCGAATCTACCAGTACATGGGGCGGTGGATTAATTTACTTTGAATGACAATGTCGATTATATGTAATGCCATATCGGTATGGAGGGCGGATGAGATGACAAAAAAGTATTTGTCATAGTATTATTGATCAGTGCTATAAATTTAATTTTTACAGAATGCGCAATTACCTATAACCTAAACACTCCAATGTTTAAAGAGTTTAAAACGAATATCCTCAAAGAAAATGATAAAATACAAAAGATTGAAGCAAGATATTATACTCCCCGCCTTCGAATCACCTGTATTTTGAAAAATGATGCAACTGATAAAGATATTGATGAAATATTTAAAAAGATATCACAACTGGTGGCTGATCCGAATTTCCAAAAGGAATTTTTTGATGCATATTTTGCTAGATACAACACTCCAGATTATATGCTTGTCGATGGTAAGCCTAAACCAACAATTCATTATCCGGACGTAACAGTTGTTTTTGAGAGACCTAATGGTAAAAGAATAATTGAATATACAGCAGAGTACGAAAAGAATGGAAAGACAGATTATTACAGGACATGGAGGGCATGGGATGGGACCAAAATAGAGCCGTTTAAAGCTTCCTCGGTAGATGAACTTGTAGAAGCCATTATAGCTGCCAAAAAAGCTTCTGATGAAGATAAGGTGAGAGATCCCAATAAATTGCATGAATTGGATTATTTCTATAAGCCTGCTACTGCTTTTCCGGGTTATGAATTACTTTTTATTGAAGTAAATGAAAGGACAGTACTCTTTTACTATATGCCTTCATATTTATCTTACTCAGCAAGAAAGATGTCTTTTGATTATAATGAGGGTATAATCTTTGCAATGTGCCGTGATACGGTGAACTCGGAGTTCTTGCAACCTAACACGGGGGAAACAGAAGAGATAAAATATTTTTCTTCTCTTAATGAACTGCATTGGGTTCAAGACAAAAGCAGAATGTATATACGATTTCCTGAGTCGTTTAAGGATTATGATTCTATGAAGGTTTACTGCAGGGCTGAAAAGGTCGTGATTGAATAGATTGGTTCCCGATGAGAACTGCTGGCTGAATTCACATAAAAATTTTTTTGCTTCCATGTCACAAAAGCCTTCTTTGATTTGTTATATATGGTAAGAAGATGAATCAAAGGAGATGATTCCAATGGGCAACGAGATTTAATATAATGGGTGAAGCTTACAAGCTGAGCCCTGGAATATAGACAGTTATTAAATAAACGTGTTAACTCCAACAATAGAAGATGGTGGGTTAATGACCCACCATCTTCTAATTTCCATAGTACACTATAAACCACCTAGACCCCCTTTCCTTGGCAAGGACAAAGTACCATTCAATTTCCCCTCGCTCTGCTATTTCAGCTAGCTGCGTATTGGATAAATCATATCCTGGATTGAGGGTTAAGCGATGTTTAACCATATAATAATATACAAAGCCTGAGTCAATGGGTTAAAAGTTGTGGAATTTAAGTTCCCAGGAAGGATGAGAATAGTCTTGTATATGGCTGCATATATTCTGGATATCGCTGCGCTATTTTATTTGCT
>DUOD01000055.1 GCA_012838995.1 Clostridiales bacterium
TAAATTTAAGGTGATAGAAGGCCTGACCATAGAAAACAGGGCAAAGCATAAAAAGGCCATACCCGATGATGTGCTGGAAGAGATCAAGGGATGCCATGTTATATTAAAGGGACCTACCACCACCCCCAGGGCCGGCGATAAATGGCCCAATATAGAAAGTGCCAATGTGGCCATGCGAAGGGAACTTGACCTATTTGCTAACGTACGGCCGGTGAAGGTGCCCAAGGAAGGTATCGACTGGATTTTCTTCAGGGAGAATACCGAAGGTGCCTATGTATTAGGCAGCGACGGCATAAAGGTAACCCCTGAATTGGCGGTGGATTTTAATGTGGTAACCGATGAGGGAACGCGAAGGATAATAAAGGCCGCCTTTGACTATGCCAGCAAAAACGGTATAAACAAGGTTACCGTTGTTACAAAAGCCAATGTTGTCAAAACAACCGACGGTATGTTTTTGGACATAGCCAAGGAAGTGGCTAAAGACTATCCCGAGGTAGAATGGGATGACTGGTATATAGATATAATGACAGCCAAACTGATTGATCCCAAGAGGAGAACCCAGTTTAGAGTAATGGTACTTCCTAATTTGTACGGTGACATACTTACCGACGAAGCGGCGGAATTTCAGGGCGGTGTGGGTACCGCGGGCAGTGCCAATATCGGCAAAAAGTATGCAATGTTTGAAGCCATCCATGGCTCTGCGCCCAGAATGGTGGAAGAAGGAAGGGCCCAGTATGCCGATCCCAGCAGCATGATGAGAGCTGCCGCCATGTTATTGGAACATATCGGATACCGAAAAGAAGCGGCTAACCTGCAAATGGCTCTGGACATATGCGGTCAATACGAAAAACGGTTAATTACTACCGGAAGATCTGACGGGGCTACCGGCGCCCAATTCTCCGAATATGTTATGGAGACCTTAAAGAGAGACGATTTGGAAGAAAAATGGAAATTTTATATAAATGACTGATCATACAGCGGATAAAAGAACAGGGTTTGGTAAAACCCTGTTCTTTGTAATTTATGTTAAATATCATTCTAAATCCCATGAAAAGTAATATATATGTAATAAGCAATATTTTTTTGTAATTATTTATAAATGGGGGATATAAATGTCTAAAAAACCAATGATTTTTTTTATACCTAAAAGATCGTTAAAAAATATTATAATTACACTTGCAGTCATTATTTTTATAATAGTGTTGGTAATTGCATCCGTAAAGGCATAAGGCTGCGGGTACAAAATTTTAGCAGGCTTTGGATGGATATTTTTATTTTGCGGCAATTTATTGTACAAGCGGGTTTTTCATTTATTTGTAAAGATAACTTACCCGTTTTTTTTTATGCTCTATAAACCCTCATAAAAAAGTGATTTTTTCCTTCTAAGTTTTCACTATTTTGATGTTTATAACATGATAGGGCAAAATTTCTATATTTAATGTTAACGTTTAATGTTAGCCTTCTTTTAGAACGCCGGAAATCCAATAAAATTCAATTAACGGAAAACATTAAAATAAAGTGCTATAAACTCACTCAAGCAGGTAATATTACATTTCATAAAACAATTACAAGTAGAAAAAATAAATAATGAGGAGGCGATAAACATGAGCTTAAAAAATAAAAAACTGGTATTTATTATTTTTGTTGTGATTGTCAGTTTAAGTTTGATTGTAAGTTGTGCACCTGTAAGAAGGCCGGCGCCCAGGGATAATGATGCCGACCCTACCAGGCTGGAACCCACTCCCGACCCACAGAACAGGCTGCGCCGTACGCCCATGATGCCCGATGATCCTTCGGCCATCGATGATGAAAGGCGAGCGGACGACGACGGGGGCAAAAGGGCGGATAGAATAGCTTCTCGGCTGACAAAGCTTAACGAGGTTAGAAGGGCGACCATAGTTATAAGCAATAGGACGGCCTTGGTGGGCGTAGAGATGTCGGACAGATTAAGGGGAAAAATGACCGATGCCCAAAAAAGGAAAATAGAAAATGAAGTAAAAAATATGGATAACTCTATAAATACCGTAGTGGTTACTGCAGAGCCCGATCTATTCACCAGGATCAAAAATATAGCCGACCAAATAGCAAGGGGACGTCCTCTTTCAGGTTTTACTTCGGAAATAAATGAGCTGGTGAACAGGATAAAACCTAAAATGGAGTAGGGTATAAAGGGTCCGTATATCGCGGACCTTTATTTATGTATATAAAATTAAAACAAACTTAATAATAAATAGAAGGATACGGCGGGATTTTATAGAATAAATATTAGACATATACAAAAAGACCAACCGGTATTTGCAGTGTAGGCCGGCTGAAAAAGGAAAAAAGCCTGTTAAACAAGCTATTTAAGGAGGCACATAAATGGAAGAAAGGATTATATCCAGGGATATAGGCGATGGCATAGCCGTGCACGTTATACCCGCGGAGAAGTTTAAAACCATCGAGATAGGAATTTTCATACATAACGAATTAAATAATGACTATACAAAGAACGCCTTATTGGGCAGGATGATGCGCAGGGGCACCGAGAAATTGCCTACCACCAGGCAACTGGAGGTTTTTCTTGAGAACTTATACGGAGCAAGATTTGGCGCCCAAATAATGAAGAAGGGCGAAAGGCATATAATCAAGGTATCCTTGAGCATGGTGAGTCAAAAATATACCGACAAGGGCGACGATCTACTCATTAAGGGTTTGGAGCTCCTTAAGGATGTTATCTTCAAACCCGCTAAACAAAAGGGTTTGGATCTTTTCCCAGAGGAATACCTGGATCAGGAAAAGGCAAACCTTAAGAAACAGATAAAAAGCTTGATTAATAATAAGGTTGAATATGCCGTTGAGCGCTGTTTTCAAGAAATGTGCAAAAATGAGAGGTTTGGGAAGTACGTCTACGGAAACATAGACCATGTGGACCAAATAACCAATGACCACCTCTTTAATTATTATCAGGCGATGATAAATACCAGCCCCATGGACATTTTTATAGTGGGTGATATAAACCCGGACAAAATAATAAATATGGTTAAACAAATTTTTGATATTAAAAGAAGTAAAATAAAGTCAATACCCAAGGAAGTGGTAAAAAGGACGGTCGGTGGTGAAAAATATTATTTTGAGAAACTCGACGTTACCCAAGGCAAGCTATCCCTGGGTTATAGGACCAATACCGACTACCGGTCCCCGGCCTATGTTCCCCTGGTGGTTTTCAATAGCATCCTGGGAGGAGGAACCCATTCCAAGCTGTTTATCCACGTACGGGAAAAAAACAGTCTGGCATACTACATATTTTCCCGATTGGAAAAGTTTAAAGGGTTAATGATAATAAGTTCAGGAATAGAAACAGATAATTACCAAAAGGCATTGGACATAATAAAACAGCAGGTTTCGGAGA
>DUOD01000056.1 GCA_012838995.1 Clostridiales bacterium
GCCCAGGGTGCAAGGTTATTAGGTCTTGTATAAAATATTGTTTCATATATAGGTCTACAACCTAAAATAATATCTGCCATATTATATAGTTGTATTACGATTGTTAGACACTTTCCGAAGCATCCGATTTTGATATAAGTGTTTTATCTACTCCAACTAAATCAGCTAATTGCTGCTGTGTGAGAAGTTTCTTCTCTCTTTCGAGCTTTAAATCCATGTATTTCACCACCTCATGTGAAGTTTCTTCTCTTCAATTCTAATTATATGCGAAGATTTTTCCCTTGTCAATACTATATGCGAATATATTTCACATTTATTGAAGTGTGAATTTATTTCACTTATAATATTTAATAGAAGCCATTGGAAAGTAGGTAAAATAATGGATTTAGGAAAAAGACTTAGAGAGCTTCGTTTGGAAAAAGGTTTAAATCAAATAGATGTAGCAAACATATTAGGGATAGAACGCAGTACCTATGGGAAATACGAAACTGGGGACAGTTCTCCCGATTATAAAAAGTTGTTAAAGCTTGCTGATTTTTACAATGTTTCAACAGATTACATCCTCGGAAAAACTAACATCAAAGACCCTATTGAAACCATCGCTGCCCATCACGATGGAGATGACTGGACTGAGGAAGAGCTGGAGGAGATTGAAAGATTTAAGGAATTTGTGAGGATGCGACGGAAAAATAAAAATAAATAACTTTGCAAAAGGAGGTGTACGTATGTTTTGCTCAAACTGCGGTAAAGAGATAACCGGGAATTTTTGCTCAAACTGCGGCGCCCCCAGAGAAGCACAGAATAGCAATAAACATACTGGAGATACAGCAACCAAAACGGTAAATATTAATGGAATAGAAGTAGATCTGCAAAGTATTGTAGAAACATACGGCAGAAGAAAGGCAGAAGCAATAAAGCATCTTAAAGATATTACCGGGCTTGGTATAAGACAGGCAAAAAGCGTCATTGACGATGCATATGAAAAATTTGCCCCCACAACTGCTAATAAGAAAGGAAAACATCAGGTGCCCAAGGAACGAATTAAGCAAATGGACAAGGAGGGTATTGCCTATTGTCCGAAATGTTATTCTCAGAGTTTAACAGCTCATAAGAAGGGGTTTGGGATAGGAAAGGCAATTGTCGGAGCATCATTGTTCGGCGCAATAGGTCTTGCAGCCGGCAATATCGGAGCTAAAAAAGTCAGAGTAACCTGTTTAAAATGCGGACATCAGTTTTGGGCTGGGAAAAAATAATTAAGCATTCTAAAATCAAGGAGAGATATTTCAACGACCTAATAGTTGGAAAAATGGGAAGAATCGGAGTAATCGCTTATGGGGATGTTTAGTTTTTCATCAAAAAAAACTAAACAAACTGTTACCAAGAATCTGGAGCTAGAAGATAGAGGACATTGAGAAGTTTAAGAAATTTGTGAGGATGCGACGGAAAAATAAAAATAAATAACTTTGCAAAAGGAGGTGTACGTATGTTTTGCTCAAACTCCGGTTATCTCTTTACCGCTTGTTTAGTCAACCCCTAAATTAAACTTTTTGTTGAAAAACTTTAACTAAACGGAGAGTTGATGTAAAATGATGTTAACAGCAAATTGCAAGGAGCGCCTTATGAGTTTAGGTAAAAGATTAAAAGTTGCCAGATTAAATAAAGGATTAACACAGGAAGAAGCTGCGAAGCATCTAGGCATAACTTTTCAGGCTCTTTCCAACTATGAAAGAGATGTGAGAGACCCTGGCACAAAGTTGCTGAAAAGCATGGCTGAGCTTTACGGTGTATCTGCTGATGCTCTTTTGCAAATTAAACCGGACCCCATCGAAACCATTGCCGCTCACCATGACGGCGAGGAATGGACTGAGGAAGAGCTGGAACAAATTGAAGCGTTTAAGGAATTTATCCGGATGCGAAGGAAACAGAAATAATATCATGTGCAACTAACATAAAAGGAATGTTATTCTATGAAAAGAATATTATTATACTTATTATTACTTATTTGGGAAATCGGTTTTTTAATTAATATTCCAAAGTATCAAGATCCAACCAATGTTGTAATTGCAATTCTTTTAATGTTGCTACCTATAATAATTTTGATATTGATTAAAGTAAAAAATACAACCATTCCAACAAACAATAAAAAACAAGCAATAAAAGAAAATGCACAAGGTAAATTTGAGAATACTGATGACATTAATTATTCTTTGTTAGATAAAGAAAGCAGAAGGAGATCTGATTACTATTATTCAATACATCAGCAAAAGCTCAAAAGTGTTAATATAACTAATATCGATTGTTCAAAGATAAAACCCAGAAAGTTGTCATCTGTTGAACTTAATTTTTTAATATATCTCAACAATCGCAATGCAAATAATTTAGAAGTAGCAGGATATTGGACTCATGAATACAATATTAACTATAAAGAGGTAATCCCACAGTTTATTTGCCAAGGATTATTAGAAATTTATGATCAAAAAGATTTATCCTCTTTAAAAGTAGCTGAGTTAAAACAGATTCTTTCAACTAAAAACTTACCACGATCAGGTAAAAAGATAGAGTTAATCCAAAGAATTAAAGAAAACTTTGCACCTGATGAATTATTGCAGCATTTAAAGAGTGATGAAAAATATTATAGATTGACTCCTAAGGGCAAAGAAGCAACTAAGGATATAAAGCCTTCTGCTACAAAGAATTTGGAGTTAGAAGATAAATGTTACAAATTAATTATGGCAGGGGAATTCAATGAGGCATTTAAAGAAATTGCTAAATATGAATCTAAAAAACCTATTCCAAGAGGACTAGGAATTGATTGGGAAGAAGAATTAAAGAATGGCTTGTCAGAACTGGATCTTATAAACTATACTGATCAACTTAATCTAAATCAAAAATTACCAAGGCCATTAAAAAAATATCAAAAACAACTGAATGCTTGCGTAATATTAGGACAAATGCTAGGGGTTTCTTACAATAAAATACTTAAACTTTTCCAAAGGATCTGTAATGTAGAATGTGATAAACAACTTATTTATGAAGCTATTGTAATGAATTGTAACTATTTCTTTGGAAAAAGAGATATTCTTTCATATCTTGAAGATGGTGTGGAAACTTATAAATATGTAGCTACCTTGGATATAGAAACATGTGAAAGATGCGCTGAGCTAGACGGGAAAATATTCAAAGTAAGAGATGCTGAATTTGGAGTAAATTATCCTCCAATGTGCAAAACATGTAGGTGTACAACTGTTCCATACTATTATGAAGATAGCGATTATTCAGACGATACCAGGATGGCAAGGGATCCGGTAACAGGAAAGCCTTATGAAGTACCTGCTAATATGACATATAAAGAATGGTATAAGAAATATGTTGAAAAATAACAATTTTAGGAGGAAACCTCATGAATAATGAAGAAAAATTGTTCAGCTTATTAGAAACGATTTATAATGAACTGCAAGAATTTAGGGCAGAAACTAACTTGTGCTTAAATAAATTAGAAGAAAGACAAAACAAATTAGAAGAAGGGCAAAACGAAATTAAGAAAGATTTAAAAGCTGTATACGAGCAGACTGCAGATCTAACTGAGTTTAGAACTGAAACCAGGCAGGGAATATCGGATATTAAGGATACCTTACGCTTTATACTCCATAAACAGATAGAAACGGAGAAAGAACTATTTAAGCTAAAAGAAAAATCTACACAAATTAAGTAAGAAAATAAAAAGTATAAGAAAATCATAAGAAAAATAATAAGGAGATAAATAGAAAATGACTAATGAAGATAAGATTTTAGCATTGTTAGAAAAAATAACTGAAAAGATATCATCTCTTGAATCAAATGTAACAGCCATTCAAACCGAACAAGCTTCTGATAGACAACTGCTGGAACTTACCGCATCCCAAGTCAGTAAGCTTACAGTTGATATGGACAAGATAAAAGGGGAGATTGGCTCTATTAAAGAAGAAATTAGCTCTATTAGAAACACTGTAATCAGAATTGAAAATGACCATGGAAGAAAGCTTAATGCTTTATTCGACGGCTACAAGCAAAATGCCGAAAAACTCACACGCATTGAAGAAGAAGTATCAAAGCATTAAGAAGTTATATTGCGTAGAATAAGATAAAATAACTTTGTGAACATTGAATCACAGCATTTGTGAGGTCTACTATGTACGAAAAACTTCTTTGTCAAGCTACGAAGGAAGAAATAGAAGTTATAGATCTTCCTTTACAGGGAAAAACAAAAGGACTTTATTGCGACGGTGTTATAGCACTAAACAAGAACATCTCTACTACATCTGAAAAAACATGTATACTAGCTGAAGAACTAGGTCATTATTACACTTCATATGGCAATATCATTAATTCTACTAATATAAACAACAGAAAACAAGAAATTAAAGCCAAACGTTGGGCTATAAAAAGACTTGTATCACTGAAAAAGTTAATAAAAGCCTATGAAGCGGGATGCAGGAATATGTATGAAATGGCCGAATATATAGGCGTGACTGAAAAATTTTTATGGACCGCTTTTGCTACTTATAATGCCATATACGGAAAATATAGAAAGCATGGGAAATACTTAATATATTTTGACCCACCTGGTATTTATAAAAATATATAAACATGAAAAATAATTCTTCTTAATTTTTTGACGATTGCAGCGAACATTTGTTCCATTATATAGGAGGACAACCGATGATTAAAGCAGCAGCGTACGCAAGATATAGTAGTGATAATCAGAGGGAAGAGAGTATAGATGCTCAGTTGAGATATATACGTGAATACTGCGAAAGAAATAATATGCAGCTTGTCAAGATATACACCGACGAAGCACAAAGTGCAACCACAGACGACAGGCCCGGCTTCCTGCAAATGATACAGGACAGCTCAATGGGTCTGTTTTCTGCTGTCATTGTGCATAAGCTGGATCGTTTCAGCAGGGACCGGTATGACAGCGCATTTTATAAAAGACAGCTAAAAAAGAATGGTGTCCGGCTTATATCTGTCCTCGAAAACCTGGACGATAGCCCAGAGAGTATCATCCTGGAATCCGTCCTGGAAGGCATGGCCGAATATTATAGCCGTAACCTGGCTCGGGAGGTTATGAAGGGCATGAGAGAGACTGCCCTGCAATGCAAACATACCGGCGGGAAACCTCCCCTTGGATATGATGTTGCTGAGGACAAAACATATATTGTCAATGAACAAGAGGCCCAGGCGGTAAGGCTGATTTTCGAGATGTATGCATCAGGGAAAGGATACAGCGATATTATGTACGCCCTGAACAAAGAAGGATATAGGACCCAAACCGGGAGACCGTTTGGAAAAAACAGCATACATGATATTCTGAGGAATGAAAAATACCGGGGTGTTTATATTTTCAATCGTTCTGCCAGCAAGGTAAACGGCAAACGCAATCACCATAAGAGCAAAGACGAGGATGAAATCATCAGAATTGAAGGCGGTATGCCTAGAATAATAGATGATGAAACATGGGAAAGGGTGCAGGAAAGGATGAGTAAAAATAAAAAGGGAGCTAATTCAGCAAAGGAAAACTACCTATTAGCTGGTCTAATCTACTGCGGCAAATGCGGCGGCGCTATGACCGGTACAAGGAAGTATGCCGGCAGGAATAAAGACTTATATGTGAGCTATGAATGCTCCACCCGAAAAAGAACCAAAGCTTGTGACATGAAAGCGATAAATAAAAACTATGTGGAAAATATCGTTATAGAGCACCTTGAGAAAAACGTATTTTCACCCGAAGCCATAGAAAGGATGGTAATAAAAATATCCGAATATGCAGCTTCACAATCAAAAGAAATAAACCGGGACATAAAAGTATTCACGGATCAGCTTGCCGGCGTCCAGACCGAAATAAACAATATAGTGAACGCCATAGCCGCCGGAATGTTTCACCCCTCCATGAAAGAGAAAATGGATGGACTTGAAGCTAAAAAAGCCAGTCTTAACATTAAACTTGAAGAAGCCAGATTACAAGCACAAACTCATGCACCGTCTGAAGAAATGATCCGTAAATACTTGCAAAAAGATGCCGACATAAAAAACAAAAGCCCGGAAGAGCAAAAACGCATCATCCAGACTTATGCAAAGAAGATTACCGTATATGAAAACACAATCGACATAGACACGATTGTGACCTTTGCTGGTGGAGGCGAGGGGAGTTGAACCCCTGTCCGAAGATGTATCCCCAGGAACTTCTCCGGGTGCAGTTGCCGTATTAAGATTCGCCTCGCTTAACTCCCGGCAACAGGATTTAAGCTACGCTAGCTTCATGAAATCCCACCTGTCTCAAAGCTTTGACAGGCTGGTTCCCCGCTGAATCGACGCCCAGGTCCTAAGATGCGGGAATCTCAGGTTGGACGGCTTAGCTGATTACGCAGCTAAAGCTACTTGTGGTTTTCTTGCGTTTATATTTATCTCCAGGTTGTTGACGCGGTCCCGGAAAGCCGCGACCCGCTTTTCCTGAGTCTATCATCCCCGTCGAAACCAGCACGCCCCCGCTATTTAGTTATATAAATTCCTTTCTTTAAACTGACGCTCCATCTCCCTTTGGGCATCTCTTTTGGCAATATCCCGACGTTTGTCATATAATTTTTTACCCTTGGCTACTGCCAATTCTACCTTTACCAATCCCCTAACCAGATAAACCCTTAAAGGTATTAATGAATATCCCTTCTGTGTAATATAACCTGTTAGCTTGTTAATTTCATTTTTGTGCAAAAGTAATTTTCGTGTTCTAACGGGATCTTTATTAAATATGTTTCCCTTCTCATAGGGACTTATATGCATGTTATGAACAAAAACTTCTCCATCTTTAACCATTGCATAGCTGTCTTTTAAATTTATCTTACCAGCCCGTACGGATTTAACTTCTGTACCCGAAAGCACTATTCCTGCTTCATAAGTTTCCTCAATAAAATAGTCATGCCTTGCCTTTCTGTTTTGGGCAATTACCTTTACTTCATCTTTTGCCATATCACACCTACCGGATAAAACAACCCTATCTGTTCGTATAAACAAATAGGGTATGGATAATCAGATTGTTGCCTTTTAGGTCATTTATATTATAACACTTTCTTGACAATTGTCAAGAAAGGGTATGTACAATTTTTACTCATCGACCAGCAAAAAGTCGATCTCTCTATTGGCTATATCCACCCTTGACACCTTAACTTTTACGGCATCGCCTAATCTGTATACCTTTCTGGTCCTTTCACCGATAAAACAGTAATGCTTTTCATTATATACATAATAGTCATCGTCCATGGTACTCACCCGTACAAGACCTTCTACCGTATTTTCCAGCTCCACATATATGCCGTAAGAGGTAACCCCCGATATAATTCCCTCGTACACCTCCCCTACCTTGTCGTACATAAACTCCGCTTTCTTTAAATCTTCAGTTTCCCTTTCGACTTCTTGGGCAATGCGTTCCCTTTTTGATGATTGTTCGGCTACGTTGGGCAAAATTCTATTGAGTTTTTTTACCCATTTTTCTTCAACCGACTCTTTAATAATCTCCTTAACAATACGATGTACCTGCAAATCAGGATACCGCCTAATGGGAGCTGTAAAATGGGTATAGTATCTTGTTGCCAGGCCAAAGTGCCCTAAATTTTCCACGCTGTACCTTGCCTGCTGCAAAGATCTGAGCATTACTTTGCTGATAATCGTTTCTTCCTTTGTACCCCTTATTTTTGTCAATAATTCTTGAAGGGTTTTGGGATGTATTTCTCCCGCCGTCCCCTTCAACCTATATCCGAAGTTATGGATAAAATCATTGAATTCCAATAATTTTTCAGCATCGGGTTCTTCGTGTATCCTGTATATAAAGGGTATCTGGGTCCAGTATATATATTCGGCAACGGTTTCGTTGCAAATTAGCATAAACTCTTCTATAATTTGATGGGATATTTCCCTTTTGTCCTTTTCCACTTCAATGGGACGGCCTTTGAGATCGAGTTTTATCCTGGCCTCATCGAGGTCAAAATCTATACTGCCCCTGGCCATTCGCCTCTTCTTCAAGATTTGACACAGCTCCTGCATAAGATAAAACTCCGGTATCAGGTAGTCATACCTCTCCATCAGCCCCCTGTCTTTATTTACTAAAATTCTGGTAAGATCGGTATAGGTCATCCTCTCACAGCTATTGATGACCGTTTTAGCTATTCTGTGATTAATAACCCTACCCCCACTATCGATTTCCATGAAAACCGATAAGGTAAGCCTATCTTCCCTGGGGTTTAAGCTACATATTCCGTTGGACAGTTCGTAGGGAAGCATGGGTATCACCCTATCCACCAAATAAATGCTGCATCCCCTTTCCAGGGCTTCTCTGTCAATGGCTTTGTTAGGTTTTACATAATGGCTTACATCTGCTATATGAACACCTAATTTATAGGTTCCGTTTTCCGTTTTCATAATGGAAACGGCGTCGTCCAAATCTTTGGCATCTTCATTATCTATGGTTGCAACCTTGATATTCCTCAGGTCTTCCCTGTCCCCAAGATCCTGTTCGGTAACCTCTTTGGGCAACATACGGGCCTCTTTTATTACTTCTTCAGGAAAACCTTCGGGCAAGTTATACTGTCTAATAATCGAAAGGACATCGGTACCCACATCGTCTTTATGGCCCAGTACTTCAATAACCCTACCTTCAGGGTTTCTTCTTTTTTCCGGCCAGCGGGTTATTTCTACTACCACCTTATGATCGGTCTTTGCACCGTTAAATTCTTCCTTGGGTACAAAAATATCATAAAAGATCCTTTTATTGTCGGGTACTACAAAACCAAAATGCTTGCTGGCCTCAAAAGTGCCCACCACATTTTGGTTAGTCCTTTTTAAAATTTTAACTACTTCTCCCTCTATACATTTATCCTTTGCTGTTGTCCCCTTAATGGGTCTTACCAGTATCCTGTCACCGTCCATGGCACCGTTGGCATCTTCCGGGGATATATACACATCCTGGAGGTCTTTGTTATCCTGTATTAAAAAACCAAACCCCCTTGGATTTCCCTGATACGTACCCAACAACATATTCATTTTCTCAGGAAGACCGTATTTCCCCCGGCGAGTTTTATATAGTAAGCCTTCCTTTTCCATTTCATCTAATATCTTGCAAAAAACTTGCTGTTCCCCTTTGGATATGTTAAAGCTGTCCATTAACTCCGTTAAAGACATGGGTTTGTAGCCGGTTTCTTCCATAAATTTAACAATTTTTTGTTTTATGCCCAATATTATACCTCCAATTGTTTTCCCTTTTACTCGACATTATTCTATATTATCACCCTTTGACCGGTTTTTTAATCTATGCACCCCGGTGGCCCTATGATGACAATACTTCAAAATCCCAGTATTTACATAAATTAATTATATAACATTTTTACCTAAACTATCCAGTCCCAATAATAAAATATGACTTTTTGGCTTAAATTGCGTAAAATAAAGGATTTTGCCAATTTTTAAAGAACTATACTATAGTAAATAAATATATAAAAATCAACATGCTTTACGGCGTTTTTTAAGTATAGACAGCAAAACTACGGTCATAAAATTATAGTAATCTGATGGAATAAAGGGCTATCCTTTAGTACAGACGGTATAACTGCCCATCATAAAAATCCACGATAGAACAGGCGGAAAATATACGATAAGCTCAAAACCAACGGTTTTATCCATATGTACTGCATTTTACAAAAGATTTAATCAATATTGATGTTCCTTTTTTAATCCCCAAGGCTTTTGCAATATTAAAACACTCAGATTGTATACAAATATTGCAATGTAGCTTATTAAAAGCAAGTTTATGTAATTGTTTTCTCCGTGAATACAACTAAAAAGTGCTACTATCAAAAGTATATAAGCTAACCAATTTTTAATGATATTTTAATTTTTATCGGTTCAAAAATCTTTAATTGGAAAAATATCTAAACATAGGAGGTCATGGACCATGAACAAAATCAAAATCATCACTGACAGTGTAAGCGATTTGCCAAAGAATTTGGTAGAAAAATACGATATTAAGATAATGCCCCTTAAAGTCATAATTGATGGCAAGGTTTATAGGGACTGGTATGATTTAACCCAGGAAGAATTCTTGAAAAAACTCGCCCAATCTAAAGAAATGCCGAAAACAACCCAAGTAACACCTGAGGAGTTTATGGAAGCATATGAACAGGAAGTACGACAGGGCAATACCATTATATCAATACATATTTCCTCAAAATGCAGCGGCACTTATCAATCGGCCCTGTTGGCAAAGGAAGAAATAGTTAGCAAATACCTCCATGCAAAGATTCACGTTATAGACAGCAAGTTGCTGTCGTTATCATATGGGATAATGGCGGTGGAAGCAGCCAGGATGGCAGAAGCCAACATACCGGTAGAAAAAATACTGGAAAGGCTACATTATATGACCCAAAAAATGGGTTGCATTTTCGTTGTTGATACCCTTGAATATTTAAAAAGGGGTGGGCGTTTAAGTGCTACAAAGGCTGCAATAGGCTCACTGCTCAATATTAAGCCGGTCATAAATATGAAGGACGGTGAATTGTACGTCTTTGATAAAATACGGGGCAATAAAAAGGTAATCCCCAAACTTTTACAATACCTTGATGATTTGGCAGGGGAAGACCTAGAAAACCAAACCATAGGCATTTGCCATAACATATCCGAAGAAAAGTTGGCCGATTATGTAGCCAAGATTAAAGAAAGATTTAACCCAAAGGAAATTATCACCTCCCATTATGGAAGTGTGGTAGCCACCCATGGCGGACCGGGCATTATTTCCGCCCTGTTTATGGCCACCAAACAAAAGAATGCCCGGTAAATAATAAAACGCCTGTAGGCAAACACCATAACCTACAGGCGTTTTTGTATAGGCTTACATAAACAGAGGAGCAAATACCAAGGCAACTATAGTCATAAGCTTTATCAAGATATTCATCGACGGTCCGGAAGTATCCTTGAAGGGATCGCCTACCGTATCCCCCACCACGGCCGCGCTGTGGGCATCGCTTCCCTTACCGCCATGGTTGCCGTCTTCAATGTACTTTTTAGCGTTATCCCATGCCCCTCCGGAATTAGCCATTTGTATGGCCATCAGTACACCGGTTACCAAGGCACCTGCCAACAACCCGCCCAAAGCTTCCTTACCAAGGAGTAGGCCAATTACTATAGGCGCAGCCACTGCCAATACGCCGGGGAATATCATTTCTTTTAGAGCCGACGCCGTACTTATATCAACGCACTTGGTATAATCGGGCACTGCCTTGCCTTCCATGAGACCGGGTATGCTCCTAAACTGTCTCCTTACCTCTTCTATCATTTGGTAAGCAGCCTTACCCACGGCCTCCATGGTAACGGATCCGAATAGATACGGAAGCATGCCGCCTATAAACAGTCCGATGATTACCTTGGCATCAATCAGGTTGATGAGCTCTATCCCCACGGCCTGGGAATAGGATGCAAACAATGCCAATGCGGTCAAGGCCGCGGAACCTATGGCAAAACCTTTGCCGATTGCAGCCGTAGTGTTGCCAATGGAATCCAGCTTATCCGTTACTTTTCTAACCTCGGGTTCTAAATGGCTCATTTCCGCGATACCACCGGCATTATCGGCTATCGGACCGTATGCATCGACGGATACGGTTGTACCGGTAGTTGCCAGCATACCCACCGCTGCTAGGGCTATGCCATAAAGCCCTGCTGTCATATAAGCAACAAAAATAGCCACTCCAATAAATATAATTGGAAAAACGGTACTCTTCATACCCACGGCCATACCTGTAATAATATTAGTACCTGAACCGGTCTCCGATTGTCTGGCAATCTCTTTAACCGGTTTATAATCAGCAGAAGTATAGTATTCCGTTAATTGACCGATTACTATACCTACAACCAAGCCCGCTAAAACGGCCCAAAAGGTGCCAAGGCTGTTAAATATGCCTAAACTCAAAAGTATCGAACCTACAACAACGATAATACCGCTTATGTAGGTAGCCCACCTTAATGCCCTTTGGGGATCTTGCCCCTTCATGTTCTTAACAATGACAGCACCTATAAGGGAAGCAATAATCCCGATGGCTGCTAAAAACAGAGGATATAATACTGCACCTATGCCCACCTTGTTTAACAGCATGGCTCCCAAGGCAACCGCCGAGATAATCGAACCAACATAGGACTCAAATAAATCGGCCCCCATTCCTGCCACGTCACCTACATTATCACCGACATTATCAGCAATAACGGCAGGGTTCCTGGGATCGTCCTCCGGTATACCGGCTTCTACCTTGCCCACCAGGTCAGCGCCCACGTCGGCAGCCTTTGTGTATATACCTCCGCCCACTCGGGCAAACAAAGCTATGGAACTGGCTCCCAGAGCAAAACCGTTTACTATGTTGTTGTCTTTGAATATTATCCATAGGATGCCAAGTCCCAATAAGCCTATTCCTACCACAGACATGCCCATCACCGAACCGCCGGAAAAGGCTATATTAAAGGCCTTATTTTCCCCTTCCCGGGCAGCAGCGGCCGTTCTCACGTTGGCTTTGGTGGCTGCGTTCATTCCTATATAACCGGCCAGTATGGATCCCACAGCACCCACTAAGAAGCATACACTTGTCCTTATGTCTATCAACAGGGCAAGTATTATAAACAGCGCAATAATGAAAATAACCAATGTCCTGTATTGCCTTTTTAGAAAGGCCATGGCCCCTTGATGTATGTACTTTGCAATTTCTTGCATTCTGTCAGTTCCTGCATCGGCCTTTTTTATACCGTTTGACAAAAACAATGTGAATAATAGGGATATGACACCTATTACCGGAACTAACCAAATATACTGCTCCATCTCTTTCTTCCTCCTTGCATTTTATAAATATATATATTCACAACAAAATATCACTTTAACCGATTTCCCTGTGTCAAAGTGATATTATTATAACCATTCCCTTTGAGATTATCATATCTTTATGGCAATGCTTAAACTATCGCTGTAAGAAGGCTACAACAACTGCCAATATAATGAAAGCAGCAGCCACATATTTTGTTAACTTATTTAACTTGGCTTCAAAACTTCTGGCTTTATTCTTTCCGAAGAAACTCTCAGCACCACCCGCTATGGTTCCGGACAATCCCGATGTCTTACCCGACTGCAGCAATACTATTCCAATCAAAACCAACTCAACGATTACCAGTACGATGGTAGCTGCCAGCCTCGCATCCGTCATCCTCATCATCCTCCTTTGACAACAAGTACATTTTAACATAACAATAATAAAAAAGCAATGTTTTAGCAAAAACCCAACCATACCGTTTTTTAATTTTCTATTGCCTTGCCCTAAACCCTTTATCGACCTTTTAGGCAGCAGTCTAAGCGTTATAAGGAGGTAAACATGAAAAAAGCCACCCCTTTGGATGTCTCAACTTAATTTATCCCATCCTTCCGCAACCATCATTAGCGCTTTAGACATATTAGTTCCAGCATCCTGTGCCTTTGGCGATGAGGGCCAAAAAACTCCCACGAAAAAAATACCAATGCAAATTACAAGCCCTATAAAGGCAACCTTGTTGGGTCTTCCCGTAATGGCACTTACTATCATTAATATTAGAAAAACAATTCCGCCGATAAGGCCTAAAGAAAAAAGAAAAAAATTCATGTAAACATCCCACCTGTTCGATTATTTATAGGGTTAGTTTATCATATTTATCGATGATTTTCTATGAATTCCACTGCCCTAATTTTATAATATGGCATTAATATTTGCTGTTTAAGAAACAAAGTGTCAATTAATACTTAAAGTATTAATTGACACCTTATCTTCTAAGTGTTTTTAAAAGCTGCAGCTTTCGTAAAGGATGGAAGTAAAGTTTTCCTGTAGTTTTCTGCTGCGCGTTGTAATTAAAATTTTTTTGGCAATTGCTATCTTAGATTAAACCATGCATCAAGACCCAGGTATTGAGCTGTATCCATCAGCTCATCTTCTATCCTTAAAAGCTGATTGTACTTTGCTACCCTGTCAGTTCTGGACGGCGCACCGGTTTTTATCTGACCGGCATTTACCGCAACGGCAAGGTCTGCAATGGTGGTATCCTCCGTCTCACCTGAACGGTGGGATATCACCGCGGTATAACCCGCCCTATTGGCCATTTGAATGGCCTCAAAGGTTTCGGTCAGTGTACCTATTTGATTTACCTTAATAAGTATTGAATTTGCAACACCCAATTCAATACCCTTTGCAAGTCTCTTCGTGTTGGTAACGAATAGGTCGTCCCCTACCAACTGTACCTTGTTACCGATTCTTTCGGTCAACATTTTCCAACCGTCCCAATCTTCTTCCGCAAGGCCGTCTTCTATAGAAATTATGGGGTACTTGTTAACCAGTTCCTCATAAAAATCTACCATTTCCTCTGAGGTTCTTACAACACCCTCGCCCTCAAAATGGTATTTGCCGTCTTCCTTATACATTTCGGTGGCAGCGGGATCCAGTGCAATTCTTATATCCTGCCCGGGCTTGTATCCTGCCCTCTTAACGCCTTCCAAGATTACTTCTATTGCTTCTTCATTGGTTTTTAAATCGGGTGCAAAACCGCCTTCATCACCTACGGCCGTGTTATAACCCTTTTCTTTTAATACCGCTTTAAGGCTGTGGAATACCTCCGCACAAACCCTCAGGCCTTCCTTGAAACTCTTTGCTCCAACGGGCATCACCATGAATTCCTGAATATCCACGTTATTGTCGGCGTGCTTACCGCCATTTAAGATATTCATCATGGGCACCGGAAGAACATTGGCATTTGCACCGCCTAAGTATCTATACAGCGGCATGCCCAGCCCTTCGGCAGCTGCCTTGGCAACCGCCATTGAAACGGCCAGTATGGCGTTGGCCCCCAGTTTGCCTTTATTATGGGTTCCGTCCAGTTCAATCATAAGCCGGTCTATTGCCACCTGTTCTAAGGCATCCATGCCAATAAGCTCGGGTGCAATAATTTCGTTTACGTTTTGTACGGCCTTTTCTACACCTTTTCCAAGGTACTTATCCTTATTTCCATCCCTTAACTCAACTGCTTCAAAGGCACCGGTAGAAGCACCTGAAGGAACAGCTGCCCTACCTACTGCGCCGCCTTCCAGGTAAACTTCTGCTTCAACCGTGGGGTTTCCCCGTGAGTCCAGTATTTCCCTTGCATATACATCAACTATGGTAGTCATTTTCTATCTCCCTTTCTTATTTGATTATTAAACTCTCGCCCGTCATTTCCTGGGGCTTGGGTAAGTCCATAATTTCAAGAAGAGTAGGTGCTATATCTGCCAGCCTACCGTCCTGCCTTAACTTAGCTTCTAAATAAGCTTTATCAACCAGAATAAAAGGCACCATATTGGTGGTATGGGCAGTAAAGCAACTCCCGTTTGAATAATCCATCAATTGTTCAGAATTGCCGTGGTCGGCCGTGATTATAGCCTTACCTCCTACTTTAAGTACAGCATTCACCACCCTGCCAACACATTCATCAACGGCTTCAACAGCCTTTACGGCAGCTTCAAAAACTCCGGTATGCCCTACCATGTCGGGATTGGCATAATTCATTATTATAACGTCATACTTTCCTGAATTTATCCTTTTTATGACTTCTTCCGTTACTTCATAGGCGCTCATCTCTGGCTTTAAGTCATAGGTTGGTACTTTGGGCGAAGGAATGAGTACTCTGTCTTCGCCTTCATTGGGAACTTCAACGCCCCCATTGAAAAAAAAAGTTACGTGGGCATATTTTTCAGTTTCCGCAATTCTCAGCTGTTTCAGGCCTTTTTTGCTAAGATACTCGCCCAAGGTATTATCAAGAACCTGCGGTTTGTATGCAACTTTCAGGTTTGTAAAGGTTGCATCATATTGGGTCATGGATACATAGGACACCGGAATATATCCTAAGGGACGTTCAAATTCGTCAAAATCCTTTTCTATAAAACTACGGGTGATTTCCCGGGCCCTGTCCGGCCTGAAATTGAAAAAGATTATTGAATCATTTTTCTGCACCTTACCCACAGGTCCCCCATCTTCCATTATAACGGTGGGCAGCACAAATTCATCGGTTATATCCTTATTGTATGAATTTTCTACGGCATCCAGGGCACTGGACGCTATTTCGCCTTCACCCAAAACCATTGCCCTATACGCCTTTTCCACTCTTTCCCATCTATTGTCCCTGTCCATGGCATAATATCTGCCCATTATGGTGGCTATCTTGCCGGTGCCCACATCCCTTATTTTTTCCTCCAGTGCCTGGACATATTCCTTGGCACTTGCCGGTGGTACATCCCTACCGTCCAAAAAACAATGTATGTATAGTTTCTTTAATCCATGCCTCTTGGCTAATTCCAGTAAAGCAAATAAATGGGTTAAGTGACTGTGTACTCCTCCATCGGATAACAGTCCCATGAGATGTAGGCTGGAATTATGGCGTTTTACATTTTCCACTGCCCATAATAGCTCTTCATTTTCAAAAAAGGTACCTTCCTCGATATCCTTGGTTATCCTCGTCAATTCCTGATACACAATTCTTCCGGCACCAATATTTAAATGGCCTACTTCCGAATTACCCATCTGGCCGCTGGGAAGACCTACGTCTAAGCCACTGGCATTTATCAATGTATTTGGATATTGTCTCATTAACCTGTTTATATTCGGAGTATTGGCAGTATGGATGGCATTACCGTTTTGTGCCTTACTAATGCCAAATCCGTCTAAAATTATTAAAACGGCTAAATTACCTGCAGCCATTCATTTCCTCCTTAAAAGTTCACTATTTTGTAAAATTCATCTGATTTGAGGCTGGCTCCTCCTACCAACGCTCCGTCTATTTGGGGCATTGCCATTAATTCCCTGGCATTTCCGCCGTTAACACTGCCGCCGTATTGGATTCTTACCTGCTCAGCTATGTCTTGCCCATACATGGAACCAATAGTCTTTCTGATAACTGAAATTACATCATTGGCATCCTTGGCTGATGCCGTTCTTCCGGTTCCTATGGCCCAAATCGGCTCGTATGCTATAACCACCTTTTTTACCGCATCGGTAACCAAACCGTTTAAGGCTTCCTTTGTCTGTGATGCCACCAACTCTTCGGTCAGTCCTTGTTCTCGCTGTTCCAAGGTTTCACCCACACAGATTATGGGCTTTAAATCATAACTTAAAGCAGATAATACCTTCTTATTCACCGTTTCATCGGTTTCCGCGAAATACTGGCGTCTTTCCGAGTGACCTATTATTACATATTCCACTCCTATATCAACTAACATGCTCGGAGATACCTCTCCGGTATAGGCACCCTTTTCCTCCCAGTGCATGTTTTGGGCACCAAGTTTTATATTGGATCCATTTATTACTTCTTTAACTGCGGGCAGACATACAAAAGTGGGGCAAATTACTATTTCTACCCCCTTTACATCAGCCAGATCAGCTTTTAATTGAGTGCTCAACTCCACAGCTTCTCTAGGTGTTTTGTTCATTTTCCAGTTTCCTGCAATTATTGGTGTACGCATATACTGCTTCCTCCTCACATCCCAATTACACCATCCGGTACGAAACCGGATGGCTGAATTGGGTAATCCATTTAATTAAAGAATGTTATGTTATAAATAATATTTTTATCTATCGTTTAAAGCTTCAATTCCCGGTAATTTCTTGCCTTCCAGGAACTCTAAAGATGCCCCGCCGCCTGTTGATATATGGGTCATTTTATCGGCAAGGCCTAATTGGGTAACAGCGGCAGCCGAATCACCGCCACCTATTATTGTAGTACCCTGGCACTGTGCTACCGCCTGGGCAACGGCCTTTGTACCCTTGGCGAAATTGGGCATTTCAAACACGCCCATGGGTCCGTTCCAGACCACCGTCTTTGCCTTGGCTATTTCACCGGAAAACAGCTTTATGGTTTCTGGGCCTATGTCCATACCCATCCAGTCATCGGGTATGTTCTGTTTATCAACCACTTTATATTCGCTATCGTTGTTAAATTCCTTGGCCACTACCGTATCAAGGGGCAGCAACAGCTTTACGCCCTTCTGTTTTGCCTGATTCATTATTTCCTGGGCCAAAGGTATCTTATCTTCTTCCAATAGAGAGTTACCTACGCCAAAGCCCATGGCCTTAATAAAGGTATAAGCCATCCCTCCGCCTATTATCAAGGCATCTACCTTGTCCAGCAAATTGGTAATCACACCTATTTTATCCGATACCTTTGCACCTCCCAGAATGGCTACAAAGGGACACTCGGGGTCGGTCAGCGCCTTCCCCAGAAAATCCAATTCCTTTTTGATGAGATATCCGGCCACTGCAGGCAGGTATTTTGCCACACCCTGGGTTGATGCATGGGCTCTATGGGCAGTACCAAAGGCATCATTCACGTATACATCCCCTAATTGGGCCAAGGCTTTAGCAAAGTCGGGGGTATTTTCTTCTTCCTCTTTATGAAACCGTACGTTTTCCAATAAAACAACGTCCCCGTCCTTCATATCGGATACACACTTTTTCGCACTTTCGCCTATTACATCTTCAGCTTGTACGACTTCTTTGCCCAGCAACTGGCTTAGTCTTTCGGCCACGGGTTTTAAGCTAAACTTGTCATTGAATTGTCCCTTAGGTCTTCCCAAATGGGACATCAATACTACCTTTGCCCCGTTATCCATTAAATACTCAATCGTAGGCAATGCAGCCCTTATCCTTGTTTCATCGGTAACTCTTTTCTCATCGTCCAAGGGTACGTTGAAATCCACCCTAACCAGCACCCTCTTGCCGGTTACCTCTATTTCTTCCAAAGTCTTTTTATTCATGAAACCGACTCTCCTTACTCATCTGAGTATAAAAAGGCATATACCGTTTTACAGGTTACCCTTTATAGTCCCTTTTGTATTATGTAATTGGCAAGATCAACTATCCTGTTGGAATAACCCCATTCGTTATCGTACCATGATACAATCTTCGCCATGTTGTCACCGATTACCATGGTGGACAGCGCATCAATAATGGATGATCTGTCATCCTTCACATAGTCTATGGATACAAGGGGTTCTTCGCTGTATCCGAGGATTCCCTTTAACGGACCTTCAGCAGCTTCCTTCAAAGCGGCGTTTATTTCTTCTGCCGTTGCCTTCTTGCTAAGTTCAACCACAAGGTCAACAACCGATACGGTGGGTGTGGGTACCCTCATGGCAAATCCGTTTAGTTTGCCCTTCAGTTCAGGTAATACCAACGCAACTGCCTTGGCTGCTCCTGTAGTAGTTGGTATGATAGACTCTGCAGCCGCCCTGGCTCTTCTTAAATCCTTATGGGGCAAATCAAGGATTCTCTGGTCATTGGTATATGAATGCACCGTTGTCATCAATCCCTTTACGATACCAAATTTTTCGTGAATAACTTTAGCAAAGGGCGCCAGGCAATTTGTAGTACAAGAAGCGTTGGATATAATATGATGATTGTTTGGATCGTATTTGTCCTCATTTACTCCCATTACTATGGTTATATCTTCGTTTTTTGCAGGTGCCGATATTAAAACCTTTTTAGCTCCGGCCGTAATGTGCTTTGAAGCCTGTTCTCTGCTTCTAAATATACCGGTTGACTCTATTACTATGTCAACTCCCAATTCTCGCCAAGGTAGCTTCTCCGGATCTTTTTCGGCCAAAATTTTAATTTCTTTGCCGTTTACCACTAAATAACCGTCCTTGGCTTCTACCGTACCGTCAAACTTTCCAAAACAGGAATCGTACTTAAGTAGGTGGGCCAACGTAGCAGCATCGGTTAAGTCGTTTATTGCTACGAACTCCATTTGATCGGCATACTTTTCCAATGCAACCTTAAAAGCGTTTCTCCCTATTCTGCCAAAACCATTAATAGCAACTTTAACCGTCATCTTTGAATTCCTCCTATTATTAAATTTTTTTATTTTAATTTATTTTAGTATACCTGCCTTTTGCAGACTATTTAACATTATTAAGTTTACCTTTTTATAACACCAAATGTCAAGATGAACTGGGTATCATCTCCGTACTGATGTTATTATATATACCTAAAGTATAGTATATCTTTTTCCGGACAATCTATTAATTATTCAAGAGCATCGATAGAGGTAAAATACATTTATCCCGCGATGAACATAAAAAAAAGAAACACCCAAAATCAATATCAATTTTATAATACATTTCCGGGTATTTCAATACTTTTTACTCAGTTGGTATAATTCTTGTATGGTTTAATACCTTTTTCTCTTTATGGATGATGGAATGCCCATCTCTTCACGGTATTTTGTTATAGTCCGCCTGGAAATATTAACTCCCCTCTCTTTTAAAA
>DUOD01000057.1 GCA_012838995.1 Clostridiales bacterium
ATAACCCAAATACCCATCCTTACCATGCCCAATGACGATATAACCCATCCGGTTCCCGACCTTACGGGATACATTACCGAAGGGCAGATAGTGCTGAGTAGGGACCTTCATCAAAAGAACATATATCCCCCAATAAACATACTTCCGTCCTTATCCCGTTTAATGAAGGACGGTATAGGGGAGGGTTATACCAGGGAGGATCATCCCGAGCTGGCTAACCAGATTTTCTCGGCCTTTTCAAGGGTTCAGGAGGTGGAAGCCCTGGCCCAGGTTATAGGCGAGGATGAACTGTCGGAGATTGATAAGAAATATTTGGAATTCGGGAGACAGTTCGAAGAAAGGTTTGTAAAGCAGGGGTACGACGAAAACAGGGATATAACAGATACCCTGAAACTTGGTTGGGATCTTTTGTCCATATTACCTCGGGAAGAACTTACCAGGCTAAGCCCGGAAATTTTGGATAAGTATTTTAAGGGGTGAGGTAAATGACCGATGCCACACCTACCAAGTCCAACTTAATAAATGCCCAGATCTCCCTTGAATTGTCCCAAAAGGCCTTTGAACTGCTAGATAAAAAAAGGAACGTACTGATAAGGGAAATGATGGGCCTTATAGGAGACGCCAGAAAGATTCAGGACAAAATAGAACGCACCTTTAATGAGGCCTACAAAGCCTTGCAGGTGGCCAATATAACCATGGGTATCAGCACCGTTGAAGATATAGCCTTATCCATTCCTGAGGAAACAGAGGTAGGCATACTCTTAAAAAGTGTAATGGGGGTGGAAATTCCCAGGCTGAGGTATGAAAAGGAGGACCTAAAGCCCCACTACAGTTTTTATCGTACTAACAACGCCATGGACATAGCCCTTGCTCAGTTTAGAGAGGTAAAATATTTAATATATGAAATGGCAGAGATGGAAAACTCCATCTACAGACTGGCCATGGAGATAAAAAAGACCCAGAAAAGGACCAATGCCCTTAAAAACATACAGATACCGAGGTATAAGGAGATGGTCAAAACCATACAGGAAGCCTTGGAAGAAAAAGAACGGGAAGACTTTTTCAGGATGAAGGTGGTAAAGAAGAAGGGGCTTGATAAAAAGTCATAATACAGTGCTTTAGGTTTTGTCACATAAAGAATTGTCTTTTAAGTGTCCGGGTTTGATGCCTTGGGTCCCTAAAGGCAGTGTTTGAATATAGCCTTTGAAGGCAACATTTAAGGATATAGGTATTGGAATCTTTCCCACGATTTTATTCTGGATAATATCCCTTCCCTTTTTATCCCGCAATTTTTTTGGGGTATGGATGGGGCGTGGATGAAAAAACATATAAGGCACCTTAAGGTGCCTTATTCTATTGTATGGACAGGGTAGGCCGGCCTTACGCCTGTGATCTCGGCCATGTCCCTGGTCATGGATACCAGGTCCTCCTTGGACAGCTCGTGTACCGAGGTCTTGCCCAGGCATCTTATGGCAATATCCATTTCCTTTCGTAAAGCCTTTAAGAAGTTGCCGGCACAGTCCGCCGCCTCATCGATATCCAGCAACTCCGTATGTTTTCCTTCATAAAGATACAAATCCGGCGGCGAGGCACCGGCCGGTAGCCTGTTAAGCTGGGTGTAGATTGCGGCTATGGCCACCGGATATCCTATGTAGAAGGCATCGGCTCCCAGGGCCATGGCCTTTAGCATATCGGCGGCGTCCCTAAATCCGCCGACCATTATCAAGGACACCCTGTCTCGGGCGCCGCATTTATCTAAAAATTCTACTGCCCGTACCAGGGCATACAGTGTGGGTATGCCGAAGTTGTTTATGGTTATTTCCGGGCTGCCGGCCGTTTCGCCCTGGGCACCGTCTATTACAACTGCGTCTACTCCGGCATAAAGTAGCATTTCCAAATCTGATTCTATATTGCCGGCTGCTATCTTAACCGCGATGGGTACCCCACCCGTTATATCCCGAAGTTCATCCACCTTGTCTTTCAGTTGGCGTTCGTTTGTTATATCGGGGAATAAGGTAGGCATCACGGCATCCCGGCCCTCCGGTATATTCAGATGCTTTCTAAATTGATCACCGATTGGCTCACTTTTTATTTTAAAACCGTCGCCGGCACTGGCGCCCTGGCCCATCTTTATTTCTATCATGTCTGCCTGTTTGAGTTGATCGGGGTGATTACCCCAGCCCGCCCGGTTGTACTGCACTACATAGAGCTTGGCGTTTTCCCGCTCCTTGGCCACAAACCCTGCCTCTCCCGAATTGGTTGCAGTGCCTATTACAGACGATGCCTTTGCCAGGGCTATCTTGACCCCTAGGGATACCGACGCGCCGTAGGCCATGCCGGCGATCATAAAAGGCACCGGAAGGGTCATGGGTTTGGCGGCTTTTTTACCGATAACCACCTGAGTGTCGATAGGCGTACCGTCCTCGGTGGGGAATAAGGCCGGTATAAACATAAGATCCTGGAAGTTTTTGAAATTTAAGGTAGAGCCCAAGGGTTCGGTTAGGGGCTGTCCGTTTTTCGCCCTTTGGGCTATACCCAAAAATTTTAGCCACGAATAATTGTCCACCAAGGGAGGGGCTTTAATTTTCTTCATATCTGCCAACTTTTCGAGCATTTGGTCCATTATACGACTGTAGAAAAATTGCATTAAAGACATCCGTTCACCTTCTTAATCCATAATTTATATAATTAGTGTGTCCTTTGGCCTTGAAATTAATCATTTTGCTTAAATAGAACAGCATTTTATTGGTTAAATGGTTTATAATAACTGCTGATACCTACTTTTTTCTTAAAATTGAAAAATTTATTTCAACCAGCAGTTTTTTTAAGGTATAATAAATTCATGATTGATATAACAGGCAACAAAATTTGTAAATACAGCGGAGGTTTTTTCAATGAAGTTAAGGGAAACAAAGGATGGTAGAGAATATAACGAAGTGGTAAGTAACCATCCAAAGGGACATATCCTACAAAGCTATGAATGGGGGCTATTTAAGAGTACTACGTGGCAGCCCTTGTATTATATTGTAGAAGATGGGGACAAGCCGGTAGGAGGATTGATGTTGCTAAAAAGAGGGGTGCCGGGTACAAATAAAACAATGCTGTATTGTCCCCGGGGTCCTGTCATAGATTTCCACGACAAAGCCCTCCTTAGCTTTCTTATGAAGGAGCTTAAAAAAGTGGCTAAGGAACACGGGGCAATTTCCCTTAAAATTGACCCTGACATAGAGATAGAAGACAAAGAAGTACGGGATAACCTTATTTGGCTGGGTTTTCGTCAAAAGAAAGAAACCCTCAATTTTGAAGGTGTTCAGCCAAAATTCGTGTTCAGACTGGATATATCCGGTGATTTGGATGAAGTTTTCAAAAATTTTCATAGTAAAACCCGGTATAATATAAGGTTGGCGGGCAGAAGGGGCGTTGAGGTAGTTAAGGGTAGCAGGGATGATTTGGGGGATTTCCACGAAATAATGGTGGAAACCGGCATCCGGGACAATTTTATAACAAGGCCGCTGGATTATTTCCAAAATATGTATGATGTCCTTAACCCGTCGGGTTATTTAGAACTTTTCATGGCATATTACGAAGGTCAGCCTTTGGCCGGAACCATATGCCTGAAATTTGGTGGCAAAAGCTGGTATTTGTATGGTGCCAGCAGGAACAGACATAGAAACTTGATGCCCAATTATTTGCTGCAGTGGGAAATGATAAAATGGGCCAAGGAAAACGGTTGTACATTATACGATTTTAGGGGGGTATCCGGGGATTTAAGGGAAAGCAATCCGTTGTACGGATTGTACAGGTTCAAAAAGGGTTTTGGCGGCAAGTTCACGGAGTTCATCGGAGAATTTGATTACCCCTTTAATAAATTTCAGTATATACTGCTGGAAAACAGCATTAGTGCCTTCAGAAAAACCAGACATTTTATGCACAGTATAAAGAAAAAACTAAAGGGGTGATGAATAAATGGCTTCTTACCTTGAGGTATATGTGGACAACATACTGCAAAATTACAACAGCATAAAACAATTGACAGGTGTTGAGGTGATGGCCGTTGTAAAGGCCGATGCCTACGGTCACGGTATGGAAGGAGTGGCCAAGGCTCTGGAAGAAGGAGGAGTACAATGGTTCGGCGTTTCAGAGGTAGAAGAGGGTGTCCGGCTACGGGAATGCGGAATAAAGGGAAATATCTTGGTGATGGCCGGGGTAACCGACGATGAAGAGAGAAGTATAGATTACGAACTAATAGCCTCCATCCATAGCTTTGATGCTCTGGACAGATACAACCGGGTGCTGAAGAAAAAGGGGAAAACCGGTAGGGTACATATAAGCATGGATACCGGTATGGGCAGGTTGGGATTTTTCCCCTCCCAAATAGATGAGCTGAGCATGTGGATAAATATTTTGGACAGCATTAAGTTTGAAGGACTTTATACCCATTTTTCCTCTGCCCATGAGAAGAGTAGGACGTATACGCAAAATCAGATCAGGTTATTTAATTGGTGTATTGAAAGGTTTGCCCAAAACGGCGTTACCTTTAACATATGCCATGCATCCAACAGCGAAGCCGCCGTTGATTACCCCGAGGCAAGGTATGACATGGTTAGGGTGGGTAACCTTATTTACGGCCAGCGGCTTTACAAGGGTGACCTGGAAGTTTTGAAAACCTATAGTCTAAAGTCCAAGATAATGGAAATAAGGGAAGTTCCCGCCGGTACATATATTGGATACGGTCATTACTACAGGGCCAAAAAGCCCATGCGGGTGGGAGTGGTGACCGCAGGTTTTTATGATGGTTTACTGTCAACCAAGAGAAATAATGTCAGGTCATTTAAAATATGCATAAAGGAAATGTTAAAATGTGTAAGGGATACATTCTTTGACATACCCATGGTGCGGTATAAGAACAAGCACGTGCCCATGGTGGGAAGGCCCAGTATGCAGCTGATGACGGTGGATTTAACGGGTACCGATGCCCAGCCCGGAGATTATGTTGAGGTGGATATAAACCCCATTAACTTAAAACAAAACGTAAAAAGGGTATTTGTAACCAAGGAAAACGGTGACAAAGATGAGGAAAAATAAGAAACATAAAACCCCGGTGAATATTCATCGGGGTTTTTATTGTTGTGCTTTTTCCAGTGCCCTTGCTGCAAGGTTTTTCATGTTATTGGAAGAACTTGTGGCACCCGTATAAATGTCAACTTCATAAGGGTTCTGGGTTCTAATTAAAGCGTTTTCCAGGGTTTCGTAGGCTTTTCTTACATCGACGCCTGCCTTTTCCAGAAAATTTTTGTAATATTCCTGGTCGGCGCTTTTTTGAGTACCGTCTTCTTCTTGGATTTCATCGTAATTAACATCGACGATTTTTCCGTTTTCTATTGTAACTTCGACGACGGGTTTCCATCCCCTGTCGTCGGCTTCACCTTCAGCGGTATAAACGCCGTCTTTGTATGTAACTGCTTGCTGTGAGCCTTGTTCCGATGACTTAGGGGTTTGGCCTTGTATAATATTCGAAGTTCCGCATCCTGCAACCAGTGTCAATATCAGTAGTATTGACATTATAAAAAGTGATGCTTTTTTCACACTATCCTCCCCCACTGATGCTATTTTAAGGAAATTATAGCATACAGCTAAAAAATTGGCAAATATATATTATCAAATATATATTATAAAGTATATTATTAGGATGTAGTACAAAACTTTAAAATTCAAATAATTTTTAAGACTATATCGGCAACAGGGCGGCTAAATTTTGTTAGAGTGGCGGCCAACCGGTTAATATATATTATGAAAGATCTAAATACTTTGTATTGAAAGGAGAAGCATATGGAAAAGTGGGTTTGTCTTGTATGTGGTTATGTGTATGATCCCGAGGAGGGAGATCCGGACAACGGTGTTGCTCCCGGCACTGCTTTTGAGGATTTACCTGAAGATTGGGTGTGTCCTCTGTGCGGGGCTGACAAGTCAAATTTTGAAAAACAGTAAAATTTCAAGACACATGTAACCAAATCGCTGACCAAAACAATACCAAGTCCCCTCGCAGTTATGCAAGGGGACGGCGTCCTTAATGGAGTGTTTCTGCGCTTAAAGAGGGGGAACTGTGAGAAACCTGTCAAGCCTGAAGCCCTATAAGGCTGTTCATGTTTAAGCGCATGATTGTGGCTTCTTTTAAATAAAGTCCATTGCATTACAATATGAATCTTACGTTATTCTGACTTCTGGCCACACTCAGGCCATTGTCCGGCAGTGTTCCGAAAAGCCGACGGGAATATGATCCGGTCAAGAATGGCCTAAGCCCAAGCCGTTGTCCGACCGATTGATCCCTGGGCAGTCAGAAGGGTATTACCCTGCCCTTGCCCCCGATATCGATCCATCTTGGCCATTGGCAATGCCTTTTTATTGTTCGATTTTTGGATAAAATATGATAGTATACTTATATTAGCTGTTTATTTTAGCATTTTTGGAGGAAATGATGCAGAGGATAAAGACATGCCTTTGTTTTGCCATGGCTGTACTTATAGGGGCTCTGTGCCTTTTGGGCTGTAGCGGCCGGACGGAATATAAGGTATCGGGTTTTATGCTGGGTACCGTGGTGGAGCTTACCGCTTACGGACCGCAGGCAGAGGCTGCGATACAAGCCGGTATGGATAGGATTAGAGAGATAGAGGAATTGATGAGCGTAAATGTAACGGAAAGCGATATAAATATCATCAACCAAAAGGCAGGAAGGGGCCCGGTTAAAGTCCATGAAGATACCTTTAATGTTATACAACGGGGTGTCTATTATTCCCAAAAAACCGGCGGGGCCTTTGATATATCCATATTGCCTTTGGTAAGGTTATGGGGTATAGGTACCGACCAGGCCAGAGTGCCCGATGAACAAGAAATATCAAGGGTTTTGCCGGCGGTTGGTTATGAAAATATAGCATTATATCCCGAATCCCTTGAGGTGGAATTGACCAAGGAGGGTATGGCCTTGGATTTGGGCGGTATTGCCAAAGGATATGCAGCCGATGAGGTAGGCCGGATTTTCAGACAAAGGGGAATAAAAAACGCCATTATAAACCTGGGCGGGGATATATTATTGATGGGCAGCAGGCCCGACAATACCCCGTGGAAAGTGGGGATACAAAATCCCTCCAAGCCTAAGGGGCAGTACATGGCCAAGGTTGAAATTGAGAATAGGGCAGTTGTAACATCGGGGGACTACGAACGATATTTTGAACAAGATGGAATACGGTATCACCATATATTGGATCCTACAAAGGGTTATCCCGCCCGATCGGGCGTTGTCAGCGTCTCGGTAATTGCCGGGCGTGCCATGGATGCCGATGCCCTATCCACCGCTCTTTTTGTCCTCGGGCCGGATAGGGGTATGAAACTTATAGAAGGACTTGAAGGTGTGGAAGCTATTATAATAAAAGATGATAAGTCGGTCTTGATTTCATCGGGCCTGAAGGAAAATTTCGAAATAACGGATAAGGAGTTTAGGTTAGGTGAAGAAGGGTGATTTAATACTGTATTCGGCCATCGGTTTAGTTATTATAATAAGCTTTATGGCCCTACCTTCTCCCTTTGAGGGGCAGGGGCTTAAGGCAGTCATTGAAGTGGATGGCCAATACTATGATGAGATACACCTTGCACCCGACATGGATTCTAAAGAAATTACCATACAGGATGAGTCGGGCAGGTATAACGTAATTGAGATATCCCAAGGAAGGGTTAGAATGAAAAGCGCCAACTGTCCGGATCAGGTCTGTGTCAATACGAGCTGGATAGGCCAACACGGCCAAACCGTAGTTTGTCTTCCCAATAGAGTCACCGTAAAACTGTTGGGCCGGGGGAAAGGTGAAGTAGATATTGTTCCATGAATTAAAGTCGGAAGGTGCTGTAATGAATAGTACAAAGAAATTTGTGGTTTTGGGGCTATTGGTGTCCCAAGCCTTGGTTCTCCATATAATAGAAGGCTTTCTTCCCATACCTTTTATAGCGCCCGGTGCTAAGCTGGGCTTGGCCAATATAGTTACCCTGTCCACCATAATTCTGCTTGGTTTCAAAGAAGCGTTGATTGTACTGGTGCTTAGAAGTGTACTGGGCAATCTACTTGCAGGCACAGTCTCTTCCCTGTTATTTAGCTTGACGGGTGGAATACTAAGTACAATAGTGATGGCATTATTATACAGATTTAAGGATACCTTCAGTATAGTAGCCATTAGCGTAGCCGGTGCGGTGTTTCACAATATTGGTCAGCTGTTTGCAGCGGCTGTTATAATAAACAATTTCGGTATATTTGTATATTTGCCCATACTATTGATAACCGGCGTGGCGACGGGGGTATTTATAGGTTTGGTTACTAAGTTTTTGAATAAATACATAAACAACAGACTTTTCAGGCTATTTTAGTTTTGGATGGTATTTTGTTTTGGAAAGGTGATATTTTAATGATAAACCGTTATGAACTCATAAGACCGTCGATGGACAAGGTAGAAGCCATGCTCAAAAGCAGCCTTAGATCTAAACATCGAATTATCAACAGCGCGATAAAGGATTTGTTGGAATCGGGGGGTAAAAGGTTAAGGCCTGCCCTGCTGGTTGTTTGTGGGAATATGGGCAACAAAGAAAGCCCTAGGTTGATTACCATGGCAGCAATTGTTGAGATACTTCATATGGCCACCCTTGTCCATGATGATATTATAGATGATGCCCTTTTCAGGAGGGGGGTTACCACCGTTCAAGCCAAATGGGGTAAGGATATAGCCGTTTTTTTGGGTGATTATCTTTTCAGCACTGCCTTTGCTTTGATAACCGATAACTGCCCCGTGGAAAACTTCGGAATAATTACCAAGACACTGCAAAACATTTGTGAAGGTGAAATTAGCCAGTATGAAGACAGATTTTCCACCGATGTTTCAAGAATTAGATACCTTAAAAGGATAATGGGAAAAACGGCGGCCCTGTTCGGTCTCAGTTGTTATCTGGGTGCCCATGAAAGCGGGTGCAGCGGTCAGCAAAAGTCGATACTTTTTAGATACGGCATAAGTCTTGGAATGGCCTTTCAGATAGCCGATGATGTGTTGGATTTCATCGGTGACGAACAAAGGACGGGCAAGCCCAAAGCCAATGATTTTACCCAGGGCATATACACGCTTCCCGTCATTCATGCTTTAAGGGACAAAAGTTTGGGCCCAACCTTAAAGGAAATACTCCAATCTTTTCCCCTGGATAAAAACGATATCAAAAGGGTAATAGCAATAGTCCAAGCCTCGGGGGGTATAGAATATAGCATTGATTTGATAAACAGGTACATTAACAGGGCGGTAAATACCATCAACACTCTGCCGGATAATGGATACAAGGCAATACTTATTGATTTATTAGACAACATAAAGCCCTGTCGGTAACGGCAAATAATTCCCGTTACCGATAGGGCAGAGAACCGATCGTTAATTTTTATGCCTGGCTGGCTGACAATGCCTGGCTTAGGTCGTCTATCAAATCCCGAACGTCTTCTATACCTATGGACAGTCTTATCATATCTTCGGATATTCCCGATTTTTTTCGTTCCTTTGGCGACAGTTGTTGATGGGTGGTGCTGGCGGGATGGATTACCAGGGACTTTGCATCTCCTACATTGGCCAATAACGAAAACAGTTTGAGGCTGTCTATGAACTTTTTACCGGCCTTTAGTCCTCCCTTGATGCCAAAGGTGAATATCGAACCACAGCCCTTGGGAAGGTATTTTTGCGCCAGGGCGAAATATTCATTATCCTCCAGCCCGGGGTAGTTAACCCAAGAAACATAGGGGTGGTCTTTTAGAAACCGGGCTATTGTCAAAGCATTTTGACAATGGCGCTCCATTCTAAGGTGAAGGGTTTCCAGCCCTTGCAGCAGTAAAAAGCTGTTAAAGGGGCTGATGCACGCGCCCAGATCCCTCAGCAGTTGAACCCTGGCCTTGGTTATATAGGCCAGATCTCCAAATGTTTCGACGTATTTAATACCGTGGTAGCTTTCATCCGGCTCCGTTAACCCCGGGTATTTTCCGTTATCCCAATTGAATTTGCCTGAGTCCACTATTACACCGGCGATGGAGGTGCCATGGCCTCCTATAAATTTCGTAGCCGAGTGGACTACAATATCGGCGCCGAACTCTATGGGCCTGCATAGGTACGGGCTTGCAAAGGTGTTGTCGATAATCAGCGGTATTCCCGCTCCATGGGCGATTTTTGCTACTTTTTCTATGTCCAGGACATTGATGTTCGGGTTTCCTATGGTTTCGGCAAAGATGGCCTTGGTATTGGAATTAATGGCCTTTTTAAAGTTCTCGGGGTCCTTAGGATCAACAAATACCACTTTTATACCCAGTTTTTTAAGGGTGGTGGAAAACAGGTTGTAGGTTCCACCGTATATGGTATTGGCGGATACTATTTCATGACCGTTTTCGGCAATATTCAAAATGGCATAGGTTATCGCTGCCTGGCCGGAGGCTACCGCCAGGGCGCCCGCCCCGCCTTCCAGCTGTGCCATCCGGTCTTCAAAGACCTGTTGGGTAGGGTTCATCATCCTGGTGTATATGTTGCCCCCTTCTTCCAGGGAGAATAACCGTGCAGCATGGTCACTGTCCTTAAATACATAGGAAGTTGTCTGATAAATGGGTACCGCCCTGGATCCTGTAGAAGGGTCGACTTGCTGTCCGCCGTGGAGTGCAATTGTGTTAAAACGTAGTTTTTTGTCCAATTCTTTAACCTCCTAAAATTTTTTTGTAAAAAAATAAAATCCCTCCTGAGGCATGGAGGGGTTTCCTCTCATCTCTCAGGATAAAACATCCTGCTGGATTTGGCACCTTGCATGATATACAGGTTGCCGGGCTTCATAGGGCCAGTCCCTTCACCGCTCTGGATAAGAGGCTTACAGTTTAAGTTTTTCGGAAATTAGATTTTCAATATTCTAACACTTAGCACCATGGATGTCAAACTAAATTTTTGATCAATTATGTATGTTTTTGAATAAATGCGGAAAATTTGGGTTTAAATAAATTAAAGGATAAAATAGGACAATAATCTTATAATGGGAATGCTTGGGGCAAGTATATTGTAAAAAATTGGCGTATAATATATAATTAAGATAGATATTTGGAAAACAGTAGAGCAGAAAAATCTATTGTATTTATTATGATTTAGTGATAAAATGTTCCATTATGTGTGACAAAACTGTATAAATATTTGGGGGTCTTATAGGTGGAACTTGCTAAACTCGAGAGGGATATAAAAAAAGTTAGGGCAGAACTGGATCGTCTGATAAGTATAAACGGGTGCAACCTTATTAACCAGGATATACAAATATGCAGCAAAAGGCTGGACTCTCTGCTCATTAAGTACCAGAGGTTGAGAAAATGTACTGTTGATGATGATACAATAAAACTTTAACGGGAAGTTGACATGCAAGGGATTTTATTCTAATATAAAATAGGCTATAGCAAACAACTATGAAGGAAAATAGTAGATAAAACACGGTTTGCAGAGAGAGAAATCCTTGGCTGGAAGTTTCTTAACATGTGTTTTGTCGAACCCGTTCCGGAGTTGCCGGTAGATATAATACCGGCCGGCCAATGACCGTTATACTTATTGAGGGGGTCTGCTGACCAAAAAAGGTGGTAACGCGGAAGCTGTCTTCGTCCTTTAGGGATGAAGGCTTTTTTTATAACTGAAATAGGAGGTTTGTGAAATGGCTAAGAATAAAAATGAAGAATTTGTTACCCATATAACATCCATGGAAGAAGATTTTTCCCAGTGGTATACAGATGTTATATTAAAGGCGGATTTGGTTGACTATTCTCCGGTTAAGGGATGTATGGTAATAAAACCCAATGGGTTTGGGATTTGGGAAAACATACAACAGTTATTGGATGCCAGGTTCAGAGCCACCGGACACCGAAATGCATATTTTCCGTTGTTCATTCCTGAAAACCTGTTAAAAAAAGAAGCGGAGCATGTGGAGGGTTTTGCCCCTGAGGTGGCTTGGGTTACCCATGGCGGGGACGAAGAGCTCAGCGAAAGGCTGGCGGTAAGGCCCACCTCGGAAACCATTATTTGCAGTATGTATTCTAAGTGGATACAATCCTGGCGAGATTTGCCCCTGCTGCTCAATCAGTGGTGTAGTGTGGTACGCTGGGAAAAAAGTACCCGGCCCTTTTTAAGGACCTCGGAATTCTTGTGGCAAGAAGGTCATACCGCCCATATTGACGAAGAGGATGCCGAAAAAGAGACTTTGAGGATGCTGGATGTGTACAGGGATTTTGCCGAAAATGACCTGGCCATACCGGTGGTAGTGGGTCAAAAATCCGAAAAGGAGAAGTTCGCCGGTGCCTTAAGGACTTATACCATGGAAGCTTTGATGCTGGACGGTAAGGCCCTACAGGCCGGTACCTCCCACAACCTGGGCCAACATTTTGCCAAGGTATTCGATATCCAATACCTGGATAAGGACGGTAAATTAAAGTATGTATGGCAAACTTCCTGGGGAGTGTCCACCAGGTTGATAGGCGCCATAATAATGGTACACGGGGATAAACGGGGGCTGGTCCTTCCGCCTAAGGTGGCGCCCATCCAGGTAATGATAGTGCCCATAGCCCAGCACAAGGCCGGTGTCCTGGATAAGGCCAATGAATTGTATCAGTCACTGAAGGATTCGTTTAGAATCGAGCTGGACGACAGGGATACTTACAGCCCGGGATGGAAGTTTAATGAATGGGAGCTCAAAGGCGTGCCCATCAGGCTGGAGATAGGACCAAAGGACATGGAAAAAGACCAGGTAGTCTTGGTAAGAAGGGATACCGGAGAAAAATCCTTTGTACCAATGGAAGGAGTAAAAGAGTCCATTGACCAGCTGCTAAAGGATATAAACAGCAATATGTATCAAAAAGCCTTAAAATTCAGGGAAGACCATACCTCTATTGCCACCAATATGGAAGAGTTTGTTCACGGCATAGATGTAAGGAAAGGTTTTGTTAAGGCAATGTGGTGTATGGACAGGCAATGTGAGGACGAGATCAAGGAAAAGACGGGTGCAACCACCAGGTGTATACCCTTTGAGCAGGAAAACTTCAGCAACAAGTGCGTCCACTGTAACAGGGAGGCCAAGGCAATGGCGTATTTCGCCAAAGCATATTGATGACCTTTATAGGTTTTTGTGCTTCCATAAGTGAAGTTTAGCAAGTAAGTCCCGATAACGCCGCCTTGTTCAGTTTTGCCGGGCAGGGTGGCGTTATAATACCTGTTGTCCCACAGGTGAGTTAGGGTAGGGCACAACCATATCTTTAAAAGATGGCGGTGTAGTTTATTATGTAAAGAATTATTCTGTATGGTGAACCCTTTAAACCTTCGTTGGTTATTTGGCCCAATCCCGCTTTTAGCAAGCTTTTAGGCTTATAATCGAGAAAATTAAGGCTTTTGGCAGCGGTTTTTGCAAGTTAGAGGTTTTTCCTTTGGGTAAGCCTGTATTAACCGAAAATACCATCAAATTTTTTGTTGCAAAGTTAAAAAAACCGTGGTAATATATATTACGTTGGGGATGTAACCCGGCGGGTAGGCATCGTACCTACAAATGATAACAACAATTTGATGTTTGAAGAAAAAGTATTACTTCTTTAAAACGTGGGGGTGTAACTCAGCGGGAGAGTGCCACACTGGCAGTGTGGAAGTCAGGGGTTCAAATCCCCTCATCTCCACCAATTGTTATTAGCAAACTATCTACAAGCCATATCGTCGAGAAAGGTGATATGGCTGTTATATTTTTTATTACATATGGCTGTGCTCATTAAGACGTATAAGATGATGAAATATACATACCTATCTTTTTTCTGACGGTAAATTCCCATCCTTCCATACAAATGACCGATACTTAATATTTTAGCATATAATATAATTTACTAATCTTCAGGACAACAGTATAGATCAGGGCAATCCTATCGTATAAAATGGAAAAGGAGTGTTAATTATGCCCTTTCAAGTAGTAAAAGGCGATATAACAAAAATGAAGGTGGATGCCATTGTCAACGCTGCCAATACTGCCCTTAAAATGGGCGGCGGTGTGTGTGGTGCCATTTTTCGTGCAGCGGGTCCGCAGGAACTACAACAAGAATGCGATGCAATAGGCCATTGCCCCACCGGCCAGGCCGTTATTACCAAGGGATACAGGCTCCCTGCCAAGTATATCATCCATACCCCGGGTCCCGTTTGGAGAGGGGGCAAAAGCGGGGAAGCCTCATTGCTGCGCGATTGCTACCTAAATTCCCTTAAACTGGCCAAGGAAAACGGTTGTACCTCCATTGCTTTTCCGTTGATATCTTCAGGGATTTACGGCTACCCAAAAGACGAGGCCCTGGAGATTGCAACTACTGCAATTAAAGACTTTTTGTCGACAAATGACATGGACGTATATCTGGTATTATATGAAAACCCTTGATAAAAGAACGGTTTCTAAAAAGTGTTATTGTATTTAGGAGACTCTATATTACCTATTAACGGAAGTTGTCCCTTGTGATTTAGAGGATCAAAAAGAAATATCGAAGGCATTGTTTTACCTGCCAAATGTCATATGCCCAAACACCGACGGTGATATTTAATCGTTTCTAACCGTAGAAGGGTTTATACCGAGCTACTGCCGGTATTTAAGCTTTTCATCGGTAAGTTTCAGTCATGCAATTAATCGACAAGCATTAGGTTAATATTGAAAATGTTTCAATAGTGGATAATGCCCACAAAAAAGATGCTGCAAATTTAACTAAAGCAGTTTTTTGTGGACATTAGTAATTTTTAAGCATATTTCTGTTCTTCAAGGTTTTTTTCTAGGTCCATCATAATACGTTCCAGCATATCTTCCCCCAGACGTTCCACCGTCCTGCCTTCCAGTCGTAGATCGCGACATAAGGCAGCTGACGCAATATCAATCAGTGCTGTACAAACGGGTGTCTGTACTTTAAGCTTTGATCCCAAGGATTCAAGTAGGACAAGGCCTTGGGGTACGTCCTCTGAAATATACCTGGAATCAACTTCTGTCGGACCCTTTGCGCGGGTGGGCATACCGGCATACCAAAAGAAAACTTCTTTGGCATCTCGGCTGTCATCCAATGTATTACGGAACTTACAGGCCTCGGCATAGGGAACACGTTCACATCCCAACTTTTCCATTACATCCATTTTCTCTTTGTCCAGCGCTTCGAGGATACGCCAAACGCTGGGGGTAAATACCTCGTGGTACATGCAGTAATCGCCCTTGGTTTTTTCGATACGGGGGATGCTCATAATAGCTCCCACGGTATGGACGATTAGATTAGGGTTGTGAAGTCCGGCTTCAATTACAGAGGGAAGATAGGTAAAGGGAAAACCAAGCTTATTTAGTATTCTTTGGCTTTCTCCGGTACGCCTTACAGGATATACACCAAGGGGATTGCGCACGTTACGAAAACCTATTCTAATCCTTCCCGGTTCAATTATTCGACAATCCACAAAGGAACTCTGGGCTTCCACAACCGTCAAGTCGATGTCTGAACAGTGCTTTAGTACGTAAGCGGTGGAAAGATAGCCGGGGTTCAATAGAAGAATCTGACCGTCCCGAAGATAAGGTTTTATGCGTTTAATCAGATCTTCGTGGTAATTAGTTTGTATATATATTATTACTACCTTGCTTTCACTGAGGCGTGATAAATCGCGGGTAACATGGGTTATATTTGCCCACTTCTCCTTCCCATCTTCCATGAGGCAGACCCTGCCGTCATTTTCAATAAGATAATTGAAATTTTCATCATGCACAGCACGGGATGTTTTAATTAACGTCACCTCGTGCCCCCGTAAGCTTAATTCTGCTGCCACGGCCGTACCGCCGTTACCGGCACCTAGAATAGATATATTCATCCTATCACCCTTCCTTACATTGATGTTTGATTTATAGTTCATCGACAAATTCTGCTTCGTTTAAAAATATGGTATTTAAAACCGATTCTGTTAGATCCCCAAACAGCGGTCCGCAACTTACTTGGTTTAAAGCAGGAGCACCGTTGTATTCGATGAATACCGGATCTCCGTGCTCATCGATACAAAAATCCCAGCCGACGATACGAAAATGGGGAACGGCCCTATGGGCTCTGTCAACCGCTGCCAGTACCTTATCGTACGATGGAATTTTAATGTCAGCAAATACGGCTCCGTCAGGGTGCCTTGTCATCCATTGTGAACGGATATTCATTGCCCTTTCCTTAAGCCTACCGTCGGGGAGAATGGGGCAGGCAAGACCACCCGCAGATACGTTATCAAGGCGTGAGCCACCTACTCCCATACGTAAAATGGAGGAAGAAATATGAACTTTCCCCCGGAATAGGAATGAAATCACCCGTATGGTGTTTAATGATTGTGGGTGTATGGAAGCCAAAACCTCGTGCTGGGATACCACTTCTTGGACGATGTAATTGGAACCGTAGGATTTCATCAGGCTTTGTAAATCTATATTGTTATTGTTATCTTTTTCATAGAAAAATATGTCCACTCCTTCACCGCTGTATATCGCAGGTTTAATAACAAACCTCTGCTCGGCCTCCAAAAGGGATTTTGCACGATCAAAACTGATAATATTTCCACAACTGTCAAAAAAACAATTATTACTGTTTCTGATAATGGTACGGGGCTGTTTCAGATAAGGAAACAGCTGCTTATAAAAACATTTATCAGTATACGCCTGGCGAAAGCTGGGTTTATTAAACGCAGGATAGATTTTCTGCCAATAAATATCTTCCGGTATATAACGTGGATCATATTTTTCATCTTTATAGCAATAAAGGTCATACCACATTTTTTTAGGCTTAATACCGTATCTTTTCCAAAAGGGAAGTACTTGAGTACGAAAAAGACGATTGCTGCCTCGATAGCCCCCTTTAATTGTTGCGAGTTGGCGTCGGCAAGAAGTTCGTGCTTTTCTTGCTTCGGTATAAAGATCAACTTTTTGGTAAACAGTTCGGCAAAACTTTTCCCACCTCCCGGCCTGATTGATCTTCCTTTTCATGGTTGCTCTCTCCTATTTGGTAATATTTGTTTTAAGATGTTTTTTCCTAATCTTTTTACCGTCCTACCTTCTAGCCGTAGATCACGACCTAGAGCGGCGGATGCAATATTAATCAGTGCGGTACAGATGGGGGTAGGTATGTTGTACTCCCTTCCCAGTGATTCCAGAAGAACCAAGCCTTGAGACACATCTTCCGAGATAAATCGAGAATTTACTTCCGTCGGTCCCTTTAATCCCTTGGATATGTCGGCATACCAAAAGAAAACTTCTTTGGCATCGCGGCTGTCATCCAATGTATTACGGAACTTACAAGCCTTAACATAGGGAAGGCGCTCATATCCTAACTTTTCCATTACGTTCATCTTTTCCCTATCTAGTGCCTCTAGGATATTCCAAACACTGGGGGTAAAAACTTCTTCGTACATGTAATACTCGCCCTTGGTTTTTTCAATACGTGGAATGCTCATAATTGCCCCAACGGTGTGTACAATGAGGTTGGGATTATGGAGTGCGGCCTCAACTACAGACGACAGATAAACGAATGGAAACCCCAATTTGTTCAGTTTTACTTCGGCTCTTTGCCTGTGACTTAAAGGATAGATTCCCAAGGGATTTCTTATATTACGAAAGAAAACCGTAACAGTCCCAGGTTCCTTAATTCGGCAATCAATGAAAGAACTTTGGGCCTCCACAACCGTCAAGTCGATATCTGAACAGTGCTTTAGTACATAAGCGGTGGAAAGATAGCCGGGGTTCAATAGAAGGATGTGTCCATCCCGAAGGTAGGGTTTTATGCGTTTGATTAATTTTTCATGGTAATTGGTTTGTATATATATTATTACTACTTCGCTTTCACTGAGACGTGACAAATCACGGGTAACATGGGCTATGGTTGCCCATCTTTCTTTTCCTTCTTCAATTAGACAAACCCTACCATTATTTTCGATAAGGTAATTAAAATTTTCATCATGCATAGCCCGGGATGTCTTAATCAAGGTCACTTCATGGTCCCGTAGGCTCAGATCTGCTGCTACTGCAGTACCGGCATGACCGGCACCGAGAATTGAAACATGCATTCTATCATCCTTTCTAAGTACTATAGTCAGTTTTATAAAACAACTTTTTACGGCGGTTTTTACAAAAACCTGGTAATGTTTTATGTTCAAAATTTTTTTACTTTACCGGTATTTTCCCTACTTTTTCGTATTAAGCCGTCAAAACTCTTGGAAGGAAATCTACAAGGATCTATTAAGTTAACGGTTTCTTTTATATAAAACTGATATTTGAAATTTTTCAGTTTATTGGATGAAACAGCCTAAATCGGACTAAGAATTATAGCTTCTCATCCAATTTTGTTAAAAAATTGCTTTTTATGGCGGAGCTGATTTTATTTATCCCGGCCCCATTAAAACCATACTTAAAACAATTTACTTTTTATGCCGATGGCTTTTCAAAGCAGGAGTAGACTAGTGCTTAAATACTCAAAACCTACCCATAGAAATATTTTTTTGTGGTTTGGTATACATATATCTTGTTAAATGTGAAAAGTTGATGATTTAATTTTTTCAACTTTGAGCAGTTTATGTGATATAAGCCTGCTTTTTGTATAAAAGATATGAGGCAAGAAATTGGTTAGGCTTTATTTTTTAATTTAAGTTAGCAGGTAAAATCTTGTATCAAAGACCTTTGTGGTCGAAGCAAATACCTTTGGCAGTCGTTTTAATATAGGTTTATTCAACCTTGACACAAATTTCTAAGGGAATGACGAAACCGGCCCCGCAGTACCCTTTTGGTTTTTAGCTAAGTCAATATATTTTAAACTTAATACGCCGCCGGCCCGGGGGCATAAGTTTTCCGTTGTATTTTTAATTTTTTTGTCAGTATTCTTTACCGGTACATACAGCTTTTGCTGCCGCGATTTGTCTATCGGCTTTACCACTTCATGGATGCCATTAACTTTTACTGTGTAGGTGGTCATGGACATCAACCCTTTACAAAAACGAATTAATACACGGCTCTGCCCACCCCATGGCATGGCAAAGCAAACACATGGTTTATGCTTTGTTTAAATTGAATGTGCATTTAAAAATTAGATGTATCTTTTAGAAATTGCAAGAAAAAAATTAGTGTGCTATTAAAGATGGAGAGTTTCAACTAAAACCGATTCATATTATATCATAAAAAGTTAGTATCATCAAAATTCAAAAAATTTCTTTGCAATTCTAATTTGTTTTTCAAAAACACATTTACTAAATTATTTAACTTTAGAATGTTTTTTCATAATTTTTCAAGACAAAGGTGCATGAAAATTATTTTTAAAGAAGGGAATTTGAGGTAATTGTAGAATATATCATTTATACGAATAAACATCCGTTGGTATTCACACTACATCCCAGGTATTTAATGTCCATTATAAGTCCAAAGAATGAAAAAATATAAGGAGGTTACGATTCATGGACAATAGGGTGCGGGACCTTTATAACCAGAGGGTAAAAAGGGTGAGGGATGCCGTTCAACTAAAGGAACCGGATAGGGTTCCCCTTATGCCGGTAATGCAAGCTTTCCCGGTGTATTATGCCGGCCTAACCATTCAGGAGGCCATGGAAGATTATTATAAGTTGGAAGCTGCCTATGATAAGTTTTTCAGGGATTTCCAGCCGGATTTGGGTTGGGACCCCATTATCATGTATCCGGCCAAACCGATGGAAATCCTCGATCTTAAATGGTTTAAATGGCCGGGTCATGGTATAGATGACCCCAACCAAATGTACCAGTATATTGAAGATGAATATATGAAGGCCGAGGATTATGACGATCTTATTTTCGATCCCACCCATTATATGCAGACCAAATGGATACCGGCGTGTTTTGGTGCATTAAAGGGTATGAAAAAAATGAATTTGAGGGGTTCCATGTGGTTCGGTTTTATGGGTGCCTTTGCCGCCTTTGCAGACAAGGAACTGCAGGCTGCCTTGAAGGCAATTATGAAAGCCGGTGAAGAATACGCCGAGTGGTTTGCCTTCCTGGGCAAATATGGCGAGAAAATGGAAAAGGAATTTGGTATTCCTGTAGCATACGGGGCTTTCGGTTATGCACCCTTTGATATGATTGGCGATACCTTAAGGGGTACCGTACCTATTCTTAAGGACATGTATGACAGGCCTGATAAGCTCCTTAAGGCCATCGACAAGATGACCCCCATAGCCATCGAAAGTGCCATAGCTTCCTGTAAAAATACGGGAAGGCCTTATGTATGGATTTGGCTTCATAAAGGGATTGACGAGTTTATGTCGGATGAACATTTTAGAAAATTTTATTGGCCCTCCTTGCAAGAATACTTGGTGGCCTTGGCCGAAGCCGATCTTATTCCGGTGGTATATGTTGAGGGCAAATACGACAGCCGATTGGATATTATCAAGGACGTGCCCAAGGGCAAGATTATTTATACTTTTGAAACCACCGATGTTTTCAAGGCTAAAGAGGTGCTGGGGGATGTTGCCTGCATAGGGGGTAATGTTCCGAATTATATGCTGGAGTATGGAACTAAAGAAGAGGTGGAGGACTATTGTAAAAGGCTTATAGACGTATGTGGGGATGGCGGTGGTTTCATTATGGACACGGCCGCCCTGGTGGATAGTGCAAAGCCCGAAAACTTAGAGACCATGTTTAGGGTAACCCAGGAATACGGTAGATATAAATAAACCCGTTACGTATGGAAACCTGCCGCCATTCCATAGGATTTTGCAAGGAATGGCGGCAGGTTTTATTTGCTAATCAAAAAAGATGGGCAATATTAGAAAAATCTTAATAATTTAGTTTTGTAGTATTTATTAATGCAGCAGACTGTTATATAATATGAAAATAGCTATATATTGTATGTACTGTATATTGTATATATAATATATAAAGCACACAATATAAGAAATACAGCAATTGAAGGTGAAGGAAGATGGCAAGAAAGAAGTTGCCGACAATGTGGGATGTGGCCAGGCTTGCCGGGGTGACCCAGGCAACGGTTTCCCATGTAATCAACGGTACGGCTTCCATATCCCAGGAAGTAAAAAAAAGGGTTAGTGAGGCCATTGATGAATTAGGATATGTACCCAATGCCGCAGCCAGGAGCTTAAAACAAAATAAAACCTATACAATAGGCCTTATAGTTCCCGACGTTCATAGCGGGTTTTACTCCCAAATGGCCAAGGCGGTGGAGGAAAGCGCCAGGGAACATGGATATATAACTTTTTTGTGCAATACTTCCTATCATCCTCAATTGGAAGATTATTATATTAACAATCTTATTCAACAGCAAGTGGCCGGGATAATCCTGGGTTATGGTTTAGTGGACCAAAAGGTTTGTAACAAGGTATTAAATGCCAGGATTCCCCTTTTAATGTTGGACAGCAGCTTAAAGATAGGCGACTGGCAGGTACCGTCGGTAGAAGTTGATAACTTAAAGGGCAGTTGGCTGGCCGTTGAGTATCTTTATAACATGGGGATAAAGGAAATAGGATATATAAGCGAGCCGTTATACAACAACACCCTGAAGTTGAGGTATGAGGGCTACGTAAAGGCAATGGAGAACCTTGGCTGTACTATCAATAAGGATTTTATTGATATACATGCCAAGGAATACGATAAAATAAAGATGGGCTATGAATCGGTAGATAAAATCCTAGCCCAGGGCAAACCCAGAGCAATTTTTGTAAGTGCTGATCAATTGGCCTTTGGCGCCATCAAAAGGTTAACCGAACTGAAAATAAAAATACCCGAGGATATAGCCATCGTAGGGTATGATGATATACCTCTGTCCACCGTTGTTACGCCCCGTTTGACCACTATTTTCCAACCCATAGACCAAATGGGTAAAATGGGCTTTGAAATGCTAAAAAAACTCATAGACGGAACTAAAATTCCAAATAAAAAGGTGGTTCTGGATCCCAAGCTGGTAGTCAGGGAATCTGCATAGCCCTTTTATTTATAGACCCAAAAGTTTTTTTGCATTACCGCCCAGTATACCGTTAATATCCTCGATGCTTAAGTTAAAGGATCTAATCAGGGCAATGTCGTCCCGTTGGTCCCGCCACGGGGAATCGGTTCCGAAGAGGATTTTATCGGCCCCATGGCTTTTTATGAATTGTTCTGACTCTTCCAAGCCTAGCTCGTGTATTGAATAGGCGGTGTCCAGATAAATATCCTTTCCTAACAGATACCTTCTTGCATCATCCCAATACCGGTACCCTCCCAAATGGGCCGCTATTATAGTTGCTTCAGGGAAGGTGTCCAATACTCTGGCAAGCCGCTGGGGAGTGCACATAAAGGGGTGGGTAAAGGCGCGGTCCACTCCTGAGTGGAATAGTATGATCAGGCTTGCATCGATAACCGCCCGGTAAATGTTTAGCATATGGGGGTCGTCCACGTAGTAACCCTGGCAGTCGGCGTGGAATTTCACGCCCTTAAAACCGTTGTCGGCCAACCATTTTATCTCTTGGCGCCAGTTAGGCAGATCGGGATGGATGGTACCGAAGGCGATTATTTTCTTGTCCTGCACGGTTGCCGACCACCTATTCATTTTTACGGTTTGCTCCGGTTTTAGGGCTATGGGATGCAGCACCGATATATCCACTTCGGATCGGGCCATGGAAGCCTTGAGCCCGTCTACGGTACCGTCGGTGACGGGTGTTATACCGAATTTTTTTGAACGCACCGACACTGACCATGATGCAACCTCGTCCGGATAGCAATGGGTATGTATATCAATTATCATTTGTTTTTTTCTCCTTTCCTTTGTTTGATACTTGCTGCAAAAAATCGATGATATCCTTGGCATTGGGCGGGCAGCCCTTTAGGTTGTGTTCAAATCCGGAACAGCAACTGCCAATACCGATACCATCTACGGTCTTTCCTTTATATCCCTGACCTATATGTACTTTTTCTTTTAAATCTTTTAACATATTTATTTCGTCCATCCTCTGCAGTCCGTGGATTAGGCTGCCGTAACAAGCGGAACAGGCCTGGTCTTCCAATATGTGTTTGGCCAGGCGGGCTACTTTCCGTCCTGCTTTTATATCGCCCGGGGTGAAGCGGTCGCTGTTCAATTTAATAACTGTGTCGTCCTTTATGGAGGTGTTGCCTATTCCCAGCTGCCGGGCGTAGGTGATATAGGGTATGTCCTCGACGGAATATCCAAGGAGCTGTGCGCCGTAGGTGTCCACCAATACCGGGTCGCGGCCCAGGATAACTCTGTTCATTTCCACCGGCGTGCCTCCTTCTTCGAAGGTTAAATCGCCCATTATACCGTCCACCACCACTAAATGGGAGGTGATAAATTTGTTTAATAGGGCTATTGGCCTGTGAAGGCCCAGGGCATGGAAACGCCTTTTTTCCCTGTCGGGGATACAGCCCTTTAAATTTTTTAAGGCACAGGTCAGACGGGTTTGGCAGTGGGCCTTAAGCACCGGCATGTTTATCAAAAAATCTGCCTTAAGGGGAGAGAGGCATACCTCCAATTCATCGCCCATATATGTAAGGATTTTTGTCTTATCCCTCTTAAGATCGATTAAGGGAACTTTGTATTTTTGTGATATTTCCTCGTAGCCACATACCTTAAATGCCCTTTTGGTACTGTCCCCCACCCAGGAGCTTTCCATAATGCTGATGTTTTCACAGCCCATATTCTTAAGATATTTTATAACACCTTCTACCAGCTTGGGAGAGGTGGTTGCCCCGCTGCTGGAGGGTTTGGCCACCACCAGGTTGGGTTTAATGACAATGTTCATATCCTTATCTATCATGGTTTCAATACCGGCAGCCTCCAGGATGCTCTCTGCCATCTCCATTGGATGCTTGCCGTAAATCACCAGTATTTTATTTTTATCCATAATCCCACTCCGTTTTTTTCATATGCTAATTATCTTTAAAACTATCAGAACGGGCTTGTTATTTCAAGGGGCTACGGTCATAATGTCTTACAGTGGGTATGGATTTTTGATTATTAAGAAAAAAATATATTTTTTAAGCCCGTTTATCTAAGGCGTTTTGATAAAATGGTGGTGAATTATTAAAAAGGCATGGCGCAACATCGGTTAAATGATAAAATAAAAAATGTAATTATCAATATCGGCAAGCGAGGTGGATATTCGATGAGCAAAACCTGTTTAAAGGACATGACCGCCCTCGTTACCGGCGGCAGCCGGGGCATAGGCCGGGCCGTTGCACGGAAATTGGCGGATCATGGCGTTAATTTGATGTTGGTTGGACGAAACCTTAAAAAACTTGAGGCGGTCCAAAGGGATCTAAGCACTAAGAATGTTAAAGTGTTTTTTTGCGTGGAGGATTTGGCCGATGCCCAGGCACCGGCCAGGATCATAAGGGAGACCGTTGAAAGACTTGGTGGGTTGGATATATTGATTAACAATGCGGCTGTGGGTATGGTAGCCCCTTTAACGGAAACATCCGTCGAACAATGGGACAGAATCATGGCCGTTAATGCCCGGGCTCCTTTCCTGCTTAGCAAGGAGGCCATCCCCTATCTCAGAAAATCCCGTTGTTCTTCAATTATCAATATATCTTCCGTGGTGGGGTACAAGGGATACATAAACCAGGGTGCTTATACCGCTTCTAAACACGCGCTAATGGGAATGACCAAGGTATTGGCCCAGGAGGTGTATAAAGACAACATACGGGTTCATGTTATATCCCCCGGGGGTGTGGATACCGAAATGCTTTACGACATGCGTCCGGATCTTAAACCCTCGGAGGTAATTTCCCCCGACGAAATAGCCGATATAGTTATGTTTCTTTTAACCCATAGGGGAAACGGTGTGATAGACGAAATTAATATCCGAAGGGTTTCCAACAGTCCTTGGAAGTAGAAAACTTCAAATGTTGGAATTATGGGAAAAAAGCCATAAAGGGAAAAGGCACGATTAGGGATGTAAGGGATGGAGAAAGCAAAGGTGTATATGGGGCAGGGAAGGGGTTATATGTATTGCGAGTACCCGGTCGCCGGTGGCCGACGGGTTGCGGTGTCAAGGTATGGATGTTGAAAATTTCATGCAAATCCTTTTCGTCCCTGTGGATACGGTGTCGACGGTTATTATCAAAGGACGAATGGGCCTGCTACTTAATTGTTTGTAAGTTCTTTAATAGGATATCGGCCTTAAGTTTAACCAGTACCAGGTCCTTTTGGCCCACCACCCTTATAAAGTCATCCACGGCATAGTCGATCTTTTCGTTAAGGTTTTTATCGGGTGTTTGCATTTTTCCCTTTGCCCTTTCCCAAGCATCCCGTATGTCGGGGAGCAACTGCTCGGCGTTTTCCCAGTCATCCTCCTGGCCGTATAGGATAACCTGCTGTACATAGTATTTAACTTCCTTACATTCGGGCGGTGCATGGTGTTTGTACAGGTTTAAAAATTTCGGGAAGTATTGATACAGCTTATTGGCGGCCAGCAGGGTTTGGGATTCGTTGCGGGCGGTCACTTGCCGAGTAAGGGCATCCAACTGGACTTCAAAATCGGATATAAGGCGGTTGCCCGCCCCGTCCCTTTTGGCCTGAGGCTCGAAACTGTTCCATTGGCTGTGGAGGGCCTGTATTTTGGTGTCAAAGCCCGTCCAGTCTATCTCGGGCTTTTTTTGCTGCCTGCTCTGCTGTTTCCCCTGTTCCTGCTGTCCTTCCCCTTGCCCTTGCTTTTTCTGCTGCCCCTGCTTTTCACTTTCTTGTCCTTCTTTTTCCTGTTGTTCCTGCTGCCCCTGCTGCTCGGTTTTTTGTGCCAGGCCGTTGTCCTGGGCCTGTTGCTTCTCTATTTTCTGCCGCTGCTCTTTTATATTTTGTATTTGTTTAATAATGCTATCGGTCTGTTCTTCCATGCTTAACAAGGATTTGGGAGGGTCTTTTTTTTGTTGCTGCTGCTGTTGTTGGTTTTGCTCCCGTGGACGCCTAAAAAATTGGCTGCAACCGGTGCCATGAATAAATACTAAAAGTATTAGGGCTAATAATATATAAATTTTAAGCCTTTTCATCCAATCACCTCAAAAATATTATTTCCCCAATTATGGGGAAATATTGTTGGATTCATAAATGACCGTTAAATAAGAAGGTAAGTCTGTCCCATGGGTGAGAGTTACACTAATCTAATTTTTCCCGGCGGGGTATGTTATAATACCATTAACAGATAATGGGGGGCTGGGATGTGAAGGCTGAGGTACATATTGCACCGCTTTTCTCAAATCATAGGATGGAATTGATTGACTTTTGCCTGCGATTACAAAGACAGGGCATGGGATTTTTGTATATATTACCCTCCCGGGATTCCATATTCAACGTCAGAAATTACATACTCCGAAAGAACGGCGGCATGGTCCAATCCGGGGTTATAATGTTTGACGATTTGGAAAGGATGATCGCCGGGGATTACATAGATGCCCATAGGGTACTCAAACCCTGGGTTGGCCGTATACTGCTGAAAAAGGCGGCGGTACAGGTGGCCGGCAACCTTAAATGCTTTGGCGATGTCCTTGACAAGGAAGGCTTTATAGATGAGGTGGCATCGGTAATAAAATCCATTAAACGCAGGACCTGCTTGGCCCCGAAAGAGTATCTAAAGAGTATTCAGGCGCTAAAGCATAAACCTTATCTTTATGACAAGGCCCATGATATTTATCTTATATACAGCGCCTATCAAAAGGAACTGTACAATCTGAGGCTTTATGATGACGATGACCTGGCTCTTAAGGCCGTGGAGCTTGCCGGCCGCTCCCCTTCCCTGGACAATATAAGGGCTGTTATAATAGACGGGTTTATAAATGTGGACAGGGTGGACATGGGCATAATTTACGGCCTGAAAAAAAGAAACCACATGGATATTATCTGCAGCGTTGCCTTTTCCACTCCCTTTATAGATACTTTCCTTTCCCAAAACATTGTCAAAGACTTTAAGGAAGCGGGATTTTCAGTAAAAAAGATTAAAGCGGATGAACCATGGGATACAAAAGCCACAGGTGGGCCAAAAGGTGTCAAGTTGGACCATGACATCCTAAAAACCGCTGTAGGGGCAGAATACAATGGAGCAGGATATAACGGCCCTGAAAGCCGCTGCATAGGGGATTTGGCTTTTAATATCTTTACCGGGCGCCGGCCGGCCATACAGGGCGGCAACTGTATAAAACTTTATAGTTATCCCACCATTGAAGCGGAAGTTCGCCAGACTGCCCGGCTGATTAAAGATAAGCTTATAAAAGGCGAGAAGGCTGAAGAGATAGGGGTATATATCAACAATCCCCAGGAGTATTTCCCGTATGTACGGAGTATTTTTAAGGAATTTAATATACCTATAGCCCTTCCTGAAACCGTCAATCTGGGCGGTGTGCCCCTGGTGGTGGATATTATGGAACATCTAACCGAAACCCTGGGTGATGAGGATACCTTTGAGGGGTTTGTTAATGACGCCCTTTTGGCCGTTGAGCATTCCCATATAAGGGATGACATGTTAAGGCAGGGGGATTTGAAGGATGACTACGGGTGGCAATTGTTTTTAAGGGAAGTACGGGCGTATAACGGGTTTTTGAATGTATTAAAGGATCTGGAGTCGGGGTATAAAGCTCTGGGCATGTTCCGAACAAAAACCCATAGGGATACCTTTTTACGGCATGTAACGGATATTATTGATAGGACTGACATAGTTATGAAGCCGTTACCTCGCCGGGGTGTGGTGGTTTTAAATACCGACCGGGCCCGGGGCATAAGCTTTAACTGGGTGTTTATACTGGGAGCAAACGAAGGTGTTATACCCCGCATCCATACGGCCCCGGTGGTGTTTAGCATGGCGGAATATAATATGTTGTGGGACGTTGGTATAACCCTACATAACAGCCGTTGGGAACTATACCGGGAAAAGATACGGTTTATACTTGCCCTGGCCTCGGCCGGCAAGGGCCTTAGCATCAGTTATACCACCAGTAGCCAGGATGATGGATATGCCATACAATCCTCCTTTGTGGATGAGGTGGCAGCCATGGTACCCTCCTCGGTGGAGGAGGGGGTTACCCTAAGGGATATAATGATGTTGCCCCTTAAGGAAGTTATGAGTCCCAGGGAACTGGCGGTGCAGGCCATGCTGGCCTGTTGGCGGGATCCGTGGCAAACGGGTACCTTAAACCCAAGCGTTTTTGACTTGCTCCGTGATCGACTGGGACGGCTGGCAGGGCTGGTGGATTTCCCGTTAAAGGCGGGTATGATAGAGTTCTCAAGGTATTATTCGCCCGAATTTGACCGGTATGACGGCATAATCGGCAGCGATTTTTTGCCTCAGGTTAGCGGTCAGTATTATTTTACCGTCTCCCAGATCAATACATATTTTAAGTGCCCCTTTAGACATATGATGGAATACGTCTTTAAATTGGATGCCTATCAAGAGGATGAAGAACAGTATACAAGCATGGACCTGGGTAATATTTACCACCAACTGCTGGAGGGTTACTACAGGGAAGCTCGGGATTTTGACGCTTTGGATGAGAAATTGCTCAAAGGATGTATGGATAAGGTATTTAGCAGACTCAGGGATATTAACCAAAGCGAGGCCGTATTGCATGCCATAAAGCAGGAGGTAGAAGACACGATAAAGGCCTTTATACAGCACGATTTAAATCGGCTTAAGCACTATAAACAAGCCACCGACGGCCGGCGAGTATTGCGGCCCTACCTGATAGAATACAAGATTGTTGATGATGACTTCTCTGGGGGCATAGCCTTTAAATCCAGAATAGACAGGATCGACCTGGAATATAGCACTGACACCGGTCGGCCCACCGGTAAGTTTATTATATATGATTATAAAAAAAAGAACGTCCATGGCCTGGACGATCTCCTAAAGGCCAGGGACAGTCAATTGCCCGTTTACTATAGTTCGTTGGTCGACAGCCTAAAGGAACAATTGGATTTATCCCATACTGACTGTATGGGTCTTATGTATCTGGGAGTGGAACCGAGCGGCTCCCGGCATAAGGTGGACGGCGTCATAAGGCGGGAATACAAATGTGAACTGGGCCAGGCAAGGAAGCATTACCTGCTAGATAAGGAAATGTTTGATGCCGTAATGGATTTTTGCCGGGAAACGTTGAAAGAGGCCGTACGGGACATACAAAGGGGCCGTTTTCATCCGCCCAGGATGTGCACCCACAAAGACGGGTATTCGATGTTTAAATGTCCCTGGGAGGGCGCATGCCGCTACCACGGTGCCAGGATGGCACAAAAGGTTTTTTGCCGTTAGTCGGTCGGAAGGACGGAGCAATTTAGCATATTGGGCTGTTTGTGATATTTCATGATGGACAGAGCTTTGCTGGGGAGGTAATTGTGCTGGACAAACAAAAGCTGATGGAATTGTTTGAATTAAATGAGCAGCAGTTGGAGGCTGTGGATATTACCCGGAATATCTCGGTATCGGCCGGGGCGGGGAGCGGTAAAACCAGGCTACTGGTGGCCAGGTTTTTACTGCTGCTGTTGGAGGACGACGGGGTGGAAATGGATAACATAGCCGCCGTCACCTTTACAAATAAGGCCGCCCTTGAGATGAAGGAACGGATACGGTCGGTTATAGACCGGTGTATAAGGACGGACAGGGACGACGGACGGACGCGCTGGTACAAGTATAAGGAAGACCTGTTTTTTGCCAATATCAATACCATTCACGGCCTGTGCAGTACCATTATCAGGGAAAATGCCGGTATGTTGGGCATTGATCCCAACTTTTCCGTGATGGATGATGTGGACAGGATCATGGTGCAAAGGGACATATCTCGCAGCGTGGTCAAGAAATACACCGGTGACCCGACCTATTCACAGCAGGTTCGGCAATTGGTGCGTATGTATGACACAGGGTATATAACAAGCGGGCGGTTGGCTGCCCACCTTGTGGCAATTTTGGGCAAGGCACTGGAGCTGGGGTTGTCCCTTGACGATATAAAAAAGGATGCTGGTCCCCATACGGTAGAATTTATGCTGTGTTCCATGGTGGAGGAGATAAATGCCCTGTACAGAGATTATAAGTATTCCCGTGGTATGTTGGATTTTACCGACCTTGAAACCCTTACCTTGAAACTCCTTAAGAATCCTAGCATCAGGACTTTTTACAGGAACAGGTTCAAAAGGTTTTTGGTGGACGAGTTTCAGGATACCAATAAAGTTCAAAAGGAAATAATATATTCCCTGGTAACGGGGGATGACGGCAGGTTGCTGGACAAAAGGCTGTTTATAGTGGGCGACTTGAAACAATCCATCTACGGTTTTAGGGGTACCGATTACAAAATCTTCGAGCAAGTCACCCGTGATATGGGTCCCGGCAGTCAAAGGACCTTGGATATATGCTACAGGAGCCTGCCTGAGGTTATACAGTCGATAAACGTTATTTTTCAGCCCATCCTAAAAGGCTACCGGCCCCTCAAGGCTCCAGCGGGTGCCCGGGCGACCGGCCGCACTGCCGTGGAACTTATAACCTATAATCCACCTAAGAAGGAGGAAGATCCTGCTAAGGCGGTGAAGGATATGATAAAGGCCGGGGAGGGTTGCGATATCCAAATTTTGAAAGAAGGACTTAAGAGGCTGAGGGAGGAATTGGACAAACAGCCCCCGGCGGCCGATCCGGAAGCCCGGGTTATTGCCCAACGTATAGCCAAGCTGGTGGATACCGAAGGGTATGCCTATAAAGACATATCCATCCTGGTGAGGAGTCGGTATAAGGTACCTGTTTATGAACAACAGCTGGCCGCGGCGGGTATACCATACTGCCTGCTGGGCGGTAAGGGATTGTATGAAAAACAGGAGATAGTGGATATTCTGTCCCTTTATAAGTTTATAGTATGTCCCGAGGACCTGGTATCCTTTATCACCGCCATGCGCAGTCCCTTGTTTTGCATTCCCGATGATATGCTGGCTCGGTTGATGAACGAGTATGTTGAAAACAAGCTTGATCATATGCTGGATGCCTTTGAATACGTAATAGAAACCCTTGATGAAGGGGATGATGGTTTTTATTATTTAAACAGGGCCCATGACATACTTAGCAGGCTTATGAAGGAAAAGGGTTATTTGAACACAACCGGCCTGCTGGAGACCATAATCGACAGGTGTGAGGTAATGCAGGTACTGGCCACCCAGAGCCATGGTCCCCAGCGTTTGGTTAATGTGGAAAAGCTTCTTGGCATTGCCCGCCGGTTTGAAGCCAAGGGGATGTTTAAGCCCCAGCAGTTTATCGAATATCTGGATACCATGGACGAACAGGTGGGGGATGAGGGCGAGGGTGCCCTGGACACCGAAGACAGTGACGCAGTTAAGATCATGACCATACACGGTGCAAAGGGTTTGGAGTTTGACGTGGTGATAGTACCTTCCATAGACTCAGAATGTGTCTCCAGGATGAAAAGATGGGTGCCGCCCCTGGTATTGGACGAAGACTTGGGTTTAATAGCAGGCGGTACATCACAAGCAGAGCAAAACCCAAAATTCGATGAATACCTATCCCGACAGGCCCAAAGGGAGATAGATGAAAACAACAGGATTTATTACGTGGCCATGACCAGGGCCAAGAAACTGTGTATACTCATAGCCAAGAACAAGGACTGTTCAAAGGATTTTAAAAAGCAGCCCCTGGTGCTGGACAGTTTTTATAAGCAGCTAAGGTATGTGACAGACGTTGAGGGAGTTAACATACCGTATTTTAAAGAAGTCCTGTGGGATCCCGATTTTCTCCCCGGGGCTGCATATGCCGGCCATTACGATAAATGGCTGGACGACCTTGATATAAATTTAATAGCACCCAGGCTGGACTATAAATGCCAGGAAGAGGCGTGGTTATTCACAAGTCCCAGCAGGTATTTGGATTATCTGAAATGTCCCAGGGGGTATTATTTTAAATACGTGGCATTGATCGACGGTTTGGAAGAGACTGGCGGGATTTTAGCGGAGGCCATGGAAGAACAAGGTCTCCAACACCCCGAGACGGTGGGCGGTGATGTAATGGGCACCATGGTACACGATATTTTGCGTCGCATGGTACAGGAGGGGCTGCCCTTTAATACCGCCTTTGACAGGTCGGTAAAGGGCCGGCCGGGTTTGAGCGGCAAGGATGTCCCAAATTGTTATGCACAGATTAAGAGGTATGTGGATAACTTTTTGTCCATAGACGGGCAAGTAAAGGACCTTATGGAGGGCCAACGGGTAAAAACCTTGTGCGAGTATTCCTTTTCCTATCTGCCCCACCCCGGTAAAAGGGTGGTTATAGGGGGTTCTGTGGATAGGGTGGACGTATACCGGTCTGGGGATAAAAATACAGCTTTAATAATTGATTATAAGACCAACCGTGTTGAAGATGCCGGGGATGTTCAGACTCTGGCCCGATATTACGGTACACAGTTAAAACTTTACGCCCGGGCGGTGGGCAATCTCTTATACATACAAAACAGAGCAATTGATGAAATTAGGATGATGTTGTACCTGTTGGATTGCGGCCGGTGGGTGGAGGTACCCTATGATGACCGTGACATAGACCGTATGACGGAGCGGATGTATACCGATCTTAGCGGCGGAGCGGGGGACGGTGGCGTGGAAAGCTTTCCTACCCGGCAGGGACAACATTGCATGGGGTGCTCGTATAAAGTGATTTGTGACAAGGCGGTGATGGTTAAATGATACCGTTGAAATTTGTGCATATGGCCGATGTACATTTGGATGCCGGGTTTTACAGCCGGCAGGAAGGGGTTAGGAAAAGGCTGAGGGATGCTGTCAGGATTGCCTTTCAAAGGGGCGTGGACCTGTGTATAGACCAACAGGTTCATTGCCTGCTAATTGCCGGTGATCTTTTCGATGGACAGCGCTTGTCCTTTGAGACCGAAAAATTTTTGATAGAAAACATGAACAGGTTAAACGAATACGGTATACAGGTGTTTTATTGTACCGGCAACCATGATCCCGGGGGTATGGGCCAATACAGTAATGTTAAATGGCCTTCCAACGTCCGTGTCTTTGGTGATGAAAAAATAGAGACTGCCGAGATTAAAAACCGGGAGGGCCGAGTGGTGGGCAGGGTAGTATCCTGCGGCCATGGCAGCCGTAATTTAAACCGCAACTTAGTAAAGGATTTCCCGCAAGCCCAGGATGATGTATGCCATATAGGCCTTGTTCATGCCATGGTGACGGGTGCCGCATCACTGGCCAATCACTGCCGGTATGCACCCTGTTCCTTGGATGATTTGATGTCAAAGGAATACCATTACTGGGCCTTGGGCCATATTCATACCCGGCAGCAAATGGGCGATGGTATATATTATCCGGGTAATATCCAGGGCCGGCATCCCGGCGAGACGGGGGATAGGGGATGCTACCTGGTGGAGGTATATCCGGGTGGTATACCCCATGTAGAGTTTTGTCCCCTGGCCGCTGTTAAATGGCATCAATTAACGTTGGATAATCTTGCGGATGTTTCCCATGTGGAGGAACTGGAGGCCTGTATAATACAGCTGTGCAATAAGGCATTGGAGGATGAACAACTGCCTGCCCGGGATCACATAATGAGAATATACCTTACGGGCAGTTGTCCGTTATACGACCGGCTGGAAGACGAGGAGGACGTGGCCTTTTTGGAGGAGCAGATTACATACCAAACCGGGGTTTTATCGGTTGAAATATTGTCGGGGCTACGGCCGCCGGTGGTTGCCGATAAATATATTAATGATGTAAACCTATTGGCCCATGTGCTTAATCTAATAGAAGAGGCAGAGCTGCGGGACGATGTATTGGAACGGTTAATACCCGACCAATTGGCGGCGGGCAGGTTTGCCGACAGCAAAGAAAGGCTGGCATATGCAAGAAGCCTTTTAAAGGGGCTTAAGCAAGAGGCGGTAGCCAGAATGGTGGTGGACGGGGAATGAGGATAAAGACGCTGGGGTTAAAATCCTTCGGGCCAATTAAGGACCTTGAGCTTACAGATGTTGACCGACAGCCGGTGGTAATATGGGCCAAAAATGAAGGGGGTAAGTCCACCCTAAAAAATGCGTTGGAAACCCTACTTTTCGGCTTTAGTCCTGCCAGCAGGGATAAACATCCCTATACATGCTGGCAGGGCGGTGATATGGAGCTTTGGGCCGATATTATCCTTGATGACGGTACCGAAATTAACGTGCACAGGAAATTGCTGTCGACTTCCAGGGGTGTGGTGACTGGGCCGGGGATTGACCGGGAAGATTTACGCAACCGTCCCCTGGCCATGGTGGAGTATATTTCCAGGGATATGTTTAAGGGTGTATATTCCCTGGCATTGGAGGATATGCAACTGTTTAAGGGCCAGACCTGGGACGGAGTCCAGGACAGGCTGCTATGTAACCTGGGTGCCGAATTTTTAAAAGCGCCCAGGACGGTTATTGAACAGCTAAACGCCGAGGCCACCATGCTTTGGAGGACGGATAACCGGGGCAATCCAAAGGCCAAGGTATTAAAGGCAAAGATAAGGGACCTAAAACGGCAGCGACTGGAAGCTCATGAGAGATATCGACGGATAAGACAGTTAGATGACCAAAGGCTAAGTATTCGAAAACAAATAGATGATATAAAGGAAGAGATTACCCGTCTTAGGGCCATGCTGAGAAAAGCCAACAGGTTAAACCCGGTGAGGAAAATGCTAAAAAGGCAGCAAGAACTTCTTGCGGGGATAGGCGATGTCAACCTGCTTAGTAGTATCCCCGACAATGCAGGTGATATATTACGGCTTCTCGACCAACAACTGGCAGAGGCCCGGGACAGGCAACTAGAGATTGAGTCCAGGATAAAGGTTTTACAAGATGATGTTATACAATTGGGGGAAGAGGATAAGTTTCTTTTGGATAAAAAACAACGGATAAAGTCAGCGGTGAATATGGTGGGTCTGTTTGCCTCGGACAGGGAAAGGATGGCCCAATTATCAAGGCAGTTGGATATTATAGACGGCCGGCTTAAAGAGGCTGCTGAAGATGTGCTTGAACAGGGCTGGCATGACGGGCTACAAGCCAAGTTTGAGGGTGTGTCCAGGGCAGAACTGCGGGGCAGGATAACCGCATACAAGGACGCCAAAGTCCGGTACGACGAAGCTGTCCGGGCGGGAGAGGCACAGATTGTCATGGCGGAGGGTATGGATAAAGTTCAAGCCTTGCCCAAGGCATCTTTGGTATTATTGCTTTTAAGCGGCGGTGTGCTGGCCGTGGGTTATTTAATAAGCCTGGATTTGTTAAAGCTGCTTGCCGGCATAGGCCTTGCCTTCTCTGCGGCCCAACTCTGGTCGTGGTATAGGGCAGGGCGAGACAGAAGGGTAAATGAACAAAGGATCAGGAAGTTAAAGGAAAACGCTGAAAAACAACTGCAGGCCGCATCCATCCAACTGGAGCGGCGGCGACGGGAGGTACTGGATTTAATAAAGGATATCCCTGTTGTATCTTCCCTGAAGGATAATCCCGACGAAATGCTGTATACCGGCGTGGTTAGTATACAGCAGTTGCTGGAGAAAAAGGCCGACCTGTTGCGGGACTACCAAGATGTAGACCATCGTTATCATGAAAGAATCCGGCAGGTTGAGGAATTGAGCGGACAAAGTATGGATGGCCGCGCTTCAATGGCTGAACAAGTAATATTGGAATTGGCTGAGCGATTAAGGGTCCTGGAGGACAGCATCAAGATCAGCCAAGGGGTGTCCCGGGAAATTACGGATCTGAAGGAGCAACTCAAAGGGGTGACGGATGAGATAGAAGCCATAAAAAAGAGACGGGAGGGGTTGTATGAGCCTCTACGTATTCTGGGCGGCGGTGATTTGGATAAGGGGTTGGAAAATGCTCAGAGACAAAAGCGGGATTACCAACAATATCAAAAGATTCAGGAAGATCTGGAAAGGGAGTACCCCGATCTGGAGGATATAATGAAGGAGATAGAGCATACGCCGTCGGAGGATGGATGGATATTTTCCGACGAGCAAATTATCAGAATGGAAGATCGGGTTGATGAGCTGGCCGATGAGCTTGGAGAGCTGAAAAGTCGTGAGGCGGAACTTAACAACGAAATAGCTAACTTATCCGGCGGCCAAACCCTGGATGAGATAGACGGTTTGTTAGAGGTGCTCCGACAACAGTTGGACAGGGTGCAGCGTAAAAGGGATAGGCTGGAGCTTTTGAAAAATATCATAATAACATCCGAACGCCAGTTTAGGGAACAGCACCAGCCCGATGTGCTTAAAAAGGCGAGTGAGTATTTGGCTTTGATAACCGGGGGACGGTACACAGCCCTATTTTTCGAAGAACAGCATACAGAACCCCGGCTCATGGTCAAGGTTTTGGGTGATCCTTATCCCATACCCGCATCCCATCCCCTGAGCAGGGGTACCCTGGACCAGATCTATTTATCCCTTAGGCTGTCCTTAATGGATCATTTGGATGAGGGGTTTGAAAGGCTGCCCCTGTTCATGGACGAAGTATTTGTAAACTGGGACCAAAACAGGTTAAACAACGGCCTGGATGTGCTGGACAGGGTACTGGCCAAAAGACAGGTGTTTGTATTTACCTGCCATAAATGGCTGGCCGAAACGCTAAAAAAACGTTTCGACATACCTATAGTGAATTTATCCTCCTAATCCCGGAAGGGTAACAGACAATAAAACATATGCGGCGATTTACGGATAATATAAAAAGTCGGACTTATCTGTTCTATTTTGGACATATCAAGAGGATATCTGTCCAATAGTAAAGGTACTGTAATTATTTAGAGGAGATGCAAAGTCAGGATATCAGAGGTTGTTATCTTTGATATCAGTGGATTTTACAAAGCCGGAAAGATAAGTTACAATGAGAAACATACGAATAGCAAGGCAATTTAATTTAAAGTTTTGTTGTTAAAAATAAAAAAACCGCGCACAAGAACGGTTTTTTATTTTTAATAGCCGATTAATAACCGAAAGGTTTAAAAAATTGCTAACCTTTTAAAATGTTTAAAAGCATCTTTAAAAAAACATTGAAGGCAGTACTAAAAAGCTTATATGCAGGAGGATAATTAATGAGAGTAAAAAAATTAATAGCACTGATTACAATAATTGTACTTATGTCGCTGGTGGTTATGGGCTGCGGGGGTACGAAGAATGATCAAACATCCCAGGGTGAAGGACAAATATCGGGCGATGGCGATAAAGTATCGTCCGGTGACAAACCCACCATTGCCATTGGACAAGTACCGTATCCCCACGAATGGATACCCGCTAATATTATAAAACATGTGGCCGAAGAAATGGGCTATGCCGTGGAAATGGTAGAAGGGGATATTGGATTTATGTTTTTGGGGTTGGCCCAAGGGGATATTGATATATATCCCGACGTCTGGTTGCCCACACTGCACAAAACTTATGTGGATAAATATGAAGACCAGATCGAATTGGCAGGTACACTTTTTGAAGATATAGACATGGGTTGGGCAGTGCCCTCTTATGTAGATATCGAGTCCATCGATCAGTTAAAGGACAGGGCCGATGAGTTTAATAACTTAATTATTGGGATAGAGCCCAGCTCCGGAATCATGATAACTTCTAATGAGACAATAGAAGCCTATGGACTGGAAGAAGAATTTGAGCTGTTAGAAGGCAGTACACCGGCCATGCTGGCCGAACTGGAAAAGGCCGTTCAGAATGAACAACCTATTATTTTCTTAGCATGGAGACCCCATACCATGTTTACCAAGTATGATATAAAGGTGTTGGATGATCCTAAAGGCATTTGGATACTTGATGATGCAATAACAGGTCTTAACCCGGGGCTAAAAGAAAAGGCACCGGAAATTTATGAATTCATGCAAAACTTTAAAATAGACATTGAAGATATAGAGGCTATGCTAGACGAAATGGAAACCAGTGGTGGAGACATAGAAGAGTTGACCAAGGAATGGATTGAGGAAAACAGAGATGAAATAGATGCTATGCTAGGGAAATAAAGGGGGTTTGATCTTTTGAGTATTAACGAAACTTAGCCTATAAAACGGAAATACAGAAAAATAAGGATGGGGGTATTCCATCTACATTTGCTGTATTTTCCAGACAGAAACTGTTGGACCAGAGTGGGTGTGTAGTGTTAAGAAAGGCAAAGGCAATGGTAAAAGTAAAAATAAAAAATTTATATAAAATCTTTGGAAAGCAGCCCGAAAGGGCGATTAAATTGCTAGAAGAGGGGAAGACAAAGGAGGAAATTTTAAAGAGGACCAATCAGGTGGTTGGGCTGGTGGATGTATCTCTTTCAATAAACGCTGGAGAAATTTTTGTAGTCATGGGCCTTTCCGGCAGCGGTAAGTCTACCCTGGTGAGGTGTCTGAATCGATTAATAGAACCCACCAAGGGCGAGATCTTAATAGATGGCAAAAATATAGTGGAAATGTCGTACAAGCAATTGTTGGAAGTTCGTAGAAAAAAGATGAGCATGGTATTCCAAAGTTTTGCTCTGCTGCCCCATCTTACGGTAATGGATAATGTGGCATACGGCCTGAAGATTCAGGGAGTTCCCAGGGATCAGCGCGTGGAAAAGGCAAAGCAGACTCTTAATACTGTAGGTCTCCAGGGCTGGGAGGACAGTTATCCCCAGCAGCTCAGCGGTGGTATGCAACAGCGGGTGGGCCTTGCCCGGGCATTAGCCAATGATCCCGATATACTGCTTATGGACGAGGCTTTCAGTGCCTTGGATCCCCTAATCCGTGGCGACATGCAGGACGAGTTGATGGATTTGCAAAGTAAAATGAACAAAACCATTATATTTATCACCCATGATTTAGATGAGGCATTGAAACTGGGGGATAGGATTGCGCTGATGAAGGACGGACGGATAGTCCAAATTGGAACGTCGGAGGAGATTTTACAAAGTCCTGCAACGAGTTATGTAGAACGATTTGTGGAGAATGTGGATAGGGCCAAGGTATTAACTGCTGAAAGCGTTATGAAGAAACCAAAACCGGTGGTTTATTTGAAGGATGGACCACGGTTTGCCCTGCGCAAGATGAAAGAACACGGCATCTCCAGCATCTTTGTTGTGGATCAAGGCAAGAAGGTAAAGGGCCTCTTAACAGCGGAAAGGGCTGCCCAAGCCATAAAGGACGGCAGCAAAAGGCTGGGAGGTTATCTGGAAACCGATTATGCTAAAGTACCTCCCAATATGATTGTAAGTGATATATTCAAATTAATGGACAGGGGACTGCCTGTGGCGGTGACCTCCCAAGAAGACCAGTTGTTAGGCATTATTGTAAGAGGTGCAATTATTCAGGGTTTGGCCGGGGAGGTTGGAAATAATGAATGATTTTGCAATTCCACTAAAGGACTGGGTTAATCAGGCGTTTGAAAGAATAGTACCGTTTATTACCCCTATAACCAATGGAATAAGCGAAGGACTTTCTGTCGTTATTGAAAAACTTGAAGATGTTTTACTGATTTTACCGCCTTGGGCGATGATTGTTATTATTGGAATTATAGTGGGAATTTTCGTTAACAAAAAATTGGGGATATTCGCCGGGGTCTGTTTATTGGTTTTACTGGGACTTGATTTGTGGAGCCAGACCATGAGTACATTATCCATTGTACTGTCGGGTACTATAATATCCCTTGCCATCGGTATACCTTTGGGGATTGGGGCATCACAAAACGATATGTTTGAGAAAATTGTTCGCCCGATACTGGACTTTATGCAAACACTACCGAGCTTTGTTTATTTAATTCCCGCGGTGATTTTTTTTGGTTTGGGGAAGGTGTCAGCCTTGGTAGCCATTCTGATCTTTTCCATGCCACCGGCCATTCGGTTGACTAACCTGGGTATTCGTCAAGTTCCCGATGAAATGGTGGAAGCAGCTACAGCCTTTGGTTCTACAAGGATGCAAATACTGATAGGTGTACAGCTGCCCCTGGCTCTACCTACCATTATGGCAGGTGTAAATCAATGTATTATGATGGCTCTGTCTATGTCGGTGATTTCGGCCATGATCGGTGGTGGCGGTCTTGGAAGAAATGTGCTCAGCGCCATGCAGACGGTGGACATTGGATTGGGAGTGGAAAGTGGTATAGCTATTGTATTGCTGGCTATTTTACTAGATAGGATCACGGAAAAGATAGCCAATACCAAAGGAAATAAGAGAAATTGATGATACCCAAACAGAGGGGAAATTTTAAGTCAAGGGTATCATCAATTTTTTTTCGGTTATTGAAAATTTTTAAAGAGGCTGATCTTTAGGATTAATCGTAAAAATCGGTCTCTTTTTCGTCGTATCCTGCCCGGGTATGTTCCAATGGAACAGCTTATACCCATCATTAACCCGCCGGGTGCTTTATCATTAGAGTAGGTGTCATTAAGTAAACAGGTGGTTTTAAGTAAAACCACGGAATGGAAATAATCCATGAGATACAGTTGACGCTGGATGAACAGCAGTTCAAATGCTTTATATATAGTAATGAATGTCTAGCAGTATCAACTTTGAAAAGAGAATAATTTTTTGTAAAAGATTATATTGGCATGGGATTTCTATACCGGATCATTTTAGGAAGGGTTTATGTCAAAATTAATGAATTGTGTTATAATGGTTATATTATTTTATACCAGGTAATCAGGAGCGTGGATAATGGCCGAGTTAAAAGTTGCGCTTTTAGGCATAATGGATTATGGCGAGGCGCTTAATATACAAGAAAACCTTCTAAAACTTCGACAGCAGGGGCAGATTACCGATGTGATGTTGCTGTTGGAGCATCCCCCGGTACTCACCATCGGAAGGAGCGGAAGCCCGTCCAACATACTCTTAAGCCAGGATATGCTCAAGGCACGGGGTGTTGCGGTTTATGAGGTCAACAGGGGCGGGGACGTTACCTACCACGGTCCGGGACAGTTGGTGGGATATCCCATTTTGGATCTTAATGACCACGGCAGGGATGTCAGGAGTTTTTTTAGCAGATTAGAACAGACCTTTATTAATCTGTTGGATGAGGAATATGGCATAACTGCCGAAAGAAACCCACAATACCCCGGTGTATGGGTCGGGGACGAAAAGATAACTTCCATCGGTTGTGCCGTTAAGCGTTGGGTGACCATGCACGGTTTTGCCTTTAATATAAATACCAACCTGGACCATTTCAAATGGATAAACCCCTGTGGGATAACCGATAAAGGTGTTACCTCCCTTGAAAGGATACTGGGCCGTCAGGAGGATATGGAAAAGGTCAGCGAAATGGTGATACACCATTTCTCCAAATTGTTCGACCTGGAGCCAACGATAATTACCAAACAGCAATTATTTGATTATATTAAGGAGATATTAAGGAGAGATTGGCATGAAGGATAAAAGGCCCGAATGGATTAAGGTAAGACTAAAGGGAGAACATCAATTAAGGGAAGTAAAGGAAATGCTTAGCAGGTTATCCCTTCACACGGTATGCGAAGAGGCTAATTGTCCTAATATAGGGGAGTGCTTTGGCCGCAGGACGGCCACCTTTATGATACTGGGTAGGGTATGTACCAGAAACTGTACCTTTTGTAATGTAACCAAGGGTAACGCACAGCCGGTGGACCCCAACGAGCCCAGACATGTGGCGGAGGCGGTAAAGGAGCTGCAGCTTAGGCACGTGGTGATCACATCGGTAACCCGAGATGATTTGCCCGATGGCGGGGCAGCTCACTTTGCAGAGGTTATAAAGAGCATCAAAGCCTTGGACGAGAAGGTAGTGGTGGAGGTATTGATCCCTGATTTTAAGAGCAGCCAAGATGCCCTGAAATTGGTGGTGGATGCCAAGCCGGAAATAATCAACCATAATGTGGAGACCGTACCCCGTCTATACCCCACCGTAAGGCCCATGGCGGTATACCAAAGATCCCTCAGCCTTTTAAAAAACGTTAAAACAATGGATGATAGTATTTTAACCAAGTCAGGCATAATGCTCGGGCTGGGAGAACGGGAAGAGGAGGTAATAGACGTCTTAAAGGATCTAAGGAAGGTGGGGTGTGATATTATGACCATCGGTCAATACCTGGCGCCTTCTAAAAAACATCATCCGGTGGTTGAATATATACGTCCCGAGGTTTTTGACAGGTATAAGGATATTTGTTTGGAGCTGGGTTTTAAGTACGTGGCGTCATCTCCCCTGGTTCGAAGCTCCTATCATGCCGACCAGGCGCTAAAATAACCCAATTTTTCAATCTTAACGTGTCGGAGATATTTTAAGGGCCGTAAAAAGAATTATTTTTGGCGATAAGACCGTAAAGTATGGACGGGTCATAACTTTTTTGGTGTAATATAAATTTCTGCAGAATCAGTTGCTTCTTTAGAAAAGGCCTCCATTTAGGTTTTATGAAGCCGTATCTTTAATTATGGATATATGAAAATTTCCGTAATTTATCATTAATCATTTGTAAATACTATATTTATGAAAAATATAATCAGGAGGCAAAACAATGGGCAAAAATCCACGGGAAATGTTAAACGATTTTTTGGGCGGTTTAAAGGAGCTGGGGGAAAGTAACTCCGACCAAGTAAATGCCTTTATGGGGTTGCTAGGCGGATGCTATAAACCCGGAGCCATTGACGTCAAGACCAAAGAACTGATAAGTGTTTCAATTGCCGCGTACAATCGATGCGAATACTGTATTGTCTATCACGTGTACAAGGCCTTTGAAGCCGGTGCTACTAAGGAAGAAATATTGGATGCTGCCATGGTGGCAGTTGCCTTTGGGGGCGGGCCTTCCATGGCATATATATCAACTTTGCTTAAGGATTCCATAAAGGAATTTGAAAAGGATTTTGTTGGACAATGAAAATACAAAAGACAGTTTAAAACTGTCTTTCATATTTTCAAAGCTTTTTAACTTAATGGACAGGGTCAACAAATGCTTTTTTGTTTATTTTTTGGCGAGGGCCCTTTGGGTAAACTTCTCCAGATTTACTATAAACCTTTCGTGAAGACCGTCGCCGATCTTTTCCTTTTGGTCAAAGGCTTCCACGTTAAACACCAGTCTTTTTCCGTCAATCTCGGTTAACACGGCCTTGGCCCATACCCTAAGCCCCACCGGTGTCGCAGCGATATGGTTTATTTCAAGGCGTGTACCCACTGTGGTATATCCCTCAGGTAGATGGGGATCGACCGCCTTTAGCGCGGCGTTTTCCATAAGACCCACCATCATGGGGGTTGCAAAAACATCCACACCGCCACTGCCAAATTTTTTGGCGGTATCGTCCTTTGTGACGGTTGTTTCTACTGTAGCCGTCAGACCGGTTTTAAGATTGTAATCCATGGGTTTACCTCCTAGTCATTAGCTTGTAATACCATTATACAAAAAAATTTCAATAATGAAAACTTAAGGGACGGTGTACATTGATAATATATTCTGCAAATGTTAAAATTATATGTTAAGACTTTGAAAATTAAATTGTAGGTGAATATAAATGATAGATATGTTAAAGAAGATATTCGGTACTACCAATGAAAGAGAGATCAAAAAACTTGAGAAAACCGTTGGGGAAATAGAAGCCTTGGAGCCCCAATTTGAGATATTGTCCGATGAGCAGCTGAGGGACAAGACACGGGAATTCAAACAGCGGCTGGCCCAGGGGCAAACGCTGGATGATATCTTACCGGAAGCTTTTGCCGTGGTAAGGGAGGCCTCAAAACGTACCCTAAAGATGAGACATTTTCCGGTGCAGTTAATGGGTGGTATAGTGCTGCATCAGGGCAGGATAGCCGAGATGAAAACCGGGGAAGGGAAAACCTTGGCGGCCACATTGCCGGCCTACCTAAATGCCCTTACCGGAAAGGGTGTCCATATAGTAACCGTTAACGACTACTTGGCTCGAAGGGACAGCGAATGGATGGGCAGGATATACAGATTTTTGGGTCTCAAGGTGGGTCTCATTGTCCACGGGTTAAGTACGAAGGAGCGCCAGGAAGCCTACAGGGCTGATGTTATTTACGGTACCAATAACGAATTTGGGTTTGATTATCTTAGGGATAACATGGTCATCCATAAGGAGGACATGGTACAGAGGGAGTTAAATTTCGCCATAATAGACGAAGTGGACAGTATATTGATTGACGAAGCCCGTACACCCCTTATTATATCCGGTGCCGGTGACAAGTCCACCGATATGTACGACAGGGTAAACAAGTTGGTGGTACGTTTTAAAAAAGAGGCTGATTATACCGTTGATGAAAAGGCCCATACTGTTACCCTTACCGATGAAGGCGCAAAAAAAGTAGAAAACCATTTTGGTATAGACAACCTGGCCGATCCCGAAAATATGGAATTGGCCCATCACGTCAACCAGGCTCTAAAGGCCCATGGGCTTATGAAGAGGGATAGGGATTATGTGGTTAAGGACGGTCAGGTGATAATAGTAGATGAATTTACCGGCCGTTTGATGATGGGAAGGCGGTACAGCGACGGACTTCATCAAGCCATTGAGGCCAAGGAAGGGGTAAGGATTGAAAGGGAGAGCAAAACCCTAGCCACCATCACCTTCCAGAATTACTTTAGAATGTACAAAAAGCTGGCAGGTATGACGGGTACCGCAAAGACGGAAGAAGAGGAGTTTAGGGCTATATATGGTTTGGATGTTGTGGTAATACCCACCAATGAGCCTATGATAAGGAAGGATTATCCTGATATTGTATATAAAACCCGAAGGGGTAAATTTAATGCTATAGTAGAAGAAATAGTTCAGCGCCATGCAATGGGGCAACCGGTACTCGTAGGTACCGTCTCCATCGAAACTTCGGAAATGTTAAGCGAAATGCTCAAACGAAGGGGCATACCCCACGAGGTGCTCAATGCAAAGTACCATGAAAAAGAAGCCCAAATCATTGCCCAGGCGGGTAAATACAAGGCCGTGACCATTGCTACCAATATGGCCGGCCGGGGAACCGATATTATACTGGGGGGTAATCCGGAGTTTCTTGCAAAGAGGGAAATGCGAAAAATGGGCTATAGCGAGGAAATCCTTTACAACGTTACCGGTTACGGTGATATTAAGGACCCCGAACTGCTGGAGGCTAAGAAGGTTTATGAAGAACTTTTTGCAAAATTCGATCAACAAGCCAAGAAAGAGCGGGAGAAGATTATTGAACTGGGAGGCCTGCATATCATCGGTACCGAACGCCATGAAAGTAGGCGGATAGATAACCAGTTAAGGGGCCGTGCGGGCAGACAGGGCGATCCCGGTTCATCGAGGTTTTATATATCCCTGGAAGACGATCTTATGAGGTTGTTCGGGTCTGAAAAGATAATGAGTATAGTGGATGCGTTGGGCTTGGAGGAGGACCAGCCCATAGAATATAAACTGCTATCCCGTCAGATAGAAGCCGCTCAAAAGAAGATCGAGGGTAAAAACTTCGATATTAGAAGACATGTACTGCAGTATGACGATGTAATGAACGTCCAGAGGGAGACCATATACTCCCAGAGGAGAAGGGTACTGGAGGGCGAGAATCTAAAGGATTCCGTCATGGACATGATAGAGGCCTTGGTGGAGAGAATTGTACCTATATATACAAGCCAAAGCCAGTATCCCGAGGAGTGGGATATAAAGGGTTTAGCGGCATATCTGGAAAATATTTTCCTGCCCAAGGGGGCGCTGGTGCTGTCTGACGACGATATGGAAAACCTAACCTGGGAAGGGTTAAAGGATAGGATCATAGCCATGGCCAAGGAACTATATGAGAAGCGGGAACAGGAAATAGGCACGGAACTTATCCGTGAATTGGAGAGAGTAGTTATACTGAAGGTTGTGGACCAAAAGTGGATGGATCATATAGACGCCATGGACCAGCTCAGGCAGGGTATAGGCCTCAGAGCCTATGGTCAGAGGGATCCGGTTATTGAATACAAGATAGAAGGCTATGAAATGTTTGAGGACATGGTAAACAGTATACAGGAGGATGTACTTAAGATCTTGTTCCATGCAAAGGTGGATGTCATGCCTCAAAGGCAAAGGGTGGCCCAGCCCCTTGAAGCCAGCCATGGCAAGGTACAGGCACCGAAAAAACCCGTTACCAGGCAAAGCAGGGTAGGCAGGAATGATCCATGCCCCTGTGGCAGCGGAAAAAAATATAAGAAATGTTGCGGTTTGAATTAATAAAGTAAAAGGAGTTGATGGATTTGGTACAGCTTGAACAGTATAAACAGGAATTGGAAACATTAAAGAAAATCATTGACGAATTGAGGGGTTCCCTTTGACCCGGAAGGGGCTCAGCGGGAGATTGACCGTTTGGAAAAGGAAATGTCAAAACCTGATTTTTGGAATGATGTGAGCAAATCCCAACAGACCAGCCAAAGGATAAAGGTTTTAAGGGATAGGATACAGCAGTATGAGGATCTATCCGGTAGATGGGATGATCTATACACCCTGGTGGAGTTAAGCCTTGACGAAGACCAGCCGGACGGCCAGCTTATGGACGAGATAAACAGGGAAATGGCAGTCTTTAAAGAGGACGTTGAGAACGTTAAGATATCCACCCTTTTAAACGGTCCCTATGACGGTAACAATGCCATAGTATCCTTACACGCCGGTGCCGGGGGCACCGAAGCCCAGGATTGGGTGCAGATGCTATACAGGATGTATACCCGGTGGTGTGAAGATAAGGGTTACAGTGTAAAAGTATTGGACTTTCTGGAAGGAGAGGAAGCGGGTATCAAGAGCGTTACCTTCCTTGTGACCGGGATAAACGCCTATGGTTATTTAAAGGCGGAAAAGGGTGTGCACCGTTTGGTTAGGATATCTCCCTTTGATGCTTCCGGGCGCAGGCATACCTCCTTTGCGTCGGTGGATGTTATGCCCGAAATATCCGATGATGAGGAGGTTGAAATAAATCCTGAAGACTTGAGGATAGATACTTACAGGTCAGGCGGTGCAGGGGGGCAGCATGTTAACAAAACCGATTCCGCCGTACGGATTACCCATATACCCACAGGTATAGTGGTACAATGTCAGAACGAGAGATCCCAGCACAGTAACAAGGAATCGGCCATGAAGGTGCTGAGGTCCAAACTGATAGAGCTCAAGGAAAGGGAGAGACTTGAAAGAATAAACCAACTAAAGGGCGAGATGAAAAGAATTGAATGGGGCAGCCAGATAAGGTCCTATGTATTCCATCCCTATAACATGGTAAAGGACCACCGAACCAATGTGGAAGTGGGCAATACCACGGCCGTGATGGACGGAGATATCGATATATTTATAAATGAGTATCTAAAGCGTAATACGGGCTAAGCAGTCGTAACATTGGCAAAAATATCACATTATGATAAAATATAAAAAACATTGAGATTTATTGTCGGGAGGTTAATCCAATGGCTGCAACTCAACTTGTTTTGTTTAACCTGGGTGATGACGAATACGGTGTTAATATTTTGGACGTACAGGAGATTATCAAACCCCAGGAAGTCACCAAGGTGCCCGATAATCCTGAGTTTATAGAAGGTATAATAAATCTTAGGGGGACCGTCGTTCCAATCATAGATTTGAAATCAAGGGTAGGGCTTGGTGACACTGATATTACCGATGATACCAGGTTTATCATACTGAACACCGATGACCAGACCATAGGTTTTATTGTAGACAGTGTAAAGGAAATACTGAGGCTGGAAGAAGATGCCCTTAAAGAGATACCCGAAATTACCAAGATAAACAAGGATTATATAGACAGCGTCGTTGAACGAAAGGGAAAATTGATAATTGTATTTGATCTTAAAAAGGTGTTATCCGTCCAAGAGATGGATTTACTAAAAAATGAGGTAACGGCAGAATAGAAATGGCGTTTATTTACTTTGCCTTACAAAAATAAAGTCTTTTGGCGATTGTCATCGCCAAAAGACTGTTTTATGTCTAAAATATTAAAAAAAGGCGACCTTACCTAGGACATTGTCTTAAAAGAAAGTTGCCGCGCCCTTAATTGCATCAATACCGTTACTTATGAGCCATATGAGTATTCCGATGGCCGCTATTATAAGTACGGCCTTTATCAAAAACCCTACTATCCTTAAAGCGATTCTTATCAATATAAAGAAGATTATCAAGCCTAAAATTATTTGGAGCATATTTATCCCTGCTTTCTTCAGTATCCATAAATATCACTTGGAATAAGACGTACTTATTATACTATATACTATATGCTCTCTCAAGGCCCAAAATACCCATGGGGAGAAGGTAAAATGAGAATACAGACTATAAAAAAGGTATTGATATATGTACTGATAGCGATGGTTGTACTTTTTTGCATCCTTTATGGTCTGATTATATACAACGGAAGCAGTTCCCTGCCCCAACCGTCGGATTGTATAATAGTGCTGGGATGTATGTTGTGGGACGGCAAACCCAGCCCGATGCTGGCCCGGCGGCTGGATAAAGCAGTCCAGCTATATGATGCCGGATACGGCCGGTATATTATAGTATCCGGCGGCCAAGGGCCGGAAGAGACCATGGCCGAAGCCGAGGCTATGGAAACCTACCTCGTTAACAAAGGTGTACCAAGGGACGCAATCATCAAGGAATCCAGGGCGGGCAATACTCTGGAAAACATACAGTACAGCCGTAACCTTATGGATAATTTGGGTTTTGATGACGCCGTTGTTGTCACTACTGATTATCATCTATACAGGGCTATGGTAACGGCCGACAGCATGGGGATGAATTACAGCGGCGCCCCGGCCGACATGGTGGGAGGACCATTTTTAAGGCTGAAGTATCATATAAGGGAGACAATAGCCTTATTTAGTTATATATTTAGGCTGGCATTTGCTTAAGGTGGGAAAGTGCTAAAATTTCTCGGTTTAAGAAGGATATTCCACAAATTTGTAGAACTATCTATTGTAAAATATCCTTTAAGGTGATATAAAATGAAGCGAAGAGTTATGATAGTAGCTCTCATGGCTTTATTATTCACGTTTCAGATAATTCATCCCTCCCGATTGATGGCACAGCAGCCCAAAGCCCTTCTTACGATAACTCCCGATTGTATAGATACCAGGATGGGTCAACATTTTACCGTAACCCTAGAAGCCTTGGATGTTTCGGATTTATACGGATTTCAATTGGAACTTGACTATGCACGGGATGTTTTGCAGGTGGAGGATGTGACCCTTATCCCACAATCGGAGTTTAGTGAGCTTACCAGGGATATAGACAATGACGCCGGAAAAGTCACCCTGGTTGCAACCATGACCGGTGACAATAAAGGCCTTAGCGGCAAAGTGGCCTTGCTGGAAGTAAAATTTAAGGTAATAGGCCGAAATTCTGCCGTTATAAGTCTGAAAAACGTAAAGCTTTCTAACAGTTGGGCTGAAGCCATACCCTATGAAACCGCTTCTTCTACCGTAAATAATGACAATTCTCCTCCTTCCCTTCAAGCAGTAGAGGTAAGGGATAATAATACTCTGGAAGTTGTATTTGACGAACCCGTTAATTATCACGACAACCTAAACCCGGACAATTTTTCCATTGTCTTTAACAAACCCGGACTAAGCGGCAGTCTCGATATTGAAGATATTAAATTCGGCAGCAGTAATTCAATAATACTTACCACGGCTCCCCATACCGGGGCCCGTATCTACCGGCTTGAGGTAAAAAATATAAGGGACGGTCTTTATAATATACAAAACACTCCCCAGGCAATGGATTTTATAGGACAGCCCAGGGTAGAAATCCGGGTAGAGGATCAGCCCTATAGCAAAAACAAATTTTATATAACGGTTAATTTAGGGGATTTGGACAATTTCAAACAGGCAATGTTTATAATGCCTTTTGATGGGGAAAAGATGGAATTTTGTGAAAGACACGGGTTGGATGATCCGTTAAAAGGGAATATAGGATACCCGGTTACCGGAAAAATAGTTAATAATCCGGGCAAAGAGAATACTCATCAGGAGGTAAGGTTTAACGCCCGTATAGAGATTGGAGTATCCCCAATGGATGTTGTTGATGCGACCATTGCCCGGTTTTCCTTTAAAGCAAAGGATCCCTGGGAGGATTTAACCTTGGAATTTGAAAATATGATTTTGATATGTACCCATCCCGATGGCAGCGAAATAGTCTTTAATACCCACCCCGATCTCCAGCAGGGCGACAGGCTGCTTAATACCAAAGCCCTGGCCTTTTCCATATTGAAAGGTTATGCCCTGTCTGCCGATATTGACTGCCACGGTGGTTTGCCTTACCTGACCCTTAAATGGCTGGGCAGTCCCAAATACAGTCGTGAAGTTTTTAAAGAAGGCGTAAATATACAGGTGGCGGACCTTATGCCAGGGGATTATCAGCTCAGTATAACCAATCCGGGATATCTTGCCTACAATCAACAAATTAAAATAACCGATGACCTAAATCTTAAAATTAGGCTGGCAGCTGGGGATGTGGACGGCAATGATATAATCGATATTTTTGATCTTATGCTGATTGCCAAAAATATTAATATTTCCGAGGGAGATGGGAAATACTCCTTAGCGTTGGATTTAAACCGCGACGGTGTAATAGATATTTATGACGTGGTCTTAGCGGCCAAAAATTTCGGTGTGGGAGCCGAGTAATATGGCAGCACGTAAAAGGTTCAGGAAATATTTGGCTATCGGCGCCATAACCGCTGTTTGTGCTGTATTATTTTTGATGCTAGGGTATAGGATGGGGTCAAATCCGGAAATAGGCAGCATATACCCAAGGGCCTACATACATTGTATAATCATTCCGGAGGAAGTGCACGTCGGCCAGAGCGGTGAAATAAAGGTGTTTATTTTGGATGCCCGTGATTTATACGGTATTTCCTTAGAGGTTTTTCATGATCCCCGGCTTATATCCATTGACGGTATAAGCTGGGGCGGTTTTATGGAGAGCGGTCCCACACGGCCCATTATCCCCGTTAATACCGTTGGCAGCCAAGACGGCAGGGCGGTTGCCGCCTGCCTGCTAACCGGTGATGTTGAAGGCATATCCGGGGACGGGCATCTGCTTACCATAGACTTTACCGCAAAAGACCCGGGCGTTATATCAATGAAAAAGGGAACCTTGGACGACGGACAACCGTTGGGCAGTTGCCTTTTTAATTTTACCCTGGGCACCAGCGACCTAAAACCGCAGCCCTATACATTCAAAGCCTTTAAAATGGAGATTATACCCCGCTTATGATATAATACTAATTATTTCACGGCTATATAGGGAAATAATATTTATTACAGGAGGTAAAACAACATGGAAAGTGTTATCAGGGATTTAGACCTGGCGCCTCGGGGCGAGGATAAAATACAATGGGTTAAAAGGTATATGCCCCTGCTTAATGAACTGGAAAGGCAGTTTAAAGAGAACATGCCCTTTAAAGGCATAAAAATAGCCCTGTCCATACACCTAGAGGCCAAAACGGCATACCTGTGCAGAGTACTGGCCGCAGGGGGTGCCGATATGTGGATAACCGGCAGCAATCCCCTATCTACCCAGGATGATGTGGCGGCTGCCCTGGTGAATGGGGGGTTGAAGGTGTTTGCATGGCATAATGCCACCGAGGAAGAATATTTCAACCATCTTAACATGACGCTGGACGGTAAACCCAACATAATAATAGACGACGGCGGCGATTTGGTTCACCTTCTACATACCACCCGCAGGGAGTTGTTGGAACATGTAATGGGCGGGTGTGAGGAGACCACCACCGGCGTGTTAAGGCTCAAAGCCCGGCAACGGGAGGGTACCCTGGAGTTTCCCATGGTGGCCGTTAATGATGCCTATTGCAAGTATTTATTTGACAACAGGTACGGTACCGGCCAGTCGGTGTGGGACGGTATAATGCGTACCACCAATCTGATTGTATCCGGAAAAGTGGTGGTGGTGGCAGGTTACGGCTGGTGCGGTAAAGGCATTGCCATGAAGGCCAGGGGTTTGGGTGCCCGGGTGGTGATATGCGAAATCGATCCCATTAAGGCTTTGGAGGGCGTAATGGATGGTTTCGAAGTATTATCCATGGACAAGGCCGCCGGGATTGGGGACATATTCATAACGGCAACGGGATGCAGGGATGTCATCACCAAAAACCATTATACAAAGATGAAGGATGGCGTGCTTTTGGCCAATGCCGGCCATTTTGACGTGGAAATTTCCATCCCGGACTTGGAAGATTTAGCGGTGGAAAAAAAGCAACTTAGGGAAAATATAACCGGATACCGGATGGAGGACGGTAGATGGATAAACCTATTGGCTCGGGGAAGGCTGGTCAACCTGGCCGCCGGTGACGGTCATCCGGCGGAAATAATGGACATGAGCTTTGCCCTTCAAGCCCTTTCGGCCAAGTTTATTTTGGATAATCATGAAAATTTAGAAGCTAGGGTATACAAGGTGGATGATGATATCGACCGTTATGTGGCTCAGCTTAAGCTTAAATCCGTGGGAATTTCGATAGATATCCTGACCGAGGAGCAGAGGGAATACCTGGACGGTTGGGGTGAATAATATGGCAGAGGACACCATAAAGGCCGATATACTAATAAAGAACGGTTATCTTTTATCCATGAATAAAGGGCCTAAGGTAATAAAGCATTGCGATGTGGCGATAAAGGGGAACAGGATCGCCATGGTGGGGCCTACCGGCCAGGGGCAGGTGGACGCCTCAAGGGTAATAGATGCCAAATATAAGGTGATAATGCCCGGCCTGATCAATTGCCATACCCACTGCGGTATGACGATCTTTAGAGGCGTAGCCAACGACCTGCCCCTGATGGACTGGCTCCAAACCCTGTGGCCTTTGGAGGATAAGCTAACCCAGGAGATGGTCTACTGGATTTCATTGCTCTCCATAGCAGAGATGATAAAGTCGGGCACCACCACCTTTGCCGATATGTATTTTCATATGGATGCCACCGCTCGTGCAGTGGAGGATTCGGGTATCAGGGCGGTCCTGGCCCGGGGTCTTCAGGGTGCCGGGTATGACATGCAGGATATCAGGATACGGGAAAACCGAGAACTTTACGACAAATGGCATGGCGGGGCGGGTGGCAGGATAAAGGTAATGGCAGGACCCCATGCCGTATATACCTGTTCGGAAGAATATATAAAAGCCGTACTTGATTTAGTGGACAAAACCGGCATGGAAATACATATACATGTATCGGAAACCCAGGATGAGGTGAGACAGTGTAAAAATACCACCGGTATGACACCCGTTGCCTACTTGAATAAACTGGGGCTGCTAGACCGGCCCGTGGTGGCGGCCCACTGCGTCCATGTAACCCGGGAGGATATGGAAATATTAAGGGAAAAGGATGTGGGCGTGGTGTACAATCCCTCCAGCAATTGTAAACTGGCCAGCGGTTTTGCACCGGTAGTGGATATGCAAAGGCTGGGGATAACTATTGGTCTTGGCACCGATGGCGCATCCAGCAATAATAATCTTGACATGTTCCGGGAAATTCGTTTGGCTTCTTTGATAAACAAGGCGGTGTATAAGGACGCCACTGCATTGCCGGCGGGTACCGTCCTTTCCATGGCCACCCTGGGTGGCAGTCAAGTATTGAACTGGCCGGATATCGGTACCGTAGAGCAAGGTAAGTTGGCCGACATAATCCTTATAGATATTGACGGATTACATTTTTATCCCTTAAGCGATATAAAAACCCATCTGGTGTACAGCGGCGGTGGGAGGGATGTTTCCACCGTCATCATAGACGGACAAGTGGTGATGGATAACGGGGTTTTAAGTACAATAGACGAAGAAGAGGTAAAGCACCGGGTACAAAAATATTTTAAGGCAATTGTATAAAAATGTATGGTGTATAATTATATTACACCTTATTATGTCCAAAATAACCTTTAAAACAATCAGAAGAGGCCTTATGCCAATTCTGTGGTAAAAATTTATATAGATTATAAGGAAAGGTGTTGCCCTTTGCGGTGAAACAAGATCCTGTTGCTGTTCAAGGGCCCGTTGATTAGTTAGAGACCGGGGGACGGATTATCTGCAGTTTAGGCTCAAAATCCAGCGGCCAAATTCGATAAACAAGGTAGAATTGGGGGTTTTAAACCTAAGTGTGCCGGAAGGACAAAACAGCATACCTCAAGGGGACAATGTAAATATAAAAAACTAAATATATGTTGCAAAATGGAAGGGTTTTGTTATATAATATATAACAAAGATCAAAGAAAGTCAAAGTCTACAAAACGGAGGTGATTTTTTGACCAGCATAAGTGATATTATAGAGCAGTTTATAAAAGACATGCTAAAGGACACCCCCGATGGGACTGTTGATCTTAGAAGGAACGAGATGGCAGATTTTTTTAAATGTGCGCCATCCCAGATAAATTACGTACTGTCCACCCGCTTTACCCTTGATAGGGGTTATTATATAGAAAGCCGGAGGGGTGGGGGTGGGTACATTAGAATAAGAAGGTTGAACATCGATAAGGATGATTATATAGTCCATTTGCTTAATAATAGGATAGGAAAATCAATAGGCGAACCCCAGGGCCACGCCATTATAGACGACATGGTGGAACAAAAACTTATAACCCAGCGGGAAGGCGAGATTATGAAAGCTGCCATCAGTGATGATGCTCTGGCTGTTCCCCTGGCCGGCAAGGGCATGTTTAGAGCTAGAATATTAGGGGCAATGCTAAAAAGAATACTCGCCCTATAAAAATTAAAAATATCGGTGGGAGGAATAGTTATGTATTGCGAAAAATGCAAAAAAAGGCCGGCTACCCTTCACTTTACCAAGATAGTAAACGATGAAAAAACAGAGGTGCATTTATGTGAACAATGTGCCCAGGAAATGGGTAAGGTAAATACCATGTTTACTCCCTTTTCCATAACTGATCTATTATCCAGTTTCTTTGAAGTGGGTGGGGAAGGTCAGCAAACAATATATGGCCAACAGGCCTTGAAATGCCCGCAATGCGGTTTTACCTTCGGTGATATAAAAAAGACCGGACGGCTGGGCTGTGGTCATTGTTATGTAACATTTAGGGAACAGTTAATGCCCATATTAAAACGAATTCAAGGCAGAACGGAACACAGCGGTAAGGTTCCCAAAAAAATCGGAGGCCAGATATGGCTAAGCAGGGAAATAAAAAGATTGAAGGATGAGCTGAACAAAGCCGTGGCCGAGGAGGCCTATGAGAGGGCTGCCCAGCTGAGGGATAAAATCCGTGAACTGGAAGGCAAACCCGTAGACGGGCAGGGGAGGTGGTGATAATGGTTAACTGGATTAAAAACGATGGACCTAACTCCGACGTGGTTATAAGCAGCAGGATAAGATTAGCCAGAAACATTGAAGGGATACCTTTCCCGATTATCATGGATGACAAGCAGGCCCAGCAAGTGGTGAAGATCGTCAAGGATGCCATATTTAACAGCAATACCGTATTGGCCGGCGAATTTATCGACCTGGAAATAGACAAACTCAGCGATATCGACGTACAACGACTGGTGGAGGTCCATGTTGTAAGTCCGGATTTAGTAAAAAACCGTAAAAGATCTGCGGTATTGTTAAGACGGGATGAAACGGTTAGCATAATGATAAACGAAGAGGATCATATAAGAATACAATGTTTAAACACCGGGTTTCAGCTTGAAAACGTCTGGGACTTGGCAGATAAAGTGGATGATGTAATAGAAGAAAACGTCAAGTATGCCTTTGATGAACAGCTTGGATATCTGACTTGTTGCCCCACAAATGTAGGTACGGGCATCAGAGCTTCGGTAATGCTCCATCTTCCCGCCCTTACTATTACGGGTTACACCAAGGGAATGCTTCAAACTATTTCAAAGATCGGGCTTACGGTGAGGGGTTTGTACGGCGAAGGGACTGAAGTTGCAGGTAATATGTTCCAGCTGTCCAACCAACTGACCCTGGGGCAGTCGGAAGAGGAAATCATAAACAATCTTACAACCGTAACCCACCAACTGGTGGATAGGGAATGGGCGGCCAGGGAGAATATTGCCAAGCATGATAGATATGGCCTGGAGGATAAGATTTATAGGTCCTACGGTATTCTAAGCAATGCCAGAAAAATATCATCCAAGGAAGCGATGGATTTACTGTCGGATGTAAGAATGGGTGTGGATATGGAAATATTAAAGGAAGTGGACATAAATACCATAAACCAGTTGATGTTTGATATACAACCGGCCTCTGTTCAAAAGCTGGCCGGGATTACGGACGGAGCGGAACAGCGGGACGTGGCAAGGGCAGAGGTAATTAGGCAAAGGCTAAATAAAAAATAATATAAAGGAGGTTAAAAAAATGGCATTTTACGGTAGATTTACCCAAAAGGCCCAAAAGGCCTTAATGATAGCTCAGGATGAGGCTAAAGCCATGGGTCATAATTACGTAGGTACCGAACATATATTGCTGGGCTTGATCCGTGAACAGGAAGGTGTGGCTGCCAAGGTATTAACCAGCCTTGGGGTGGATTATGATAAGGTTAGATCCATGATAGAATCCTTGATAGGAAAGGGCTCAGTGGGTTCCAGCCTTGGGTTTGGGTATACACCCAGGACCAAAAGGGTGCTGGAACTGAGTTTCCATGAAGCAAGAAATTTAGGCCACAACTATATAGGCACCGAACATTTATTACTGGGGCTTATCAGAGAAGGAGAAGGTGTAGCTGCCAGAATACTCACCGAATTGAATGTGGATTTGAATAAGGCCAGACAGCAGGTAATAAACAAGCTCAGGGAACAGGGAATTGGCGAGGTAAAGCCCGGAGGTTCCAAACCAAGTGCAACCCCCACTTTGGATAAATTCGGCAGGCATCTGACAGAACTGGCATCGGAAAACAAGCTGGATCCGGTTGTGGGCAGGGAAGAGGAGATAGAGCGGGTTATACAAGTACTTAGCAGAAGGACCAAAAACAACCCCTGCCTTATCGGCGAGCCAGGTGTGGGCAAGACTGCGGTGGTAGAGGGTTTAGCCCAGAGGATAGTTGAAGGAAATATTCCCGAAATACTTAAGGATAAAAGGGTGGTTACCCTTGATCTGGCGGCCATGGTGGCCGGTGCAAAGTACCGGGGTGAATTCGAAGAACGGCTAAAAAACGTTATGGAGGAAATAAGAAAGTCGGGCGACGTAATCTTGTTTATAGACGAGATGCATACCATAATAGGTGCCGGCGCCGCAGAAGGTGCAATAGATGCATCCAACATACTAAAACCGGCTCTGGCCAGGGGTGAACTGCAGGCAATAGGGGCCACCACCCTGGATGAATATAAGAAGAATGTGGAAAAGGATCCGGCCTTGGAAAGGAGATTCCAGCCCATTTTGGTGGGAGAGCCCACCAAGGACGAAGCGGTCCAGATACTGATGGGGCTGAGGGATAAATACGAAGCCCATCATAAGGTCAGGATTACCGATGAGGCCATAAAAGCTGCCGTGGAACTGTCGGATAGATATATTTCCGACCGGTTTTTACCCGATAAGGCCATAGACCTTGTGGATGAAGCAGCATCGAAGGTGCGTCTGAAGTCCTATACACCACCCACTGACCTTAAGGCAATGGAGGAAAAAATAGACGCCATTCGCAAGGAAAAGGAAGAGGCAATAGCCAACCAGAATTTCGAAAAGGCTGCCCAATTGAGGGACGAAGAACAAAAAATCAGATCGGAAATGGAAAAGCAAAAGGAAAGCTGGAGCAAAAAGAATAACCGCGGCGATATCATGGTAGGAAAAGACGAAATTGCCCACATCGTGGCCAGCTGGACGGGTATTCCGGTAAAGAAACTGACCGAGGAAGAATCCGAACGATTACTTAAAATGGAAGATATTCTCCATAAGCGGGTGATAGGGCAGGATGAGGCAGTAGAGGCGGTGGCGCGGTCTGTCAGAAGGGCTCGGGCAGGTCTTAAGGATCCCAAACGACCTATAGGTTCATTCATGTTCTTGGGACCCACCGGTGTCGGTAAGACCGAACTTTGCAAGGCATTGGCCGAAGCCATGTTTGGCGACGAGGATGCCATGGTAAGGATAGACATGTCCGAATACATGGAAAGACATACCGTCTCCAAGTTGATAGGTTCCCCTCCCGGATACGTGGGATATGAAGAAGGCGGTCAGTTGACCGAAAAGATCAGGAGAAAACCCTATTCGGTTATACTATTGGACGAGATCGAAAAGGCCCATCCCGATGTGTTCAATATCCTTCTTCAGGTATTGGAGGATGGAAGATTGACCGATGCCAAGGGAAGAACGGTGGATTTTAGGAATACCATTGTGGTTATGACTTCCAATGTCGGTGCTCATACCATAAGGAAGCAAAAGACCTTAGGGTTTACCACTGATCAGGACGTTAAGGAAAGGTCCTATGAAAAAATGAAGGAAAACGTGATGGAGGAACTGAAGAGAACCTTCCGCCCCGAGTTTTTAAACAGACTGGACGAAATAATAGTATTCCATGCCTTGGAAGAAGAACACTTAAGGCAGATAATAGATTTGATGCTGGATGATGTAAGCAAGCGGCTCAAGGAAAAGGATATTCATCTGGAGCTTACCGACGAAGCAAAGAGCTTCCTTGCCAAAGAAGGCTTTGATCCGGTATACGGTGCCCGCCCCCTTAGAAGGGCTATACAAAAAGCAATAGAGGATAGCCTGTCGGAAGAAATCCTTGCCGGCAGGATCACCAAGGGTGATAGGGTATTGGCCGATGTAAAGGACGATAAGTTAGTGTTTTCCAAGAAATAAACAAGAGTATGTCCGGCATAAACTTATGGCGTGTTTTTAGTCATACTATTAAGGTTACCGAGATGGTATAATAATTTTAAAGGTTATTATACCATCTGTTTTTTTATTGCAGTTTATTCAACTGAATTTTTAATGGAGGACGGTCAATGGCAAGGATCAGATCGGTTTTTATTTGTCAGGAATGCGGATATGAAAGTCCTAAGTGGCTGGGCAGGTGCAGCGGATGCGGCCAGTGGAACACCATGGTGGAAGAGTTAGTAGTACCCGACGGGCAAAGAGATAAAAAGGTAGTGTCGGTAACGGAAAAGCCTTCCTTATTATCGGAAATAGATCTTAAGGAAGGCCATAGATACTCAACCGGTATTGATGAACTGGACAGGGTGCTGGGCGGAGGCATTGTAGAAGGATCTTTGATATTGGTGGGAGGCGACCCGGGTATCGGCAAGTCCACCTTACTGTTGCAGATTACCAACAATATTGCCCGGCACGATAGAAAGGTGCTTTACATATCCGGCGAAGAATCCCTTAAACAGATCAAGCTCAGGGCCAACAGACTGGGGGTGGAAGCACCCGATGTATATCTTTTGGCGGAGACCAACCTGACCATAATACGAAAGCAGGTAAAAGAACTTAAACCTAAATTTTTGATTATAGATTCCATCCAAACCGTATACAATCCGGAGTTATCTCCTGCGCCGGGCAGCGTAACCCAGGTGAGGGAAGCAACCGCCTCCATTATGAATATAGCTAAAAACTTGGGTATAGCGGTGTTTTTGGTGGGCCACGTAACAAAACAGGGCGCCATAGCGGGACCCAGGGTGCTGGAGCATATGGTGGATACCGTATTGTATTTTGAAGGGGAACAGCATCTTGTTTACAGAGTATTGAGAAGTGTGAAAAACCGTTTCGGATCTACAAATGAAATAGGAATATTTGAAATGAAGGAACAGGGTTTGGTAGAAGTGGACAATCCATCAAAGGCGTTGCTTTCAGGGAGGAGGCTGGATGTTCCCGGATCGGTTGTAATCTGTTCGATGGAGGGCACCCGGCCGGTACTGGTGGAACTTCAGGCCCTAACCAGCGATACCAGCTTCGGTATGCCCCGAAGGATGGCCACCGGCGTGGATTACAACAGGGTGATACTATTAATGGCAGTGCTGGAAAAGCGTATAGGAATGGCACTGCACGATCAAGATGCCTATGTCAACGTGGTGGGGGGTATTAAACTATCCGAACCGGCCGTGGATCTGGGTATAATATCGGCCATATCATCCAGTTTTAAAAACAGTCCTATATCAAAAGATGTGGTTGTTATCGGAGAGGTGGGTTTGACAGGAGAAGTGCGGGCTGTAAATAACATAAATAAGAGATTGAACGAATGCGTTAAAATGGGTTTTTCAACCTGTGTCATACCGCAGGATAATATAAAAGAAGTTGAAATAGAAAATAAAGATATTAATATAATAGGAGTTATGGATGTAAGACAGGCTTTGGACATAATACTACCCCAATGAACGGTGTAGATGATTTAGATGGGTTGGCCAACTTTTTGGGATAGGCGGTTTTCCGGCCGGCCATTGAAAATATTTATTTTAGGCTGTATATACCAAGAGTGTCCAGCTGCTTTTTTTCCTCCAATATTATGTCATATAGACTCAAACCAAGGGCGTTGCACAAGTTAGCAAGGTAAAACATGTTATTGCCCATTTCCTTTTTAACAATATCCCTGCAGTTTTCGCAAAGTTCGCCCCTTAAGTGGGTGTCCATATATTTTTTAATGTCTGTAAGACTTGCATCTTCGGGTATGTTTTGTTTGCCCGCCTTTATTTGTATACATCCGCAATGGGTAACGGCCTTTATAATTGACCTTACTACCTTTGCATTGGATTGCTGATATTTTGACAGTACATCCAGGATACTTTTATTTCTAACCAAAAGTTCTGATACGACATACTGGAAATTTTCTAACATAATATCCTTCATGAATTCGTTCAACTCCCTAAGCTATTGTGATACCTATAGATAATTATAGACATTAATGCTTTTGTTTGTCAATGAAATAATAAAATGATGATGATAAAATTATGTTGACATATACCGGTGGGTATGTTAAAATATCTGTTTATTGACAAATCCGGCTAAATATTGTATCATAAAAAGAGTATTGCTCTTTAAGGAGGCGCATAGTTGATGTTTAATGTTGGCGACAAGGTAGTGTACCCCATGTACGGAGCCGGGGTTATTCAAGCAATAGAAGAAAAGGAAATTCTGGGTCATAAAAAGAAGTATTATATACTTAAGTTCCCCATAGGAAGTATGAAGGTCATGGTTCCGGCGGATAACGTGGATAATATAGGAATAAGGGGTATTATTAACAGTCAGGAAGTCGATCGGGTTTTCCAGATCTTAGGCGGTCGGCAAACGGATATGCCCGATAACTGGAATAAAAGGTATAGGGCCAATATGGACAAAATAAAAAGCGGTAACATTTTTGAAATAGCTGCCGTGGTTAGAAATCTTATGATTAGAGACAGAGACAAGGGGTTATCGGCCGGTGAAAGGAAGATGCTTAACAGTGCAAAACAAATACTTATAAGCGAATTAGCCCTTGTACAAAATGTTAGCGACGAGGAGATTGAGAAGCTTATTGACCAATCGGTTAAATAATATTTATACGTCTTTTAACATGGCTTTGCATTTCCATTTTTTATAAATAGGCTAATATCCCTTATAAAAATTTGGTATAATGTTAATAATAAAAGAAGGAGGTGAAGAAATGATAAATGGAGGTGACAAAGTGGTATTTAAAATAGTCCGAGTGGTCATGTCACTAATTGGAGCGTTAATAGGTTATGGAATAGGATACTTAATATTAAGTATTCTTACCTATTTTAATCATATCCAATCCTTTAACTTTGCCATTGATGTAGTGATACTCGCTACCTGTTCGATTTTGGGCGGTATTATTGTATTTATAATATCTTATAGAATTATTAAAACTTTACAGCAATTTACGGACTGGGTGGAGAAAAGGCTTCAAGAAATACCCACACAGGACATATTCTTTGGTGTCATCGGTTTAACCGTAGCCTTAATTATCGCCAGTCTGCTTATGAATTTGGTTAGGCTTATACCTGTTTCCATAGTATCTACTTTGGTTTCCATATTTTTATATTTAGTGCTTGGATATTTTGGTATAAATATAGCCGTAAGGCGTAGGGATGAGCTGGCCGGCTTGTTTAAAAGGACTTCCTTTACAAAGGATAAGAGCAAGTCTGGCAGATCGGAGAGTACTGTACAACCAAAGATATTGGATACCAGCGTTATAATAGACGGACGGATATTCGATATATGCAAGACAGGATTTGTGGAGGGGCCGCTTATAATTCCCAGCTTTGTTTTGGAAGAACTTAGGCACATAGCCGATTCTTCCGATACACTTAAACGAAACAGGGGCAGACGGGGCCTTGATATACTCAATAAAATACAAAAGGAATTGGACATTGAAGTTCAGATATTGGAAAAGAATTTTCCCGATTCCATGGACGTGGATACCAGGCTTTTAAAATTAGGTGAGTTTGTTAACGGTAAGGTTATAACCAACGATTATAATTTAAACAAGGTAGCCGAATTTCGTGGCGTTGAGGTTTTAAACATAAACGAATTGGCCAATGCGGTAAAACCTGTGGTGCTTCCGGGTGAAGAAATGGTTGTACAGGTAATCAGGGACGGCAAGGAATCGGGACAAGGTGTGGCGTATCTGGATGACGGTACCATGATAGTGGTGGACGGTGGAAAGAAACATGTTGGTAAAACAATAGACGTGCTGGTTACCAGCGTGTTACAAACTGCAGCCGGGCGTATGATTTTTGCAAAGCCAAAATCCATAGATAAAGCGGTATAGTTTTTTAAAAAGTCCTGGGCAACAAGCTCGGGGCTTTTTTAATGCCGGTTTTAAAGCTAAGTAATTTTCTTGTATTTTGATATATACCTATGGTAATATATTGATGATTAAAAGCCCGTACTAGGAGATAAATATGGATTCTAATAAACAAGGGAAAAAATCGGCTGCTATAATAGTTTCGGCGGGTAAGGGCAACAGAATGAATTCTAAGATTACCAAACAATACCTTATTTTGGAGGACAGACCAATTATTGCTCATACTTTAAAGGCCTTTGATACCTGTCCTGCGATAGATGAGATAATACTGGTGGTACCACCCGGAGATGTAGATTATTGTCGGAATAACATTGTTAAAAGATACGGTTTTAAAAAGGTAAAAAGCATTGTGGAAGGCGGCCCTAAAAGGCAACATTCTGTTCAAAACGGTCTGGAATGCTTGGGCCGGGATATAGATATAGTGGTGGTCCACGACGGGGTAAGACCCCTGGTTACCCATGATATAATCGCCGACTCCATAGAACAGGCGTACCGATACGGTTGTTCCGTGGCAGCCGTTGAGGTTAAGGATACTATAAAGATATCCGATGAGAAGGGCTTTGTTATAAGCACCTTAGATAGATCCACCCTAAGGGCGATGCAAACCCCCCAGACCTTTAAAAAGCAAGTTATTTTAGAGGCGTATGAATATGCAAAGAAAAACGGAATATACGGTACCGATGACGCTACCCTGGCGGAATACGCAGGATTTAAGGTAAAATTGATTAAAGGGGACTATGAAAACATTAAAATTACCACTCCTGAGGATATGATAATGGCTACCGCCGTGATTAATGCACGTAAGGCAAATAAGCGGAAGACCAGGAGGTTTAAGCTGTGAGGATAGGTGTAGGTTATGATGTACATGCCATGGTTGAAGGAAGAAGGCTTGTGCTGGGTGGGGTGGATATTCCCTTTCAAAGGGGCTTGTTGGGTCACTCCGATGCCGATGTATTGGTTCATAGTATAATAGATGCTCTGCTGGGCGCTATGGCGCTGGGCGATATAGGACAGCATTTTCCGGATACCGATCCTAAATATAAGGACATATCCAGTTTGCGTTTATTAGAAACGGTAAAGGAAAAACTAAAAATCAACGGGCTTAAGGTTGGAAACATAGATGCTTCCTTGGTGATGGAGAAGCCCAAAATATCCCCATATATAATGAAAATGCGAAAGAATATAAGCAGCGTCCTCGGAATAGATATATCCAGGGTGAATATAAAGGCAACCACCACCGAAGGACTGGGATTTACCGGGACGGGCGAAGGAGTGGCGTGCTATTCGGTAGTATTGTTAACCACCCAATAATACATGTTTAATATAATGAAAAATAAGGGAGGTTCCAAAATGAAAAAAATAATTTCCGTCATCATTGTTGTGGTGCTAGTAACACTCTGGACAGGTACTGCCTTGGCCGGCCAGGATAAGGTTGTTACGTTAGGTGCCAACCTCACACCGGAACAGCGCAAGCAGATGTTGGATTTGTTCGGGGTTAAAGAGGGAGAATTGGAAATAATAGAAGTGACTATAGAAGAACAAAGGAAACTGTTAAAAGGCATAGCCACTGATAAGCAGATAGGTAGAAAGGCATATTCATCTTCATTGATTGAATTGTTGGATGAAGGAGAGGGGCTTAGCATTCAAACTACAAACATTACTTGGGTTACAAAGGAGATGTATGCCAATGCTTTGGTGACTGCGGGAGTAAAGGATGCCCGGGTGACTGTGGCGGCGCCCTTTAATGTGACCGGTACTGCCGCATTAACCGGTATAATGAAGGCTTTTGAAACGGCAACGGCGCAGCCCTTGGACGAAGAGGCTAAAAAAATTGCCGGTGAGGAATTGGTAACCACCGGTGAACTGGGTGAAGAAATAGGCAAGGAAAAGGCGGGCAATTTAATAAAGGACGTCAAGGAAGTAATTGTTGCAGAAAAGATAACTGACCCGGAAGAGATAAGAAAGGTAATAGTCGAGATAGCGGGAAAACTGGACATACAGCTCAGCGAAGAACAGATACAGAAGATCATAAGCCTTATGGAAAAAATAGGCAGCCTAAATCTGGATTTCGGTCAAATATCCGGTCAGCTTGAGGGCATAAAAAAACATTTAGAGAAGATTAGCCAGGACGCCGGCGAGGCTAAGGGTTTTTTGCAGAAAATACTAAATGCCCTCGAAAGCTTTATAGGCTGGCTGAAAAACCTTTTTTCATAAAATATTGATATTAGAGCCTACTTCAACCCAAATAATACATAATGAAAAACAATTAGGTTTAATTTTGGCAGCCTGCTTAATCCGAGTTTTATTCCGGGATGGATACTACTGCTCGGAAGGGGTATGCATTTGCATGAAATTGGGGACATATCTTAATATATAACGTAAGAGGAATTTCAGCAGACGATATGCCCTACGGATCAAGGCTTACCCCATTATAGGAGGAAAACTCCGGCGGATAAAGGCATGGTGTAAATTGTTGCGTAAATGCCCAAGGCACACCTTAATATAACAGGAAAACCCCAAGCTTAGGAGAGGTGTGTCTTCATTATATTATTCAAGGAAGGAAGATACATATGACACAAATTAGAGCCAGATTTGCCCCAAGTCCTACCGGACCTATACATGTAGGCAATATGAGAACGGCATTGTTCAACTATTTGTTTGTTAAAAGTCGTAAACAAGGGCGTTTAATATTAAGGATTGAGGACACGGATTTGGCAAGGTCTACCAAAGAGTACGAAGGATATATATTAAATGAATTGAAATGGCTGGGCATTGATTGGGATGAAGGCATTGACAGGCCGGGCGAATATGGACCCTACCGCCAGAGTGAAAGGCTTAATATATATAAAGAGTATGCCCAAAAATTAATCGATGAGGATAAAGCCTATTACTGCTTTTGTAGCAATGAGCAAATTGAAAGGGATAAAGAAGTTACGAAAGCCGAGCTGGGGATACCCCAGTACTCCGGCCGGTGTAGAAATCTTACCCCTCAACAGGTTGAAGACTACCGTCGACAAGGTATAAAGCCGGTGCTCAGGTTTGTTGTCCCCCGGAACAAGGTCATTGTTTTCAATGATTTGGTCAAGGGCAGGGTGGAGGTAAATTCTGATACCCTAGGCGGTGACATGGTAATTTTAAAATCCGACGGTATGCCCACCTATAATTTCGCAGTGGTGGTGGACGATGCCGCCATGAATATCACCCATATAATAAGGGGTGATGATCATTTAGCCAATACGCCGAAACAGCTATTGTTATATGAAGCCTTGGGTTTTGAACCCCCAATTTTCGTCCACACTCCCATGATTTTGGGACCGGACAAGGCAAAACTCAGCAAGAGACACGGGGACAATTTCATAGGCCAGTACAGGGAAAAGGGATACTTGCCCGAGGCCATGTTTAATTTTTTGGCCCTACTGGGTTGGTCGCCCGGAGGTCAAGAGGAGATATTATCAAAGGAAGAGATAATTGAAAATTTTTCCTTAGACGGGATATCCAAGGCGCCGGCAGTATTCGATATAAATAAACTAAATTGGATGAACGGCGTGTATATAAAGAAAAGTTCGGTTGAGAGGATAACAAAGCTGGCATTGCCCCATCTTAGGGCAGCGGGTTATATAAAGGGTGATATAAGCGATGAAGACTTTAAATGGCTGACAAAGGCTGTGGCAGTGGTAAAAGACAGACTGTCCTATGTGGGCGAGATACCCGATAAGCTGGCGGTGTTCTTTACCGAAGAGGTTGTACCGGAAGACGATGAAGCAAGGAAGGTGCTGGCCGGTGATCAGGTGCCCGGTATCCTTGAGACCTTTAGAGAGAAGGTACAACAACAAACCGACTTAACGGCCCAGGCGGTAAAGGATATTTTTAAACAGCTTAAGAAAGAGCTGGGGGTCGGGGGAAAGAATCTTTTTATGCCTATTCGGGTAGCAATTACCGGCCAGGTTCACGGTCCGGACATGGGCCAAATGATAGAAGTTATAGGTAAGGAGAAGTTGCTAAAAAGGATTGACTACACCTTGACCAATGTATTATAATTAATGTAAACAAATACATACTAAAATAGTAGGAATTAAAGGCTGTGAAGGAAAAGAGTAAGCCTGTTACATCAACAGAGATAAACTGTCACTGGCTGAGAGCAGTTTAGGATCAATGGCAGGCCGAAGTGCGTTCCGGAGCCGATGGCTCGAAAAGTGAAGTAGAGTCATACGGTTAAAACCGTTATCTTATTTGAGAGGGCATAGCCCAACTAGAGTGGAACCGCGGAGAATCTCCGTCTCTTGAGAGACGGAGATTTTTGACTTCTAACCATGGGCATGCAAGTTTTGTATTAAGGGGTGAAGGTGTATGTTTGAACGACTCAAGAAGGATATTGAAGCCGTGTTAAGCAGGGATCCGGCGGCCAGGAACGCCCTGGAGGTGGTGTTGTGTTACCCGGGCTTCCATGCCATTGTGATGCATAGGTTTGCTCACTTTTTGTATAAAAAAAACTTAAAACTTTTGGCCAGAATAGTATCCCAAATCAACAGATTTTTTACCGGCATAGAGATACACCCGGCTGCCTTAATAGGTGAAGGACTGTTCATTGACCATGGTATGGGAGTGGTTATAGGTGAAACTACGGAAATAGGCGATAATGTTACCATATATCAGGGTGCCACCCTGGGAGGTACCGGCAAGGAAACCGGTAAGCGCCATCCCACTATAGGAAATAATGTGGTGATAAGCAGCGGTGCAAAAATCCTGGGGCCCTTTAAAGTGGGGGATAATTCCAAGATAGGTGCCGGTGCTGTGGTGCTCAAGGAAGTGCCACCTAATTGTACAGTGGTGGGCGTTCCCGGCAGGATTGTAAAAAAGGACGACAAGCCCGTTAAGATGTCCTTGGAGGACGTGGATCTGGATCAGGTAAAACTTCCTGACCCCGTCAGCGAAGAAATAAACCTGTTGCGCCGCAGGATTGAAGAACTGGAGAAAAAAATCAAGAAAATGGAGGGCAATATCAACGATGAAGCTGTATAATACCTTGAAAAGAACCAAAGAAAAATTCGTACCCTTAACCGATGGAGTGGTAAAGATGTACGTCTGCGGTCCCACGGTGTATGACTATTTCCATATAGGCAACGCCCGGCCCTTTATTGTATTTGATACCTTGAGGCGTTATCTTGAGTACATCGGGTACAGGGTTGAGTTTATACAAAACTTTACCGATATCGATGATAAGATGATAAACAGGGCCCATAAGGAGGGTATTTCGGTAAAGGAATTGGCTGATAAATATATAGAGGAGTATTATAAAGATGCCCGGGGCCTGGGCATCAAAAGGGCTACCCATCATCCCCGGGCCACCGAACATATAAAGGAAATTATAGAATTGATAAAAGTTCTTATGGACAAAGGTTTAGCCTATGAGCTTGGGGGGGATGTATACTACGATGCCACAAAGTTTAAAGACTATGGCAAACTATCCCATCAGACCATAGAAGATTTGGAAATGGGTGCCAGGATAGAGGTGAACGAAAACAAAAAGCATCCGATGGATTTTGCGCTGTGGAAGGCACAAAAGCCCGGGGAACCGGCCTGGGACAGCCCCTGGGGCAAGGGCCGACCGGGATGGCATATTGAGTGTTCGGCCATGGCCATGAAGTATTTGGGCGACACCATTGACATACACGGCGGAGGCCGGGATCTGATATTCCCCCACCACGAAAACGAGATTGCCCAGAGCGAAGGCAGTACCGGAAAACCCTTTGTCAGGTACTGGGTTCATAATGGGTATGTTAATATAAACAATCAAAAGATGTCCAAATCCCTGGGGAATTTCTTTACCGTAAGGGATATAGGCAAGGAATACGATCTTGAAGTGGTAAGGTTATTCATGCTATCTGCCCACTACAGAAATCCCATTAACTTCAGCGAGGAACTGTTGAACCAGGCAAAGAGCGCCCTTGAAAGGCTATATAATGCCAAGAGTAATTTGCTGCATCTTATGGAAAGGACGGCCGGTAAGGAGGTAAAACCCGGCGAACAGGCTTTTGTGGACGCCCTGGATAAATACAGGGAAAAGTTTAAAGAGCATATGAATGACGATTTCAATACTGCCGACGCCCTGGCGGTTATATTTGAAATGGTTAGGGAGATAAATTCCACCGTTTCGGTTGATAGTAGCAGGGCTGCCGTTGACAAAGCCATGGCCATGCTTGATGAATTGACATCGGTGTTGGGACTTTTGACAAAAGACGATAATGACTTGGATGACGAAATAAAGAAAAAGATAGAGTTAAGGGAGCAGGCGCGCAAGGAAAAGAACTGGGAATTGGCCGACAGCATAAGGGATGAACTATTGGCCCAGGGTATAGTGCTGCAGGATACTCCCCATGGGGTTAAGGTTATAAAACGAAGTTAAGGATAACATAAAGGGGCTGCTAAAAATCCTCTAGCGGTCCCTTTCTTTACCGATGGATAGCCCTGCTACCAATTGTTCTAATTATTGCATATTCAAGGTGTATAAGATATAATGCATTTATTGAAACTATGTTAAATAAATAAATAATTTAGAATTGGTGGGAAATTGGAAGGTTTATTTAAAGAATTTTTCGATAAAAGCATGAAATCATACATAATTGACCGTGATGACGTAAGAATGTTGTCGCCCCTTGTACTGGCCTTTGTAGGTGATGCTGTTTATCATCTATTTATAAGGACATATTTGGTGTCCCGCCACCGGGAACCGGTGAATATGCTCCACAACCGGGCAACCGACTATGTAAAGGCGGCGGCCCAGTCTGATACCATTCATAGTATTTACCAAATCCTAACGGAAGAAGAAATGGGTATCGTTAAAAGGGGACGTAATGCCAAGTCGGGTACCGTGCCCAAGCACGCCGATGTGGGGGAATACAGATATGCCACCGGTTTTGAGGCCCTTTTGGGATATCTGTTTTTAACAAAAAGGCACGAAAGACTGCTTCAAATCCTTAAAGCCTCAATTGCACATAAAGTCAATGATTAGGGTGAATGTATGGACAAAAGGGGTAATAAAAGGACATTAAATGAAGAAAAAATGAATATTATAGAAGGAAGAAAGCCTGTACTGGAAGCCTTAAGGTCGGGCAGGACCGTCCACAGAATAATTTTGGCACAGGGTATCAGGGAGGATGCCGTAATTAGAGAAATTATGGAACTTGCCCAAAGAAACTCTATTTCCGTTCAATGGATGGACAGGCAGGAAATATCCGATTTGTCCAGCGGTGACGTTCATCAAGGTGTACTTGCCCAAACCGAGGCCTATAGATACAAAACACTGGAGAGTATAATAAGAAAAGCCAAAGATAGGCAAGAACCGCCCTTTGTTATAGTGCTTGACAGAATAACCGATCCCCAAAATTTGGGATCCATTATCAGGACGGCCGAAGGTTGTGGCGCCCATGGCATTGTTATACCACGGAGAAGGGCTTGCGGGGTTACCCCGGCGGTTGTCAAGGCCTCAGCCGGGGCGGTGGAGTATGTTCCCATTGCCAGGGTGGTCAATATAACCAGAACGTTAAATTGGTTAAAACAGCAAGGTTTTTGGATAATAGGTGCCGACATGGAGGGTAACCCATACTATCTTACCGATTTGAAGGGTTCGGTGGCTTTGGTATTAGGCAGCGAAGGCCGAGGCATGGGACGTTTGGTTAAAGAAAATTGTGATACTTTAGTTTCCATACCCATGATGGGCAGGGTACAGTCTTTGAACGTTTCGGTGGCCGGAGCCATTTTGATGTATGAAGTATTAAGGCAGAGAAGGGATGTATAGACAGGAGAAGAATGGGTGAATGTTCGTTGGAGGAGTTATTGGTTGTTGACGGGTACAATATAATAAACGGTTGGCCCCAGCTAAAGGAATTGTCAAAGGATAACCTTGAATATTCTAGGGATAAACTTATTGAAATACTGCGAAATTATCAAGGGTATAGGGCTATACAGATTATACTGGTGTTTGACGGCCATATGGCAGAGGACGGTAGGGAACATCACCAGTATTACGACGGACTGGAGGTGGTTTATACCAAAAAAGGCGAAACCGCCGACAATTATATCGAGAGGCTGGTACATCAATTGGGCAGGGAGAAAAGGGTATGGGTAGCCACATCGGATAAAACGGAACAGGTAATAGTGCTGGGCAGAGGTGCAGTCAGGATATCCTCAAGGGAATTATGGGAAGAGTTAAACAAGTGTTTTAGGGAAATCAAAAGGGCATACACCGGTGACAAGGCATACAAACCCCATAGACTGGATGACCGGATAGAGCCGGACGTGGCGGCGAAATTGGAGAAGTGGCGGCGGCAGCATCGGTGACTTGACTAATATCTTTTGGGTAATGTATAATATCTATGTGCTATCTTGTCTTTATTTCAAGTGATGGGGGCGATCTTGGTGGAAAGTAATGCGGCCGAAAAGACTCTGGACAACTATGAGCTAATGATGGATGAACAAGTGGTTAAAGATGCGAAAAACGGGGACACCAAGGCTCTGGAGTATTTAATTAATAAGTACAAAAATTTTGTAAGGGTAAAGGCCCGATCATATTTTTTAATTGGAGCCGACCGGGAAGATATCGTCCAGGAAGGCATGATAGGCCTATATAAAGCTATTAGGGATTTCAAGAACGATAAGCTTTCTTCTTTCAGAGCGTTCGCAGAACTGTGTATTACCCGACAGATAATAACTGCTATCAAAACTGCGACTCGGCAAAAACATATACCTTTGAATTCTTACGTTTCTTTAAACAAACCCATATACGATGAAGAATCCGATCGGACATTGTTGGATGTATTGTCTGGTACCAAGATCTCGGATCCCGAGGAATTGATTATCAGCCGTGAGGAATTTAATAATATAGAGTCTAAAATAGGAGAGTTGCTAAGCGACTTGGAATGGGAAGTGCTCAATTCATATCTTCAAGGTAAATCCTATCAAGAAATTGCAGTGGATTTGGACAGACACGTCAAATCAATAGATAACGCCCTTCAAAGGGTAAAACGCAAACTGGAGAGGTATTTGGAGGTAAGGGATTAAAAATATAGATATTCCTTATGCTTCAATCTTTTTATTGGCATATGGGCATATCTTTAACTTTTATATTGACATATTGGTATAATAGAATTAAAATGATTTATTGAAGATAAAAAGGCGGGAGTAGCTCAGGGGCAGAGCACCAGCTTCCCAAGCTGGGTGTCGCGGGTTCGATTCCCGTTTCCCGCTCCAATAGATCGGCATATTTATGTACATATTAATCCATACCATCTTTATTAAGGAGGATAAAAGAAATGGCAAAGGAAAAATACGAAAGGACGAAACCCCACGTAAATATAGGAACGATAGGGCACGTTGACCACGGTAAGACGACGTTGACGGCAGCTATAACGACAGTATTGGCCAAAGCAGGGCATGCAAATGCTACAAAATACGACGAGATCGACAAGGCACCTGAGGAAAAGGAGAGGGGCATAACCATAAGCA